>NZ_DLNT01000028.1:126380-231291 GCF_002477055.1 Clostridium sp. UBA7503
TATTAAAAATTATTTAGATTACATAACTACATAAATTTGTATTAATATTCTAAAATTTATGAGATAATATTAATAATGAGTATATATGACGGAGGAAGCTATGAAATTATATATTAAGCAAAAAGTATTTTCATTTACTGATAGATTTATAGTTAAAGATGAAAAAGAGGAAGATAAATATTTCGTTGAAGGTGAAATGTTTTCTATGGGTCATAAACTTCATATTTATGACAAAAATCACAAAGAAGTGGGCTATATAAGGCAGAAACTCTTTACCTTTATGCCTAAGTTTGAAATTATCATAAATGGCATAGTAATTGGAGATTTGATAAAAAAACTTACTTTTATTAATCAAAGCTATTATCTAGATGGAACTGATTTAAGGCTAACTGGTGATTTTTGGGCCCATGATTATACATTATATCAAGGTGAATATGATGTTATGACAATGAGTAAGGAATGGTTTACTTGGGGAGATAGCTATGTGCTAAATATATCTGATCAGATTGATGAAATATTATGCTTAGCTATAGTTTTAGCTATAGACTGTGAAATGTGTAGTGCTAATAATAGGGGTAACTAAGTTTTAAATTAAATAGTAAATTAGTAACCTTCCAAATTACTAGGGGGAAGCTATTATTGCAATAAAAGAAAGACAAGCACTAAGTAAAGAAAATAACTTGGGTAAATAAAGTGAAAAAGGGGGGAGTTTAGTGGTACTATTAACAGGTACTTACTAGATAAAAATGAGTAAAATTATTAAAGAAAGATTATTTATGCGGAAAATAAGCTGTAGCATGAAAGAAGGTATTTTAATAAGGGCACAGGGGTTTAATTTATTGGAGATTATAGGAAACATATGAAAGGAAGTATAAACTTCGAATTAACTAATTGTGATGATATAAGTAAGTTTTTAAAAGATTATATAAAAACCCTGTCTTCACCCTTTGATTCATATTTAGAGGACTATATAATTAAGTCTAGGTTTTATAGAATAGTTATGAATTCAAAGTATATAGGATATTTTGCTATATATGATGATGAATTATTAACACTGTTTTATATCAAGTGTAAATATATAAAATACGCTCAAAGGTATTTTAATGCTATATTAAAAAAGTTTAAACCAAAATCAGCCTATGTATTTACAGGAGACGAATTATATTTAAGTTGTATATGTGATATAGAAAATAAAGAAGTAAAAAACCAAGCTTATTTTTTTCAGGATCATAAAGGTATACCAGAGAAAATAAGGTATTATAACAATGGTAACCTAAGAAAAGCAGAGGATAAAGATATTGAGGTGATAACGGAATTCAGTGGTGATTTCTTTGAAGACGTAGATAAACAGGTTAAAGATGGAGAATTATATATTTTTGAAGAGAGTACTAATGTGTTAGGTTTTGGTATACAAGAAAAAGGAGAAATACTAAAAGGTTATACTAGTATAGGTATGTTTACTAGGGAAGAATATAGACAAAAGGGTATTGGAAGAACTATTATAGCAGAGCTAAAGAAACTTTGCTATAAGCAAGGTGAAATTCCGATTTGTGGATGCTGGTACTATAATTCAAATTCGAAAAAAACATTAGAAAGTAGTGGATTTGTAAGTAAGACCAGACTTTTAAGGGTAGAATTTAAAAATATTGACAAATAGTATATAAAAATATTATAATGTAAATATAAGTAATTGAAAGGTGGGAATACGTTGTTTATGAACAAAAATTTTTATAAAAATAATATGAAATTAAATAGAATAGATAATAACGCCCTACCTGAGATTATAGGTTTTTAAAGTTAAAGTTAAAGTTAAATTTAAAGTATTAATTTGTAGTTAAGTCCTAGGGGTTTTCCTAGGACTTTTTATATGAAATATTTTGAATGGCATAGTGAAATTAAGAGCAATATCTAAGCTTAAAGCTATGTTTAAAACAAATATGTGTTAGTTAGCCATATCCTATAATCTACGGTGAAGGATATGGTTATTTTTATGTAGGAGGTAGAATTAGTGCAAATTCTAGAGTTAAGAGAATTAAATAAGAATCAGATTGAAGCAATTGAAAACTTAGAAGAGACTTGTAAAAACTACGATAAAACTAAAGGAGGTGCATTTTTATCAAACGAAATTAACTTTAATAAGGAAATAAATTGTTTTTTTCTATTATATGAAGAAGAAATACTTGTAAGTTTTCTAGCCATGTTTATACCAACATCGCAGGAGGCAGAGATTTCTGCATGCACATTACCAGAGTATAGGAGGAAAGGTTTTTTTAAAAGACTTCTAGAGTGTGCTATCAATGAATTAAGAAAACATGGTGTTAGAGAGATACTCTTTGTAAATGAGACTTCATGTAATGATGGTAGGTTAACTTTAGGGAAATTTAACGTTAAATATGAATTTTCCGAGTATTTATTAGTCTATAAAAGAGATAAATTTACCAAAACACAAAACAAGCTAAAATTATATGAAATAATTAATCAAGATGTAGATGAAATAGCAAAGCTACATACGGATATTTTTAATAAAACTTTGGAAGAAGTAAAGGCAATTATTAATAGAATAATAGAATCTAAAGATAGGATATCTTATATGGCTAAAATAGATAATGAAATTGTTGGTATATGTAGTATTAGCTTAGAAGGTAGCAATGCGTTTATTTGTGGGTTAGGAGTTTCAACTAAGTATCGAGGACTTGGCTATGGAAAAGAGATATTAAACAAAGGAATAGAGAAGGCGTTGACTTTGGATATTAAAGACATATATCTTGAGGTGGATAGTAAAAATCATATAGCATATAACCTTTATATTAATAATGGATTTATTATTAAAACACAATTAGATTATTATAGATATATAATTTAAAAGTATGAAATAAGAATAATAAATCTAGTTTTGGCTTTAAACAGTTTATAACTGGCTTTGAAGCTGAAGACGAGATTTTTTATAAGAAAGAAATATAATATTAGGGGGAAAATATTTATGAATCTTATTTTTAAAGCAGTGGATAATGACAATTGGAGCGAGTGTATTGAGCTCTCTGTAGAAGAAAACCAGAAATGTTTCGTAGCATCAAATGCATATTCTATATTAGAGTCTAAGTTTGAAGAAGGAAACTATCCGTTAGTAATATATGATGGAGAAGTAATGGTAGGATTTTTAATGTACAGCTTTGATAGTGATGATAATAGCTGGTGGATGTGTAGACTTATGATGGACAAGAAATATCAAGGTAAGGGTTATGGTAGGGCTGCTATATTAAAGCTACTAGAACTATTAAAAGAAGAGCATGGAAATATAAAAGTTTATACAAGCTTTGAACCAGAAAATAGTGTTGCTGAAAAATTATATGAGTCTGTAGGATTTAGAAAAACTGGAAAGATAATGTGGGGAGAAGTAGTAATGGAGATACAACTATAATATAGTTAAAACTTCTGATTTAAGAAAGGGGATATCTCAAAATAAGCTAAATCTTAAATTAATGTTGAGCTTGTCATCTAATATAAGTACAAGCTCAACATAGTGAAAGATTAGAAGTTTATTTATTGATAGATATCCACTATAATATTCTCAAAATCTAAAGAATGAAGTTGATTATTATATAAAGTTTTATGGTAAATATAACAGAGTTATCTAGTAAAATTAAAATAAGGGATCTTAGCAAAATATATAAAATTAGTTTATTTTGCAAAGCCCCTTATTTATATAAGTATATTCATTTAGAATATAAATTTTTAATTTATCTATTCAATGGATCTAGCAATGGTTTTCTTTTAAAACAATCTTGTACGTCATCTAGAGCCTCACCAAATCTTTGGAAGTGAACAACTTCTCTTTCCCTTAAGAATTTCAAAATTTCTTTTATTTGATGATCATCACTTTGATTTATTAACCATTCATAGGTTGCTCTTGCCTTTTGTTCTGCTGCCATATCTTCAGTAAGATCTGCAACTACATCATCTTTAGCTTGGATATAAGCTGCTGTCCAAGGTACTCCTTCAGGGTCTGTATAAAATAAAGCTCTTCCGTGATTAGTATAGTGACCACCAAGTCCTACTTCTTCAAGCTCTTCTAGAGTAGCATTGCTCATAAGTTGATAAATCATAGTAGCTATCATTTCAACGTGAGCCATCTCCTCTGTACCTATATCAGTAAGTAGTGCTTTAGATTTTCCAGTAGGCATAGTGTAACGTTGATTCAAATATCTAAGGGCTGCACTTAATTCTCCATCTGGGCCACCATATTGAGCTACTAGAAATTTTGCCATTCTAAGATCTTTAGATTTAAGATTTATTGGATATTCTAATGTTTTTGTATAATACCACATATTATAATCCTCCTGTGTTAATAATTTTCCCAAGGCCATGGTAATGAAGTCCAGCACATTGGACTTTCAACAGAGGCTGAGCCGAAATTAGTAAGTGGGCCATATTTTTCTTCATATTGACGTACTAATATTCCGAGCTTATGAGATACGGCTTGTAGATCCTTAGTAGCTTCCTCGTTATCAGGGAAGTTATCTAGATATAGATTTAAATCTATGCAATAAAATTGAAGTTTTCTTATATTATTTAATAATTCTTGATCATACATAATATCTCACCCCTCTATTCCAATCTTGAGTTTTTCTTCTCATTGTAAGGTTTATATAAATCCTTAAATATTGTGCCCTTTGATAGAGCATCTTTAATTAAAAATAAATTTTCATATGCTTGAGGTAATACAAAAGCACAAGCGTATTCCATTTTTCTATGTGAGTAATCATTATAATTGCTCATTTGTTTTCTCCTTGAATTAATTTCTACCTAATAGTATGTTATGTTATATGTGTAAAATTTGTGAAAATAAATTTCAATTTCAACAAAATTTTTATATAAATATTCCATGGTATGTTGTAAAATATTTATATATATGGATATATATAATGTTCGTTGATTTAGCTAAAGACTATTTTTATGTGAATTTTATAATGATTTATTAGCATATACAAAGGAGATGTATTATGGAATTACAAATATTACATACTAACGATATACATAGCAATTTTGAAAATTTAGCAAGAATAACTACAAAAATTAATGAGTTTAAAAATGATGATACAATTGTATTAGATGCGGGAGATCTAGCAGATTTTAAAAGAGTAGAAGTTAATGGAACTAAGGGGAAGGTTGCAATAGAGTTACTTCGGGAAGCTGAATATGATGCTATTTCCATTGGAAATAATGAGACCTTTGATGGAATTCATACTTTAGAAGGATTAACCTCTGATGGAAGGATACCTTTTTTAAGTTGTCATATAAAAAAACTCAATGGTGAGGAAATAGAAGGGCTAAACAAAAGTATAATAATTAATAAAGCTGGGTTAAGAATATTAATTATAGGTGCTTCTCCAAATTTAAATGAGTTTAGTACAAGTTGTGGATTAGATATTTTAGATTATCTTCAGGGAATAAATAAGGAGATAAATAATAATAAGGGTAAATATGATATATGTATGGTTCTATCCCATTTAGGTATGGATAAGGATGAAGAGATTGCAACAAAAATTTCAGAGGTAGATGTAATAATAGGAGGACATTTTCATATTCTTATGGATGAACCTAAGATTATAAATAATACCATAATCCATACCTCAGGACAGTTTGGAGAACACTTGGGAGTATTGAAACTATCTATAAAAGATAATAAAGTAAGTTTAGTAAAAGGCGAAAATATAAATATAGAAGGCTTAGATATGGATAAAGGTATAATTAAAGTATTGAAGAAGAATAAAGAGATAGCTTTAAATAATCTTTCTATACCACTATATGAAGTTAAAGAAAATTTATGGCATGATGTAATAGAAGAAAATCCTATTACTAACTTATTAGCAGATGGATTATCTAAAGTTTATAATTGTGATTTTGCTTTCATAAATAGTGGAGTATTAAATGGAGGAATAAAAAAAGGTACAGTAACTAATCTTAAGCTATTACAAATAGAGCCATCTCCATTAAATCCTACATACTTTGAAATTGAAGGAAAATATATATTAGAAGCTATTAAGGAAAGTTTAGATGGGGACATAGTTTTAGCTGATGGTAGGGGACCAGGTTTTAGAGGGAAATATATAGGACGACTTCATTTTTCTAGAAATGTAAAAGTTAAATACAGGGAAAGAGAGGTGTTAGAAGTTATTATAAATGGACAACCTCTTAAGGAAGATAAAGTTTATAGAGTAAGTAGCTCTGATTATCTTCGTAGAGGTTCTGGATATAAAGATTTAAAGAATAATTCTAATCATAAATATGATGATAGATACATAAGAGATATATTAAGAGAATATTTATGTGATAAAGATATGGTTAATAAAGCATTAGAAGATAGATGGATAAGAATATAGTTATGAAAGGGGATTGAAGTGGAAGATAATAAATTATTAGAGAAAAATAAAATAGTAAAAAGAAGAGTTATTATAGGATTTATAGTTTTGATATTGCTTAATCTGTGGGGTTTGTTAAAAATTAATTCTCTTAGACAAGACCTAGATAGCTTACGAGGTGATATTTATAATCAGTATAATGATATGAGGACATCCTTAAGTAGCATTAATACCACTGTAGAAGAAACCCTAAAAAAGCAAGGGAGTATTTTAAGTGACTTTAGTTATTCAGTAGAAGGGCTAGATTCAGAAAACAAAACCATTAGTATTAATCTCAAAGGAACTCCTAAGGTATATAAAGAAGGATTAAAGTTTTATTTTAACTATGACTGTAGCGATGGAAATAGTAAGAGTGTTGAAGGTAAATTAGATAAAGCTTTAAACTATAGTGCAAAGATAGCAGTTCCCATAAGGAGTACTGTTAAATTTGGATTTACGTTAGACTATGGAGCAGAAGTGAAAAAAGAAACATGGGAAGATGAATATATTGATCAAATGGAGTATCAACTTCAAATTATGCCTCAACCTTTTAAAGGGAAATATGAAACAAAGGGTGATGAAGTTATAATTGATGGATGGATTGAAAGTGTCATTTATCCAAGTTCTATAAAAGGAAATTCTGTAGAAGAAGCTTCATGTAAGATAAGAATAAATGAGGAAGTTATAGATGAAATTGAATTAGAAAAAAGTAATGAACCTTCAAGTGAAGTTAGTAATTATACTGGAACTATCAAAGAGAAATATAAATTAAAAAATGGAGATATGTTAGATGTGTTAGTTGAGGTTCAAGACACCTATGGATTTAAATATAAATATTACCCTATGACGTCAATTAATAATAATGGAACAATTAATAAGTTGGAGTCCTCTGGGGGAAATGCTTTTATACAAGTAGAGCCATAGAAACTTAAAAAGGCAAGTATATAACTATGTAAATATAAAAATATAAAACTTTACAACTAGGAATATATATAACTAGCTAAATAGTTGTTTTGTTCATGGGACTTTCAGGAGATTTACAATTTAAATAGGATGACTAAAGCTACATCAAAGGGTAAGAGATTAATAATCCTGAGTTGGTAATTTAGCTAACATAAGGAGTTTATTAATATAATTTTATATTGAGGAGGAATTGATATGAAAATTTATAAATGTAGTGTATGTGGCTACTTGTATGATGAAAGCCAAGAAGAGGTACCTTTTGCAGAATTAAAAGAAGACTGGAGATGTCCTGTTTGTAAAAGGGATAAAAGTTTCTTTAAACCACTAGAGGAAACAGATTCTGTAGATTAGATAAGCAAGTAATTAGAGAAGTAAATAATTAAATAATATTTAATTTAAGAGTGTCTTAAAATATTGGATTATATTTTAGTGAAAACTAAAGTATAGTATATTTTAAGACACTTTTTATATATAATTTTATAATTTTGTAACAAAAGCTATATTGCTTTCGATATATAGGGTGAAGAAGGAAATTTGGAGGAGATTTAATGAGGGTGGATAAAGACAATTTTATTGAAGAATTAAAAAGAAAAAATCCTAAAGCTCTTGATTATATCATTGATATATATGGGCCCTTAATAAAAGGAATTATATCTAAAACCTTATATTCTGTAGAGGATAAAGGTTTAATTGAGGAATGTATGTCAGATGTATTTATGGCAATTTGGGTTAATGGATATAAATTTACTGGTGATAATTCTAATTTTAAAAGTTGGATAGGAGCTATCACAAAATTTAAAGCAATTGATTACTACAGAAAGTATGGTAAAAAAGAAAATAACCAGCTTATGGATGAAGCCATCACTGATGGTAAAAGTGCAGAAGATCATTATCTTGATGATATAGAAAATAGCAGGTTAGTAAGTATTATAGAAGGTATGGAGGAACCAGATAAAACTATATTTATAATGAAATTTTTACTTGGAGAGAAGAGTAAAAGCATTAGTGAAGCATTAAAGCTTTCTGTAAGTAATATAAATACTAGAATTAGTAGAGGCAGAGAAAAGATAAGAAGAGAGTATTATAAGGAAGCTAGGGAGGGGGTATAGTTATGGATAATAAGGATATATATGATAAATTTAATGAAATTGATTTTGATATAAGTGAGTTTGAAGAGATTCCTTTGGATCAAGTTGAAAAACAGAGATTAAAGAAATCCTTGAAAGAGAAATTAGCAAATATAGATAATTATGAAAGCAATGATAGTATTGATTTAACAGAAGTAAATAAAGAAAAAAGTGAGGAAGAAAAAATACAGTTTAATAAAGAGAAAAACGGAAAAATGCAAAGGTTTATGAAGAAGTATAAAGTGGCTGCAGTGGTAGCTATACTAGCCATATTAATAGGCATGTCCCCTTTAGGCAAGGAAGTCATTGCACAGATAGCTGAAAAACTAATATTTACTCCTTCCCAAGGTATTATAAAACAGCAAGTAGATAAAGAGCTATATATGTTAGAAGAACCAGTAAGAATTAATATTGATGATAGTTCAGCATTAGTAAAAAGTATTACAAATGATGGTGAGAATATATATGTTGAAATGTGGTTTAACCAGGATGCAGAAGCTGAAGGCATAGGATATCAAAGAGAAATAATAAACAACTTAAAATTAAAGACTAGTGATGGAAATATGTATAATGTAGGATTAACTAGCTTTGCAAGTGGAGGATATGCAGGATTTACTTTTCAGCAGGGTGAGGGTTTAATAACAGATTTTAAGTTGCATTATAAGGATAAAGACATAGGTGAGTTTAATTTAAAAAAGGTAAACTTTAAAAATAGTTATGATGAAATTGGTGGAAATGCCATGGACAAAGAGGTTCTTTTAGGTGCAACTAGTTATTATGAAGAAGGAGAAAGATACTTTAAAATATGGAGTAATATAGATTATAAACAGCGTGAAGATTACACCATTAGTTTAGATACCATTGGAAAAGTTGAAGTTAGAGATGAAGAAGGCAATTTACTATCTATAGAAAATGCTAATGATGGAACTGGGAGAGCTTTTAAAATATTAGATCCTTACAAAGGCAAATTAGATATAAAAATAAAGGATATAGATATAAATTATGTTTTAAAAGAAGGAGGCAAATTAGCTATAAAAATTCCTAAGAAGGGTAAAATTTCTGAAATAAATGAAGACCTTAAACTTAAAGGGCTTCAAGATAGTATTAAAGCTTCTTCTATCACAAATAAAGGTGGAGAGTATACTATACACTTTGACTTTAGTAATAATTATGATGAAAGCAGAACAATATTTATGGTAAGAGAAAATTTTAGAACTGGTGGTGCCATGGGTGATATGGAAAATCAGCAAGGTGAGGTATACCTAGATAATGAAGATTTAAGTATTACAGAAAGATTTTTAAGGAAAATATATATAGATATAAATAATGTTTTAGTTCATCAAGAGGGTAATTGGCAGTTCATAGTGGAATAAATTATAAAAGCACTAGCTTTAATTAGTTGGTGCTTTTATAATTATATTAAGAATATTAATAGTATAAGGATTTACAAGAATTTTACCTTAATATAACTNNTAACTTACTTAAAACATAAGAAATATATAATTGAAATATAAGTCGGAATATTTAGTAAATTTGAAAGGTGGATTTATATGCCCGCAAGTTATACTCACTATAGTTTTGGACGTACTGTCTTAGAAAAACTGCCCCATGAGATAAAAGATATTATAACCCCAAATAAAGAAGCATATTATATAGGGCTTAATGGTCCAGATATACTTTTTTATTATAAGCCCTTATATAAGAATGAGATAATTAAGTATGGACATACATTACATGATGAAAAGGCCTATGGATTTTTAGAAAGGTCGAAAAAGTATATTAAAGAAAGTAAGGATGAGGTTTGTCTCTCTTATATTTTAGGATTTGTATGCCACTTTGTCCTTGATAGTAGTTGTCATCCTTTTATTGCAGAAGCTATGAAGGAAAGTAATATATCTCATGCTGAAATAGAAGCAGAGTTAGATGGAGCATTAATGAGGAGAAATAATTTAAGTCCACAAAGGCATAGTGCAGCAGCTCATATTATTCCTAATAAAGTTATAGCAGCACATATTGCTAGCATTTATGACAATGTTAGTGGAAAAGAAATATATAAATGCCTTAAGTCTGTAAGGTTTTATAATAAACTACTATTATGTGAAAACAATTTGAAAAGAAAGATTATAAAAGGCTTATTAGGTTTAATTAAAGGTGGAGAAGGCTTTAGCCGTATGATAATTAATGTAGAACCAAATATAAAGTGTATAGAAATAAATAAAAAGCTTTTAAACCTTTGTGAAGAGGCTATAGATGAGGCAGTACATAGAGTTGAAGAGTACTATAGTGCTATAAAAAGTAATGACAACCTGGGAGAATTCTTCAATAGAAATTTTCTATAGGAGGGGTAAAATGAGTAAATTTACTAAGTTAGAAAAGCAGTGGATTCTATATGATGTAGGAAACTCAGCTTTCACCATGTTGGTGTCTACCATAATTCCTATTTACTTCAAAAATGTTGCAAGTTTATCGGGAATTGCACCAGCCGATTCAACAGCTTACTGGGGGTATGCGGTATCCTTATCTACAATTATTGTAGCGATACTTGGACCTATTCTTGGAACGGTAGCAGATACTAAAGGCTATAAGAAACCACTATTTTCATTATTCATGATGTTCGGAGTGTTAGGTTGTGCAGCCTTAGCTCTTCCAGTACCATGGATTATATTCCTAGCTATATTTGTCATAGGGAAGGTTGGTTTTTCAGGAAGCCTTATTTTTTATGATGCCATGCTCAATGACATAACTACTGATGATAGAATGGATGAGATATCATCTCATGGATATGCTTGGGGGTATATCGGAAGTTGTATTCCTTTTACAGTAAGTTTACTCCTTGTACTTTTTGCAGATAAAATTGGACTTACAACTGCAATGGCGACGGGGACAGCCTTTATATTAACTGCTCTATGGTGGTTACTAATAACAATGCCCCTACTAAAGAACTATAAACAAAAGTATTATGTTGAAAAAGGAAATAAGCCAGTGGCAGAAAGTTTTAAGAGGCTAGGTAAGGTTCTTTTAAACATTAGAAAAAACAAGAAGATTTTTTTATTCCTCCTTGCATTTTTCTTCTATATAGATGGAGTTCATACAATTATAAGCATGTCCACATCCTATGGAAAAGATGTTGGGATTACAGATAGTAATTTACTATTAGCATTACTTTTAACTCAAGTAGTTGCCTTTCCTTGTGCTATTTTATTTGGAAGATTATCTAAAAAGTTTAAAAGTGATAAGTTAATAGCAGCTTCAATTATGGGCTATATAGCAATAACCATATTTGCATTACAGCTAGATAAAGCATGGGAATTCTGGATTCTTGCTGTATGTGTTGCAGTATTTCAAGGGGCAATTCAAGCACTATCAAGATCTTATTTCTCAAAAATTATTCCTAAGGAGAAATCCAGTGAATACTTTGGGCTATATGATATATTTGGCAAAGGGGCTGCTTTCATGGGAACTATGCTTATGAGTATAGCAACCCATATAACAGGAAGCTCTAAGGCTGGCGTAGCAGGAATTGTGGTAATGTTTATTTTTGGACTTATAATATTTAAAGCAGCAAATAAAGTAAATATATCTATAGAAAAAGAAACTACTATTAGTTTATAAATTTAAAATATTATATAAAAACCTCTTATAGATACTTAAAGGAGTAATCTGTAAGAGATTTTTATTATTTATTTATATTTCTTATAAACCTTTTTATAAAGGAAATACCAATTATATCTGCAATGAACCAACCTATAGGAATAGACCACCAAATTGCAGTTATACCAAAGGTAGGAGCTAGCCAATAGGAAATTCCGACACGAAGTCCTAAGGATATAATAGTAAGAAAAATAGATATATTAGTGGAACCTATACCTCTATAAAAACCATAGAACATGAAAAGATATCCAATGAGAAAGTAAAATACACTTACTATACATAGATATTGAGAGCCGTAAGCTATAATTTCAACTTCTGATGGAGATATAAATATAGTCATTAATTGTTTTGAAAATATTACTATAATTGTTGATATTATAATGCAAAATAAGGTAATAATCTTGAATGAAGATTTTACTCCTTTTTTTATTCTCAAAGCTTCACCGGCACCTTTATTTTGGGCAATATAGGTGGAAAAAGCATTGCCAAAATCCTGAACAGGCATATAGGCAAAGGCATCTATTTTAACAGCAGCGGCAAAGGCTGCCATTATTGATACTCCAAATGAATTTACTAGACCTTGAATTAATAAAATTCCGAAATTCATTATGGATTGTTGGATACTTGTTAGAAGGCTATAATTTGCTACTAACTTTAAAATTCGTATATCTATTTTAAGGTCACATTTTTTAAATCTGATTTCAGGTAATTTGATAAAACAATATATGGCTGTTGAAATTCCAGAGATGCCTTGAGCTATGATGGTAGCATAAGCTGCACCTGCAATACCAAGATTAAACACAGTTATAAAAACAATATCAAGAATTATATTAATTATGGCTGCTATTATTAAGAATACAAGAGGTATAAAGGAGTTTCCAACAGAACGAAGTAAACAGCAAAAATAATTATAGATAAAGGTAAAGCTTATACCGTAAAAGATTATAATTATATACTGTTTAACATCATTAAATAAACTCTGTGGGGTATTCATAAAAATTAAGATATTATCAGTAAAGAAAATAGCACATAAATTAATTATGATAGTTATTAAGGCGATAAAGATAAAGGCAGTAAAAATACTACTTTTTAATTTAGCATTATCTTTAGCTCCGAAGTATTGAGAAAATACAACGGATGCGCCTATACAAAGTCCCAGAATAATAGATGTTAAAAATACTATAATAGTAAAAGAAGATCCAACTGACGCTAAAGCAGATGCACCTATATATTTGCCAACGATTATGGAATCGGCAATATTGTATAATTGTTGAAATATATTTCCTATAATAAGGGGAATGGCAAAGCTTATTATAGCTTTGGTTTCGTTTCCTTTAGTTAAATCCCTAGTCATAAAAACCTCGCTTTATTAATTTACTATTTTATATTTTATATTAATATTTTTATATCATAATTTAATAATACCTATATATCAATTTAGTAAAAATACTTTCAAAATATAGGCAATTACTTAAGGTATTACATGTCCATTATACAATAGAAAATAATTTAATCAATTGATTATTAGATTTATAATAATATAAAAAATAGCACTATAACACTTTAACAGCGTATATAAAGTGAAACTAAATTTAGAGGTGAGGTTATGAAATTAAAAAAGATAATTTCTTTAATGCTTATAGCTATAATAGCTACGTCTTTAATTGGCTGTGAGAAATTTTATAGTAAAAATAAGGAAGAAATTTCAGCTAAAGAGGTGGATAAAGAAGTGGTTGAGGGCAATAATAAATTTGCATTCGATATATTCAAAGAAATCTCAAAGGATGAAAATAATAAAAATGTGTTTATATCTCCTTTGAGCATTTCCATGGCACTTACTATGGCCTATAATGGAGCTAAAGAGAATACAAAAGTAGAGATGAATAAGGTACTAGGCTATGAAGGAATCACTGATGATAAGATAAATAATAGTTACAAAATTCTTCATAGTTACTTGGAGAATATAGATGAAAATATAAAGCTAAATGTAAGTAATTCTATATGGATAAGAGAGGGTGAGAATATAAATAAAGAATTTATAAACATTAATAAGGATATTTTTGGTGCAAAAGTGGATAACTTGGACTTCTCTAAATCCTCATCTGTGGATAAAATTAATAATTGGATTGAAAAATCTACTAATAACATGATTAAAGATATGCTAAAAGGTCCTATTGATGGTGATGTTATTATGTATTTAATTAATGCTATATATTTCAAGGGGCAATGGCAAGAACCCTTTGATACAAATAATAATATTATAGGTGAGTTTACAAATTCAGAGGGAGAAAAATCAGAGATAGATTTTATGAGGAAGGTTGCAGCTGATGATAAAACCTTTTATGGAGAAAAGAATGATTTTAAAGCTATAAAAATGCCTTATGATAATGGAAAAGTATCTATGTATGCAGTACTACCAAAGGAAGGTTTAAATATAGATAATTTTATAAATAATTTAGACATGAATAAGTGGAATTCTATAAAAAAATCCATTGGAAAAGAACAGGAAGCTGTTAATGTAAGCTTTCCGAAGTTTGAAATGGAATATGGAACTAAAGAATTAAAAGGACCTCTAATGGACCTAGGAATGAAGGATATATTTAGTGATAGAGCTAATCTTAGTGGAATAAGGGAGAATATATATGTTAGTAGTGTTTTACATCAAGGGAAAATAGAAGTAAATGAAAAGGGAAGTGAAGCAGCTGCAGCTACTATAGTTGAAGTTAGGGAAACTGCAATGCCAATAATTGATGACCCTAAAGCGTTTATAGCTGATAGACCTTTTGTATTTATTATAGAAGATGAAGAAAGTGGAACCATACTATTTATGGGTAAACTAGAAGAAGTGAAAAAATAATAAAGGGAAAAGATAACAGGAGTTAATAAAAACTCCTGTTATTTGCCTTTAATTAGTTTATTTATAATATATGGTTAATCTTTTTCTCATTATTTACTTAAATCACAAAAAAGTTCTAACACCTACTTAGAACTTCTTTCTTAAAGTTTTTTATTGAAATTCTTTCAATAAAAAAACTTAATTTTTCCCCATCATGAGCATTTTCTTTATAGTAATCAAATATAGAATCTACTAAATTTAAAGTATCCTCTTCTGATAAATCATTAGCTATAATATCCGCAATCCTAGGGTTATATCCAGCTGAACCACCTGCTGTTACCATGAGTTTACCATTAATATCTGCTATAACACCCACATCTTTACTATAAACACTTCCACAAGCATTTCTGCATCCTGCTACACCTATTTTAGTTCTACAAGGCATATCCATCCATTGATATTTTTTAGATAATTTCATACCTATACCAATTGTATTAAATTTTGATCTTTTACAATATCCTGCTGGACACATCTCTACATTTTTAACGGAATTTTGAGTTTTAACAGCGGGTTCCATATGTAGTTCATCCCATATTTGAGGTAGGTCATTTTCCTCTAAATTAGTTATTAAGATTCTTTGTCCAGATGTTATTTTTATAACTCCATTATACTTCTTAGCTATCTTAGCTATTTTTTCAAGGTTTTCTGGAGTTATAAAACCTCCAGGAATATGAGGTGTTATACCATATTTTCTTTTACCATCCCTTATTTTTTGAAGATTGCCGTAATGTGCCAAAGCATATTTCCTCCTATATTTTTAAATATATTATACCTCATTTAATAGGAAATAATCTACTTGCCCTTGCTGAATTTAAAAGAGCTATGATAATGAAGGTACTTAAATTTGTAAAGGAATGAATGTCATCATGTAACTACTATGCCATATTTTTATTTAATATTTAAAAGAGAACTAAATTTAATTCCTCTTGTAGGTTTTTGTATGCACAAACAAAGTAGTACATTTGCGATTGCTAATTGTTTGAAATAAATACAGGTTATTATTTCATTTTTAGGAAAATGGTACGAGTATATAGATATATATTCATTTATAAGAATGGGGTTTATGGGGGAATTATTATGAATTTAACTTTTTTTGTGTCATTGCTATCAGTGGAGCTAAGGACCAAATATTATGAAGAAATTATTAGGAATGGACAAGTAACAGAAGAACTTTGGAATAAAATATCCTACTATCTAGAAAAAACATACAAAGAACTCTTCAATGTTGAAGAAGAGATAATAGAATTGCTAAGGAATCTTGAAGATGTTGAAAAATCTAGATTAATGATGACAATACAAGAAAATGACATATATTTATTTAACAAAATATCTTCTAAACTATTTAGTTTTGAGGATATTATTAGTATAGATAGGGAAAGAGTGAAAACAGTTCTGTATAAATTAGATATGAATACTCTATGTAAAGCTATATTAGGGGCTTCACCAAGGGTTATTTATTATATTCAAAATATATTTCTAGATATTGATTTTGTAGAGGCGAGAAGAAAATTAGGAAGTGTTCAATTAGATGAAATACTTCAGGCTCAAGATAAGATAATAATGCAAATAAATAATAAGTAATAAGGGTTTAATTTATAGGAATATACACCATTTTGTTACTTGAAGTTATGGAAGGATATTGACTTATATGGTATTATATAGTCCTAGAGTGAAATAGTTCAATAAATTCATGTTGAACGTATTTTACTAGTACTATTGAGAGAAGTTGGAGGGTAATTTAAATGTACGAAATGAAGGAAGAATTTAAAACAGGAATAGAGATTATTGATAATGAACATAAAATGCTTTTTGAAATAGCTAATAAAGTTTATGAGTTACTAAATAATGAGTTCATTATTGATAAATATGATAGAATAGTAAACCTAATTGAAGAATTGAAGGGGTATGCTGCTCTTCACTTTAGAGATGAAGAAGCCTATATGGAGAGTATAAATTATAAAAAAATGTTTACTCAAAAAATAGATCATGATAATTTTATAAAAAAATTAGATGAAATAGATTTAAATAAAATTGATGAGAATCAACATAAATATATTCTTGATTTATTAGAATTCGTAAATCAGTGGTTAGTAAGTCACATTCTTGAAAAAGACAAGCTGATTGCACAAGGGTAAGTTTTTGTGAACTATATAAAAATAAATGGTAGTCCTATGGGCTACCATTTAATATATTAGTTAATTCTTTGCTTAAGACAAGTTTTTAAGTCCTCTTCTGGTGTACTTATAGGAGTTAATTGGAAGGTGTCTACTAAGTATTGAAGTACATTTGGACTTATAAATGCAGGAAGAGAAGGTCCCAGGAATATGTTTTTAACTCCTAAGGACAATAAAGCTAGTAAATCAGCTACAGCCTTTTGTTCATACCAAGATAGTACAATGGACAATGGTAAGCCATTCACATCAGTTTCAAAGGCATCAGCTAAAGCTGTAGCAATTCTTACTGCAGAATAAGCATCATTACATTGACCTACATCGAGAAGCCTTGGTAGTCCAGCTACTTCACCAAATTCAAGTTTGTTAAATCTATATTTTCCACAAGCTAAAGTAAGTATAATACAATCCTCAGGAACCATTTTTGCAAAATCTGTGTAGTAGTTTCTTCCAGGCCTTGCACCATCACAACCACCTATTAAGAAGAAGTGGCGAACTTCACCCTTTTTAACTGCATCAACAATTTTGCCGGCATTACTTAAAGTAGCCTTATGACCAAAGCCTACAAGAATTTCTTTTCTGTCTTCAGAAGCAGTAAATCCACCTAATTCTAAAGCTTTATTTATGATTTCAGAGAAGTCCTTTGTTCCATCTTCTTTAAGAGTGACATGTCTAACTCCATCCCATCCAACTACGTTAGTTGTAAATATTCTATCCTTATAGGTTTCTCTAGGTCTCATAAGGCAGTTAGTGGTCATAAGTATACAGCCAGGAATGTTATCAAATTCCGTTTGTTGGTTTTGCCATGCACTACCATAGTTTCCTACTAGATGAGGGTATTTTTTAAGTTCAGGATAACCATGAGCAGGAAGCATTTCACCATGGGTATATATATTTATCCCCATACCTTCAGTTTGTTTTAACAACATCTCTAAATCCTTTAAATCGTGACCAGAAACAATTATAAAAGGGCCTTTTTCTACTTTAACATTAACTAAATGAGGAGTTGGATTTTTATAACTTTCAGTATTAGCTTCATCAAGTTTTTTCATGACAGCTACACTCATATCACCAGTTCTCATAGTCATTCTAATTAACTCTTCAACAGATAAGTTATCATTTGTTGTACATTCTAATCCTAGAAAATAGAAGTTATCAACTTGGTCATCATAGTAACCTAAAAATCTAGCTTGGTGTCCATAGGCACTTATACCCTTTAGGCCATAAACAATAGTTTGTCTTAAAGAGCGTATATCAGCATCTAAATCTCCATCATACATAATTCCGGCTTTAACGGCATCCTTAAACATTTCTTCCTTAGTTTTACTTAAATTATAGGTTGCTTGATCAGGATACTCTTTATTAGTAGATGCCTTACTTCTTAAGTCTTCTTTAATTTTTTGTGATTCCTTAAGCATATTTAAATGACTTGCTGCATCAAAGTTAACATTAGTTAAAGTTGTAAATAGAGCATTTTCTACAAAGCTAACCACTGATTTATCTATAACTTGCTCATTATCAAGTAAATTTTTAGCATAACAACTGATTCCTTTTAACTGATAAATTAATAAGTCTTGCAAATTGGCTATTTCAGGGGTTTTACCGCAAACACCTAACTTAGTACATCCCTTTCCCCCTACAGTTTGTTCACATTGATAACAAAACATTGCATTATCCATTTGATAATCCTCCTTATTGTATTAAGTTTTTTTATAGTATTTGTTTATAAAATAATATTATTCTTTTATAGATAAATACATATCAATTAAACCCTTATTTAATTAAGTAAAATAATAAAAATCTGATATAATAGAAGTGAACTAATTAGGAATACTACAGTCATTGAAATTTATTGAGGTGATTTTATGAATAAAGAAAAACGAAAGAAAATTTTAGAAGTATTAGAAGAGACCTATAGAGGAGCTTCCTGCGGGTTAGATTTTAGAACACCCTTTGAACTTTTAGTATCAACTATACTTTCTGCTCAATGTACAGATGAAAGGGTTAACATAGTTACAAAGGAATTATATAAGGAGTATAATACTCCACAGGCTATACTGACGTTAAGTGAAGAAGAATTAGGTAAAAAGATTCATAGTTGTGGATTCTATAAAAATAAAAGTAAAAATATATTAGGGGCATGTAAATCCATTGTAGAAAAATATAATGGTCAGGTTCCAAGAACTATGGAAGAACTTATAGCTCTTCCAGGAGTAGGTAGGAAAACGGCTAATGTAGTTTTATCTAATGCTTTTGGAGTGCCTGCTATAGCTGTAGATACCCATGTGTTTAGAATTTCTAATAGAACAGGTTTTGCACCTGGAGATAATGTAGAAATTGTTGAAGAAAAACTTATGAAATACGTACCAAAGAACATGTGGAGTGATGCACATCATTATATTATTTGGCATGGAAGAAAGATATGTGATGCTAGAAAGCCAAAGTGTCATGAATGTCCTATAGCACCTTATTGTGATTACTTAAATAAGGCATCTTCAAAAAAATAGATTATTTTAATTAGGAGGATTTAATTATGTCATATGGTGAACAATCTTTAAAAATGCACAAGGAGAAGAAGGGAAAACTAGAGGTTATAAGTAAAATTCCTGTTAATACAAGAGAAGACTTATCTATAGCTTATACGCCTGGAGTTGCAGAGCCTTGCATTGAAATATCTAAGGATAAAGATAAGGTTTATGATTATACAATAAAATCTAATACTGTAGCTATAGTCTCCAATGGAACAGCAGTATTAGGACTTGGAAATATAGGGGCAGAAGCCTCAATTCCAGTAATGGAAGGAAAGGCATTATTGTTTAAGGAATTTGCTGGAGTAGATGCTTTTCCAATATGTATTGATAGCGAAGATCCAGAAGAAGTAATAAAAACTGTAAAATTAATATGTCCTGTATTCGGAGGAATAAACCTTGAAGATATAAAGGCTCCTGAATGTTTTTATATAGAAGAAACTTTAAAAAGAGAATTAAATATTCCTGTATTCCATGATGACCAACATGGAACTGCAGTAGTTGTATTATCTGGGTTATATAATGCATTAAAGTTAACTAAGAAGAATATTAAAGATGTTAAAATAATAATAAATGGTGCTGGTTCTGCTGGAATTGCTATCTGTAAATTGCTTTTAAAGGCGGGAGCAGAAAATATAATCATGTGTGATAAGAAGGGTGCTATTTATGATGGAGGCAACTGTTTATTTGAATCCCATGAAGAAATAGCAAAGGTTACTAATAAAAATAAAGAATCAGGTTCATTAAAAGAAGTTTTAGTAGGAGCTGATGTGTTCATAGGAGTATCTGGGCCTAACATGATAAATGCAGAAGATGTAAAGACTATGAATTCAGATGCAATTATCTTTGCAATGGCTAATCCAACTCCAGAAATAATGCCAGATGAAGCTAAATTAGGAGGGGCTAGAGTAATAGCAACAGGCCGTTCAGATTTTGCTAATCAAATTAATAATGTTCTAGTATTCCCTGGTATATTTAAGGGAGCTCTTACAGTTAGAGCAACAGAAATAAATGATGAAATGAAGTTAGCTGCAGCAAGAGCTTTAGCAAACCTAATTCCAGAAGAAGAATTAAATGAAGAAAACATAATCCCAAATGCCTTAGACAAGAGAGTATCAGGCAAAGTAGCAGAGGAAGTTATGAGAATAGCAAGAGAAAAGGGAGTAGCAAGTCTGTAAAGACTAAAAATATGGAGCATATACTTATATTAAAGTATATGCTCCATACTTTATAAAATTACACTTATACGTTATCACTGTAATTTTCAACAGAGGCATAGATTTGGATAAGTTATTTTTAAAAGCCCACTTCTATACTAATGATATTGCAAGGTTGTGAGGAGGCAATTTCTATGGAAGAAAGACTATCTTTTTCACAACTTTCTATGATTAAGGTATCATTTTTAGGTAGAGATATATTGTTCCCATCTATGGTGAAGGTTAGGTGTGAATTAGGTGAGAAGAATATATAATTATGATATGAGTATTTATTTTTCCTTTTATTTAAATTCAGTTTTAGTAAAGAATCTTCAGTTAAAGTTAATGCATCCATCACACCATAACATCCAGGTCCTATCATTAAGTTAAAGTCTGTAACAGTTCCAAAGCTTTCTGTGTTTACATCTCCAGAAAATCCATGAACTTCAAAAGGTTCTAAGTGAATTAGAGGGCCTTTATTGTGACAAAGATCCATGGAACCCTCCAAAGTTGTTATATATCTATAAATTTTTGGAACATTAGTGAAGGTGGAGTGTTCTAGTTCTACAGTGGCAGAACTAATTCTCCATTTAAAGTTTAATTCCATATAATTAGAGTTCTTAGGATAAATATATATTTCGTTAGTAGTGCCTCCACTCCAACTAGAAGTTTTTATTTTATCCTTTGTTATTATTTCTGTTTTAAAACCCATAATATCACCTCATTAATAATTAACTTATATAACACTAATACAAAAACTCATCCATATATGAATAAATATAGGAATGAGTTTTAAAATGTAATACAAAATCACAGTATTATATCTAAAAGGTCTTTTTCTATTAAATCATTGTATTTTCCAGATCTATATTCTGCAACAAGAACTTTTCTCTCATCATTAGAGATTATAGGAAGTTTTTTGAACAACTCATTAGGCATTTCTACATAGGCACCCTTAGGATCCATTTCTTCAGTAAAAGTGATTACTGCAGGAATACTTTTGCAGCCTACTGCTTCTTCAAGAAAGCCTTCGTAACCTGTTCTAGGAAATAAATGAACCTTTAAGTTTTGGTTTTCTTCTGAAAGTTTTTGTACGAAAGGAATAGTTACGATACAATCAGGACAAAAACCTTCTGTAAATATTGCAGCATGAACAACCTTGTCTAGTTTTTTTATTTGTTCCTTAGTAGCACTAGAAAGTTCAGTGTCTGCATAGGTCTTATCTTGGATATTACCATATTTGGCATGTTGTTTTTCTACATACTCTTCAAAGCTCAACGCTTTATTAAAATCTAACATATTATCTTACCCTCCAATTACTTCTAACTAAATTTTGTTTTTTTATAAATTAGAATGTATTGTATTAAATTAAATTTATTCAATATAATACATTATGTTAGCAGCGGATAGACATAGCTTGTTCATGATTATTATAACAAATAAATTCGATAAATAGTAGATATATACAATTTATTAACTTGTAAAAAAAATTAGAGTTTTATATACTAGGGTTATGGGACAAAATAAATATAATTAACAATATAAAATATTTATAAAAATTAAAAAGGCGGCGATATTATGTCAAAAGTTATAGAAAGATTTTTAGGATATGCTAAGTATGACACACAATCAAGTGATTCTACGGGAACAACCCCAAGTACTGCTAGCCAAAGAGTTTTAGGTGAAGTTTTATTTGAAGAACTAAAAAGAATCGGAATGAGTGATGTTACTATTGATGAAAACAATTACGTAATGGCTACATTGCCTGCTAATACTGATAAAAAAATACCAACTATTGGATTCATATCTCATATGGATACTGCTCCAGATTATTCAGGTAAAGATGTTAAGCCTCAAATGGTGAATTATGAAGGTGGAGATATTAAATTAAATGCAAATACAGTTTTATCTCCAGTAGATTTTCCAGAATTAAATGACTATATAGGAAAGACTCTTATCACAACAGATGGAACTACTTTATTAGGAGCAGACGACAAAGCTGGTATATCAGAAATTGTTACTGCTATGGAATATTTAATTGCAAATCCAGATATAAAGCATGGTACAATTAAAGTTGGGTTTACTCCAGACGAAGAAATTGGAGAAGGTGCAGATCACTTTGATGTAGAAAAATTTGCAGCGGACTTTGCTTACACTGTAGATGGGGGAGCTGTTGGAGAAATCGAATATGAGAACTTCAATGCTGCTGGTGTGGAAATAGTAATTAACGGAAGAAATGTTCATCCAGGAAGTGCTAAAGATAAAATGATAAATGCTCAGCAAATAGCTATGGAGTTAAATGGATTATTACCTGTTAATGCAAGACCGGAATACACAGAAGGATATGAAGGTTTCTTCATGCTTTGCGATATGGTAGGAACTGTAGAAAAGACTACTATGTCTTATATCGTAAGAGATTTCTTCAGAAATACCTTTGAAGAAAAGAAAACTTTAATTAAAGAAATAGTAGAACTTTTTAATAAAAAATATGGTGCAGGCACTATAGAAATTTCAGTAAAAGATCAATATTACAACATGAAAGAAAAAGTAGAACCTGTAATTCATGTAGTAGACACAGCTGTTGAAGCAATGAAAGCTCTTGATATCGAGCCAATTATAGTTCCTATAAGAGGCGGTACTGATGGAGCAAGATTATCCTTTATGGGACTTCCAACTCCAAACATATTTACAGGTGGACATAACTTCCACGGAAAATTTGAGTTCATTCCTGTAGATTCTATGGAAAAAGCAGTAAAAACTATAGTTAAGATAATAACTCTTTATGCAGAAAAATAAAAAATCCTAATATTTATAGCACTCATACATAAAAATTAACTCCTTAATACACACTATAGTAAAGTGATTGAGGAGGTCGGTATAATATGAGTAATGATAAATCAAGACCAATATATCCACCAGATACACATAACTATTTTGGTGATTTTAGAAGCATAACCCCTATGTCTGATTCAGTTTGGGAAAATGTAAGAGAAGCTGAGATAGAAGCTGCAAAGACAAGAAGTCGAAGGAATTACAATATGGAGACTAGTGAAGAAATTGCTTTTGATGATTTAAATGAAGATATAAAAAGTGAAAGTGAAGTTGATCTTGACTCCATTATAGATGAGGTAGACATGAGTGATCATGGTAATGATTACGGAGATTATGCTAAGAAAAGATTATATTAACATTTCTTAGAGGAAGAATTTATTCTTCCTCTAAGTTAATTTAGGATTCAAATAGGAAACTACTGAAGCTATAAGGCTTTAGTAGTTTTTTAGAATATTATATTTACATATAGGATTTTTTTAAATTTTAATCCTTTAAGGTACAATTAAGAATTCATTCATATTTTAGTCACTTAACTGACACATAAGTGTTGATAATAATATATATAGATAAGAATAGTAAACAAATTAACTTTTAATAAGGGGGAAGATTTAATATGGATAAAGATATAAACAATAATGAATTAAATAATAATGAAATTAATAGCAATAATAATGAAATTAATAGCAATAATAACTTAAATGAAAACACCGGTATTAATAAAGATAATAATGACAATAATACTAGTGACAATATAAACTACACTGTGATTCAAGATGTAGAATATACAACAAATGATGACTTAAAATTCAATGAAGTTAATACTTCATCATGGCAAGAAGAAGAAAAAAAGAATAAAGATAAAAAGAATAAAGGTAAAGGTTCAGCTAAATCTTATATAGCTATAGCTCTAATATGTTCTATATTAGGAGGAGCAATTGGTACAGGTGTTACTTATGGAGCTATGAGAAGTACTATACAATCAGCAATTAAGGAAGCTAAAACAAAAACAAATAATAGTGGAACAACAGCAAATATTAATCCTATAAGCAGTATGAATATACCAGAAATTGTAGCAAAGGTTTCTCCAGCTGTAGTTGGTGTATCAACCACTTCAGTTTCAACTAATGTATTTGGATTTGATATGGGTGAACAAGAAGGCATTGGCTCAGGATTTATTTTTTCAGATGATGGTTATGTACTTACAAACTATCATGTAGTTAAAAATGCTAGTCAAGTTAAAGTTATATTTAGTACAGGTAAAGAAGTAAATGCTAAGGTTGTAAACTATCAGGAAGATGCAGATTTAGCAGTTCTTAAGATTACTGATGATGTTGAAATGCCAGGTAAAGTAGAACTAGGAGATTCTGATAGTCTTCAAGCAGGAGAACAAGTTATAGCTATAGGAAATCCTCTTGGAAAAGAATATCTAGGCTCTGTAACAACAGGAATTATAAGTGCTGTTAATAGAGGAGTAGCTTTAACTGAAGGTGGAGAGAAAATGAACCTTATCCAAACAGATACTGCTATAAATCCAGGGAATAGTGGAGGACCATTAATAAATTCTCAAGGTGAAGTTATAGGTATAAATACAGCTAAGATAGGCTCTACAGGAGTAGAGGGAATAGGTTTTGCAATTCCAATAAATGATGCCACTGAAAAATTAGATGCCTTAGTAAAACAAAAAATAAAGTTTGGTATAGCAGTTAGAAATATAACTGAAGATTTGTCAAAACAATATAATTTGCCGGTAGGTATATATATTCAAAGTATTGAAGATTTTAGTATAGCACAAAAGGGAGGATTACAACCTGGAGATGTAATTACTAAAATAGGTAAGAAAAATGTTAAGACCGTTGAAGAATTAAATAAGGAAAAAGAAGCTTACAGTGATGGAGATAGCATTCCTATAGAATTCGTAAGAAAGGGTCAAACAATGCAAGCTACTTTAGTAGTAGAATAATAAAGTTAATACTTATAATTATCCCCTAATTATAATATTATAAATAGAGTTCTTTGCTTCAGAAGGAGTTTTTACTCCCAATGAAGCTTAGAAATCGTTATCCAGGGACGTAGCAGCTCTTAACTCCCACTTTGAATAAGATGGGAGTATTAGAGATGGTAGTCATCGGATAAATTTCAAATAGGTGTGAAGCTTGAGTTATCAATGTTTCATGCCTATTATTTTTAGGTGTAA
Source organism: Clostridium sp. UBA7503 (assembly GCF_002477055.1). Classification (NCBI taxonomy): domain Bacteria; kingdom Bacillati; phylum Bacillota; class Clostridia; order Eubacteriales; family Clostridiaceae; genus Clostridium; species Clostridium sp. UBA7503. Next base: position 152,337 of record NZ_DLNT01000028.1, read on the forward strand.
ATTTTAGTATTCATAATGAATAAAATATTGTATGTTAATTTTAGGCGTATTTTTAGTTAATTATGTATTTTATGCAATATATTATTGACTGTTACATCCAATTATGCTAATATCCTCTTATAAAATGGTAGATACATTTTATTATAAGTTTTAAGGAAATGCTGAAGTATATACTAATTTGGGTACTTTGTATATATGGAGTTAATAGTACAACCGACCTTTGTAACCAATCTTATATTTATATGAGATTGGCATAGGGTCGGTTTTTGTTATATAAGTATAAAACTTCAATATAGAAAATACTGGTATAAAAAACAAAAAAATGTATAGACAAACACCAGATATAGAGTTATACTTAAATAGTAAAATATATTAAATAATAATAAATATCGTATAATTTAATTTTATTCCATAAAATATTAGATACAATTTATTAAAATTTTAAGGAAACACTGAAGTATATACTAATTTGGGCACTTTGTATATACGGAGTTAGTAGTGCAACCGACTTTTATAACCAAACTTATATTTATATAAGATTGGCATGGGGTCGGTTTTTTTATTACAAAAAATTATTAAGGAGGAATATTAAAAAGAAATTTAAATCCATACCCAAACTAAAAAAGAAACTATCTGTTTTTATACTTAAGCATAGATTGATTTAATTTTGTTCCATAAAATATTAAATACAATTTTCTAATAGTTTTAAGGAAACATTGAAATATATACTAATTTGGGCACTTTGTATATATGGAGTAAGTAGTGCAACCGACCTTTATAACCAAACTTATATTTATATAAGATTGGTATAGGGTCGGTCTTTTTTATTGAAAAAAAATTATTAAGGAGGACAATTATGAAAAATAAGAAATTTATGTCTGCACCTAGGGTAAAGAAGAGATTATCTATTTTTATGACTTTAGTTATTGTAGTTTGTCAAGTTTTAAATATTGTTCCTACAATGCAAGCTAGTGCTATGGATATTACAGGAGATTTTCCATTTATTACTGAAGTAAGATTAACAGGTAATGATGGGGATCCTATAAATGAGTCATCAAATCCCATAAGTAAAAATGAAGAGGTAAAACTAACCTATAAGTTTACTATACCAAATCAGGGGACGGTAAAAAATGGTGATACTTATACTTTGAAAATACCTAAGGAAATCCAAATAATAAGCACACTAAATTTCCCTATTACTCTTGATAATGGAGATACAATTGCAAATGTTAAAATAGAAACTGATGGTAATGTTACCATTACTTTTAATGAATTTGCAGAGAATAATTCCAATGTTTCAGGATTCTTTTTTATTGATACTCAATTTGATCCTGATCAAATAGGAGAACCTAGTCCAGTACCTATTACATTTGAAATTGGAGGAAATTCTTCTCCTGTTATAATTAATGTAAACTTTGAACAACTGGAAGTTCCTGATGCTTCTGCTATGAAGTACGGAGAATATGACCCTTCTACAAATGAAATTACTTGGGAAGTAATTGTGAATTCAGAAGGAGTTAAGGTTAATAATGCTGAAATTTTGGACAACATTCCAGAGGGACAACAGTTTATACCTGGTTCTGTTACTATAAATGGAGCTAATGCAGATATAGCAAATTATAACTATGATTATAACAATAATAGATTAACTTATAAATTCTCAAGTGTAATAGAAACAGAGCAAGTAATTACCTTTAAAACCAAGGTAGTAAATCCAGAAGCTTTTAAATCTGAGGGAGCTACGGTATATGAGAAGAATAAAGCAATCTTTAAGCATGATGGAACTTTTGTAGAATCTAATGAGGCATCAGTAGCTATTTATACAGACTTTATTAGAAAAGATGGAAAGTACGATGTAGAGGCAAAGAGGATTAATTGGACTATTTATGTAAATAACAATGCTCAAAATATTCCAAATGCTGTAGTTACTGATGATATACCAGAGGGGTTAACTTTTGTAGATGGTAGTGTTAAGATGGATGGAAACCAAACTGAGGATAATTATTCTTTAGTTGGACAAAAATTTACCTATACTTTCCCAAGTGCTATTAATGAGCCACATATAATCAAATTTTCAACAGATGTAACTGATGGAGATGCCTTTAATTCCAATACAGGGAAAACCTATAACAATAAAGTAACTTTAATTGGTGATGGAGTACCAAGCGATGCTTCAGATGAAAAGGGCGTTGGAGTACCTACTAGCATTATTTCTAAACAAGGCACAGGATATAATCCAGCTACAGGAGAAATTACTTGGAAGGTTACTATAAATAGTAATAAGATAGCAATAAAAAATCCAGTGGTTACTGATGAAATAAGATTAGGACAAGAATATGTAGATGGTTCTGCTACTATAGATAAAGAGGTTCTAGGAGGAAGTTTTAACTATGTGAAAGCAGCAGAGAGTGGTGCTAATAAAACTGGAACATTAACTTATACCTTTAATGGTAATATTAACGAAACTTATACAATAACCTTTAGAACAAAAGTAACAGATCCCAAGGTTTATGCAGGAAATATGGAAGGATATAGTTACAATAATCAAAATTATTATAATGAAGCTAGATTAACAGGTGACAATATTAAAGAATCTAACGCTTCTAATTGGCAGTATTTAAAAAGTGAGGTTATAAATAAGTCTAGTAGTGATTATGACTATGTAACAAGAGAAATTACCTGGAAGATTGTAATTAATAAAAATAAAATGATCCTTCCTAATGCTTATATAATAGATAATATTAAGGGTGGGCAGGAGTTTGTTCCTAATTCTGTTATTATTAATGGAAGTCCAGCAGAATCATCAAATTATGTTTATGATGAAACTGCCAAAACCTTAAGATATAATTTTCCTAGTGAAATCAAAGATGAGCAAGTAATAACTTTTAAGACTAAAATTACAGATACCTCTATATTTACCACTAATGGAGAAAAGCAGGTTGAGAATACTGCAAAGCTAATAACTGATTTAGTGCCGAGCGGTGTAGAAAGTACAGGAAGAGGTACTATAAAAAGTACCTTAATAGATAAAAAAGCTACCTATGAAAGAGGTAATTCTTATATTGATTGGAGTGTAACCATTAACTCTAACAAAATATTAATTAAGGATGCAGCTTTAACAGATATCCTTCAAGAGGGACTTGAAATTGATACCACATCTATAAAACTGTATAAACAGATTTTAAAACCTAATGGAAACATTGAAAAAGGGGAAGAGGTTGTTTTAAATCAAAGCAATGTAAAATATAATGCTGAAACAAGAGAGTTTACCTTTATATTACCGTCTCCAACTGAAGAAGCATATATTTTAACCTTTAGAACTGATGTAGTAGACAAAAATAAGTCACCATTTACTAACGCTATATCCTTTAAAGGCACAGGAATAGAGGGAACTTCTTCTTCTGGAAAGATTGATGTTATATTCCAAGGTGCTGGCGGTGGTGGAGTTGGGGAAACTGGTAGCATTAAGGTTACAAAGGTAGATAAAAATAATGAAAATATTAAACTTAAAGGAGCTGTCTTTGAACTTCTTGATAAGTATGAAAATGTTATAAAAACTTCAGAACCAACAGACTCAACTGGAGAAGTTGTATTTAGTAAATTGAAATTTGCTATAGACTATTATGTTAGAGAAAAGGTTGCTCCAACAGGATATACATTAAGTAGTGAATTGTATAAATTTCAACTTAAAAATACTAAAGATGAAAAGAATATAACCTATAATTATAAAGATGAAAAGATTAAAGGTGAAATTGAATTCTTTAAAACTGATGAAAATAATATACCTCTTGAGGGGGCAGAGTTTACTCTCTATAAGATTTTAGACACTTCATATATAAATCCTATAGCAACAGCTATAAGTGACGAAAATGGAAAAGTAGACTTCAAAAATGTGGAGTATGGAGAGTATGCAATAAAAGAAGCAAAAGCTCCAGAAGGATATATACCTTCAGGGGAAGTATTAACTGCTACTATTACTGAAGATGGAAAGGTAGTAAAAGCTAACCCTGAAAGTATATCTAATACAAAAATTAGAGGAAAAATAGAGTTTAATAAGTTAGGTGAAGATAAAAACCCATTACAAGGAGCAGAGTTTAGCCTTTATAAAGAAGCTGATACAAAGTTTGAGAAGTCTATAGCAACAGCTATAAGTGACGAAAATGGGAAGGTACAATTTGAAAATGTAGAGTATGGAAAGTACACTATAAAGGAAACAAAAGCTCCAGAAGGATATGTTATTTTAGAGGAAGTATTAACTGCTAATATAATTGAAAATGATAAAACTGTAAAAGCAAATCCTGAAAGTATTTCTAACACAAGAATTAGAGCTTCGATTCAAGTAAAAAAATTAGATCAAGATAACAAGCCTTTAAAAGGAGCAGAATTTACGTTATACGATTCAGATGGTAAAGAAATTGGAACTTCTGTATCAGGAGAAGATGGTACTGTGTTGTTTAAGGATATTCTTTATGGAGAATATACAATAAAAGAAACAAAAGTTCCTGAAGGATATTTAGCTTCAGAAGGTACGATAAAGGTATTTGTGGATAAAGATAGTGAGCTATATACTTATGAGGTAGTAAATAACAGAATTAAGGGTAGTATTATAATTACTAAAACTGATATGAATGGAAAGCTACTTAAAGGTGCAGAGTTTACCTTATATGACAGAGTCGGCAAAGAAGTAACGACTGTAGTTTCTGATAAGGATGGTATTGTAGCTTTTAATGATGTGGGTTATGGTAATTATACTATTAGAGAAACAAAAGCTCCTAAGGGATATATTTTAAGTAAAGAAGAATTGCAAGTTAAGATTAATTCTACGGAAATACAAGAATTTATTGTTAAAAACCAAGCTGAAAAGATTGTTGATAAAATAATAAATGTTTTGCCAAAGACTGGTGGTGTATTTGATTATAAACTTATAATTGGAGCATTAACAATTATAGGTGGTGTTGGTCTAGTATCAAAAAGAAAAAAATAAAAGTAATAAATTAAAATATAAAAGTGATAAAATTAAAATATCAAAATAGATATTTAAAATGAAAAGTAAGACATATATTTTAAATTCTATGTATATGTAAAAAAGGCTATTGAAAAATACAATAGCCTTTATACTTTAAACAAAAATTGCCTATTTAAATTTATTAATTATTTCCTATACACATATTAGCTAAATCATTACCAAATGAAATAGAATTTTTTGGTACCCAAACTTCTTCAGTTTTCTTACCGAAGTTCATTTTTACTTTTTCAAATTCAAAAGTATTTGATTTAACATCAGTTGAAGGAGTTAATGCATTAATATTTTCAATTATTTTTTTGATGAAAATTTCTGATACTTTATTCATATCAGTAATTTGATTGCTTTGTACTTCAGAAACCGTATCGTTACCGGCTTTAGTACTTGCTTCAACCATATTAACATATGTAGTTGATATTTTAACTTGAGATACTTCTTTATCACTAGAAACAACTTCTATAGTAGGTTTTAATTTTCTTAAAGCTTCTATTTGAACGTTATAAATTTGATCTAACTGCTCATCAGTAATAGGTAGACCAGCTTGTACAAAACCAGATTTAGTAGCTTCATTCATTGATTTTTTTTGAATTTCTGCCGTAGATATAATTTCCTCACTCGGCACACCAAGTTTTTCAAATTCGGTGCTATCTTGTAAAATAACTAAGTCATAAAAAGCTTTTGCAGTTTGATCGATAGGAATAGTCTTTTTACTACATCCTAAAAAAATTGATGAAAGACTTAATAACATAACGATGCAAAGAATACTAGGTTTTATAAATTTTTTCATATGTAATTCCCCTTTGTTTTTAAAATCTGTAAAGTGTTTTTATTTAGATAATTCTTATTTAAAGTAATTATATAATATAATAAAATTTACCAAATATCAATTATTTTTGAAATAAAGGTTATTAAAACACATATTTATATATTAAAAAAATATGATAATAAAGCAATAAAAAACTTTGATTACATCATCATGGCTTAATAAATTAAGAAAAAAAGTAAACTACTCACAAGTACTTTAAGAGGTTTTAAAGAAGATATTATATATCTAAAAGATAAAATAGAATAAAATTAAAAGCTAGTAGGGAATAAATCCTTACTAGCATTTTTCTCTTTTGTATAACACATAGTTGGAGAATAAATCTAATTAGATTATAATAAAGATGTGTTAGAATGAAAGATAATAACTTAAAGATATCAATTTTATCTTTGATAATAAGTATAGTAGCTTTAATATTAACTGTAATTAATATTTTTATATAAGGGAGAATAAGTATGGATCATAAAATATCAGCACAAACTGAAGCCATAAGAAATGGCATCAAAACAACAAGGAGTATTCTAATTACTTAAAGAGCAGAAGTACAGCTAGGGGATTTAGAAGACTTGGAAGAAATAGAAAGGCTAATAGCGGAAAGAAAGGAACAATTAAAGGGATGCTGTTAGTTATGTGATATTAGTATAATATGTAGCAGTAATTTTTGAAATTTAATGTAGGGGTAGGGTTTAAATATGGAAAATATTATTGTAAGCGAAAGGAAACCTTCAATTGAAGAATATATTTATTTAAGAAATTCTGTTGGTTGGAGGGTATTACAACATGACAAAATAGAAAAAGGATTGAATAACTCAATCTACTGTGTTTGTATAGAAGACCAAGATAAGATAATTGGATTTGGAAGAATTGTTGGAGATGGCGGAACGGTTTTTTATATACAAGATATAATAGTTATACCGTCCTATCAAAAACAGAAGATTGGTACACTAATTATGGAAAAAATAATGGACTATATTGACAAAAACTGTATGGATGGTGCTATTATTGGTTTGATTGCAAATAATGGACTGGATAATTTCTATAAAAAATTTGATTTTACATATAATCAGAACAATTGGTTTTACAGGTTCAATGCTTAATACCTGTGATAAAAGATTTTATTATATGATAGATACAGCTGATATAGAAATTTCATATTATCGCAATAATTCTTTTGAGTTAATTAAAGACTCCATTCAGGAAGGGATAGTTTTAGATTATGAAAGAATTTGTTATGGATTCTGGGAAGATAAGGTTATAAAAATATTTAAGGGAGCTTATTTCAAAAAGCTCCCTAAGTTTATATTATAAGCATTTAATTTATTTTCTTTCCTTAATAATCCCTTTTCTATAGGCATTTAAAAGCATTTGAAGGTAATGAATTTGACTTATTAATTCTTTACCTATATCAGTATCCCTAACCTTTAGTCTTTTAGAGTTAAATTCTAGAATAAAGTTAGTGGATATAATATCTTTCCCCTCATCAATGGCAGTTTGAGTTGATTCAAAAGGCTCATGCTGAACTAATTGAAGGCCATAGGAATTATAAATTAAAGTATAGCCTGCAATGCCTGTCTCAGGTTGGTAAGCCTTGGAGAATCCCCCATCTATAACTAAAAGTTTCCCATTAGCCTTAATAGGATTTTCACCTTTAATAGTTTTAACAGGTACGTGTCCATTAATTATATGAGAATGTTTAGGAGAAAGATCAAATTCTATTAATATTTTATTACAAACCTCTTCATTATCTCTAAGATTGAAATAAGGGCATTTATTTTCCTTATGAGTAATCTTATCATTTATAAAATATCTTTCAAAGGTAGCCATCTTATCCTTACCAAAGAGAGGTGAATCAGGTCCACACCATAAGTACCACATGTAATCTAAAGCATAATGAGCATTTTTACTATCACATTCATTAAAATATGCTTCTCTAGCAATTCTATCTACCCTATCTAAATATTCTTTACCGCAGAATTCTTTGTTTCCAAGCTTAACATTCTTAAAAGTGCCATCTTCATTTAAAGGAATGGAGGCATGATATAAAAGATTAGAATTACTCTTTAAATAAAGACTACCCTTAGAGTAAAGACACCTAACATGTTTCTCAAGTTTTTCACTATTTAAGAAAGAACTATGAAGCTTAGACATTAATTCTTTTTCTTCATCTGTCAATTTATAAGGATTATTAATATCTATAGTAGGGAAGTTAGTATCATTTAATACATATTCCTTACCACCTATAATAATTATTCCTTTTTCATAATTAATTTTATCAAGAAGTCTTCTATCATCCATGTTAAATTCAGGGTGTCTTTTAATAATTTCACCTTCTAATTTAAACTGTATAATAGAAATTGCCTTATGCATTTGAGCCATAAGTTTTAAGTCTTTTTCTTTAAAGTAATCATTAGTAACCTTTGGGTTAAAGGATTTACATGGATCATTGGAGTATACATCCATAGCAAAACGAGCTAGAGGTAAAATGTTTATACCATAGCCATCCTCTAAGGTTTCTAGATTAGCATATCTAGTACAAATTCTAATAACATTACAGATGCAACTATGATTTCCAGCTGCTGCACCCATCCAAAGTATATCATGATTTCCCCATTGAATATCATAGGAATGATAATTACATAAAATATCCATAATTATGTGAGCTCCAGGACCTCTATCATAGATATCACCTACTATGTGAAGAGAATCTATAGTCAACCTTTGTATAACATTACAAATTGCAGTTATAAAATCGCTAGCCCTACCAATGGAAATAATAGTATCTAATATTCCATTAAAATAATCTTGTTTATTTGGTCTCGCTTCAGATTCGTGAAGTAGCTCCTCTATAATATAGGAAAAGTCTGCAGGAAGAGCCTTTCTAACCTTAGAACGAGTATATTTAGATGATACATTTCTACATACCTGGATCAATTGATTAAGAGTAATCTTATACCAATCATCAGGATCATCTTCTTTATCAAGGGCAATATTTATATACTGTTCAGGATAATATATAAGAGTACATAAAGCTTTTTTTTCAGATTCTCTAAGGGTATTACCAAAGATATCATTAACTTTTCTTTTTATTACACCTGAAGCATTTTTAAGTACATGTTGAAAAGCTTCATGTTCACCATGAAGATCCGTTAAAAAGTGCTCCGTACCTTTAGGTAAATTTAATATTGCCTTTAAGTTTATAATTTCAGTGCAAGCATCTGATATTGTAGGAAAATTATGAGAAAGAAGTTCAAGGTATTTTAAATCCTTTTCAATTATATCAGCACTTATTTCACAAGTTTCGCTCATGATTATCTCCTTCTTAGCAAATAACTATTAAGATAGTTATAGGTAAAATAGCTATCTATATAGTTATTTGAAAAATTACTATCTATATAGTTATATGTAATATGCTATATTATAATTATTATATATATGATATTATACATGAAATTTATATAATTTACTAATATCATAGATAAATAAGTTATCATATATCTATATATATTCTACATATATAATTTTAATATATTAATCAAATTTCTTAGCATCAATAGAGTTTTTATTGGGTATAAATACACAATAAGTTATTTTGCATTAGTAGAATTGAAAAGATATATTCTACATGATAGGATTAAAGAATAGTAACTATGAAAAATAAACAAACTATATATAAAATAAGATTAGGAGTGATAAACATGAATAAAATGCTTAACCTAAAACGCTGGGCTTTACTTGGAGCTACCACAGATACTACAAGATTTGGATACAAAATTTTTAGAGAATTAGAGGATAGAGGATACACTGTTTATGGAATAAATCCTAAATATGATTCTATAGATGGAATAAAGTTATATAAATCTATAGAAGAGTTACCAGAATTAATAGATGGAATAAATGTAATAGTTAATCCTAAAATTACTTTAGAAGCTCTTCCAAAAATAAAAGCAAAAGGAATCAAAAATGTATGGTTCCAACCAGGTTCTTTTAATGAAGAAGTTATAGAAGAAGCTAAAAAATTAGGCTTTAAAATAGAATTAGAAGATTGTATGCATGTAGAATTATTGAAATTATAGTCCTTGTTTCATATAGAAAATTTTAAAAATAATTGTATAATCTATGGATTAGAAAATCTAACTAACAAATAAACAATAAATAACTCCAATCTCATTTTTAAATTTGGGTTGGAGTTTTTGTATGACAAATATTCATGGGGAATATAATGACGTTATTGTATGTAATTAAAATGATACTAGTTAAAACGTAAGTGGTATGAGATAATAGGAAGGCATTATAATTTCATGTAATAGTATTAAAAATAGACTTTAGGAGGCGATAAGGCATGGAAGGATTTTTTAACTCCATAAATAAAATATTTGAGTTTATAGTACCAGTGGCAGACTTTTTATGGGATTTTCCAACTAATTTTCAATGGTATTCTAACATTCCTATAATAGGAAAGTTTTCTTTAGCCATCTTACTTTTAGTAGGATCAGGTATATATTTCACATTTAAAATGGGCTTTGTTCAATGTATTAAGTTTAAAAAAGGGATTAAAATACTTGCAGAGAAGAGATCTCATGAAACAGGTATTACTCCCTTGGCATCATTTCTACTAAGTTCAGCCATGAGAATAGGACCGGGTAACATAGTAGGAGTTACAGGAGCAATTAGCGTAGGAGGACCAGGAGCTATATTTTGGATGTGGGTTTCTGCTTTCTTTGGAATGGCTACAGCTTTTGTAGAAGCAGTTTTAGCTCAAATTTTCAAAGAGAAAAAGGACGATGAGCTTGTTGGAGGACTACCTTTTTATGGAATGAGAGTTTTAGGAAATAAAAGGGCAATAGGAATAGTTTTAGCTGTTTTATTTATTGTATATGCAATGTTCTGTATACCAGCTCAAACCTTTAATATTGTAACTAGTTTAAGTTCAGTAGTAGAAACAATTACAGGAACAGTTTATGAAAGACAGTCATTACTATACTATGCAATTACTATATTATTAATAGCTTCAGTTGTAATTACTGTATTTAAAGGAATAAATGGTGTTACCAAGGTTACAGATAAGTTAGTGCCTATAATGGCTATAATTTATGTAGGAATAACATTAGTAATAATTATATTTAACTTAGATAAAGTACCAGTATTTTTCACAGCAGTATTTGCAGGTGCCTTTAAACCACAAGCCATCTTTGGTGGGGCTTTTGGTGTAGCACTTGCTCAAGGAATAAAAAGAGGTCTTATGTCAAATGAAGCTGGACAAGGTACTATAACTATGGCTGCAGCTACTGCAGACACTAATCATCCGGTAGAACAAGGATTAGTACAAGCTCTAGGAGTATTTTTAGATACTATGGTAATTGCCACAATGACAGGAATAGTTGTAGTTATGGCAAGCCTTTGGGCAGCTGAATCAGGAGTGGCTTGGGAGAGTATAAAAGGTTCTAAGCTAACAGTTTATTTAACCTCTGTACAATACTTAATTCCAGGTACAGCCTTTGACTCAATTGCTACTATAATAATATCTTTATGCTATGGGTTATTTGCATTTACAACCTTACTTGGAATGATTCTATTTGCAGAGATATCAGGAAACTTTATATCAAAAAGTAAGAAATGTATAAATACCATAAGAAGTTTAGGTGCCTTTATATTTGTTCCTTTTGGTTGTTTAACAGTTTTATCAGGACTAGAACTAGGGAACCTATGGTATATATCTGACTTAGTAAACATACTAGTTGTATATGCCAATGTGCCTATATTACTATTGGGATGTAAAATTGTATTTAAAGCTTTAGATAATTATAATAGCACTAAAGGTGCAAGATTTAACTCTCTAGACATAGGAATTGAAACTCCTTGTTGGGGAAACTATGGAATTGATAGTTATAAAGAAGAGAAACAAGTATCTATGTAAATATTTAAATTATATAAAAAAATAGGATAATAATGTATACTAAAATATTACCCATATGATATAATAAATTATATAAGAAAAAATGGAGGAAACAACTGTGAGATATCTTAATATAAAAAAAGGATATACCCCAATGAGCAGCAGTTCTATGTCTAAAACTGCAATATTGAAAACCAAGGGGTTACTGTATCTTTTTTTAAGATGATTTTGCAGGAATAATAGTCCTTCAACTTCAAAAGTAACTCCAAGACTTTATTATAAAGATTAAATTCTTCATAATAGAGTCTTTTATTATGCTAATTAACAGAGTTCTTAGCTTCTATGAAGCTTTACTTATAGAAATCATTAGGGGGAGTTACAATGAATAACGTAAAAGAAAGTTTAAATATAAATAAAATTAATAAAGGGAAGAGCGTAGATTACTTAGCCAGGATAAAGAAAAATATAAAAATTGATTATATGTATAAGTTTTTATCTTCAATAGATATAAGCTCTGCCATTTGGGTACTATATTTAGCTCATAAAGGCATGTCTCTTATAGAAATAGGACTTTTAGAATCAGTTCACCATATAACTAGTTTAATATGTGAAGTTCCAACAGGAGCCATTGCTGATATTGTTGGAAGAAAGAATACTATAATACTTGGAAGGATAATGTCCGCAATTGGAGCAATCTTAATGCTGTTTTGCAATAGTTTTTTAGGGTTTGCCATTGCCTTTGTAATATCCGCCATATCTTATAATTTAAACTCAGGCTCAGAAGAAGCTTTGGTTTATGACTCCTTAAAGGTTACAGGAGAAGAGGAAAAATACCTAAAAATAAATGGAAATTTAAATTTTATAATTGAAGTAGCCCAAGGAATAGCTGTATTAGTTGGAGGAATATTATCAGATTACTCCTTTACATATAGCTATGGATTATCAGCTATTGTAAGTATATGTGCACTAGGAATTTCCTTTGGATTTAAAGAACCAGAATTTCATGAAGAAGCAAAAGAAAGAGTGACTATAGTAGGTCATTTTAAGACCTGTTATGAAGTGATGAAATCTAATAAAAAAATTATACTAATAATGATGTTTTTTGAATTAATATTTATGACCGGCACAACTACTCATTTTTATACTCAACAGTATTTTAGTGAAATGGGATACTCTAGAAGTTTCATAGCAATAATCTATGTAATATCAAGTATAGGCTGTGCCATAGGAGCAAAGTTAGCCTATAAAGTAGAAAGGAAATTAAAAAAAGCTATGCTTTATATAGTTCCAATGTTAGGAGGAGTGTGGCTTATAGTTCTTATTAGCAGTAAGAATTTAAATGCTATCATAGGATTTATTATGTTTTCTGTAAGTATAAATATCCTATATCCTGTTAGCTCTGACTATATAAATAAGCTTATCCCATCAGCTCAAAGAGCAACATTAATATCTGTTCAAAGTATATGCTTCAGTATATTTATGATTATGATATTTCCATTATTAGGGGTTATAGGACAAGTGACTTCATTAAGGGTAGCTTTTATGGTACTTGCAGTAATTCTTTTCATAATAAGCTTTGGCAGTAGGAGAGTTTTAAAGGGGAGTAATAGATAACAATCTGTATTTAAATTTAAAATAGTTAAGGAATTCCATAGAAATTATTCTTTGTATAGTCAACTATATCAGGAGGTGGTTTATATAGAATTTATTACAAGATTTTTTTTTGAAGTTCCAGCAGCTATAATTCTTTTAGTAATTAACATAGTTTGTATAGTTGGTAGCTTAGTGGCATTTCCTTTCATACAAAAGAGTAGCATGTTAGAAAAAGAAAAAAATTAGCTACTATTTTAGATACAGTATTTTTGATTTTAAATATGTTTGCCCTATTTGCATTGTTTGCAATAAGTATATTTTTTTCTACTTTTATTTTTGACTCTGTTTTAAAATAGTGTTGATAATATATTATAAGTATGTAATATATTTAATTTAAAAGTCCAGTGATTCGAAATCACTGGACTTTAGTTCGTAATAATTTAAGGTTGTAAACTTATTTTTGAGCCGAAAAAATCTGATACTTTTAAATCTATCTAATTTTACTATGAATAATTCAGGTAATATTAAAGCAGATATTTCTTATGTTCAAGATCGAAATCTCTATTCATATTTTTACAATGCTTTTTTATGAAAGCTTCTGAAAATTCCTCAGGTGTAATCCCGAAGCACATCAATGCATCGTTGTAGAACATCATAACATCAACCATTTCTTCCACAAAAGCAGCTCTAACTGTTTCATCATTCATAATATCATTTTCTCCACGTTTTTTAATTATCGCTATTACTTCTCCCATTTCTTCTATCATCCATAATAAGCTGTTACGACCATTCTCTGCACAAAGAGGAGTCCATTTTTCTTTGTATTTTTCCGGTAGTTCCTTTTGCAGAGCCATAATTTCTGATAATTTTAAATCTGCCATTTTTCTACCTCCAATAGTGAATTTATAATTATTGACTTATTAGACATATTATATAACTAAAGTTATTTTGTATTTACTTTTATTAGTGTACAATTAATTTATATTTAGGTTTAGAGCTACTTGATGAAAATTTAAAAAAGGATGGTATATAACTATGATAGAGTACGGAAGAAGTATAAGATGGTTCAATAATTATAAAGATGAAATTGATTTTTCAAAATCAAACAAATTTGATTTTATGCAAGTTTGGTTTAGTAAAGGGGAATTAGTACTTGATAAGATATTATTTCCTAAAGAAGAATATGTATTAAATTCAAAATTTCCAGTAATAATTCATGCTGTATATGATATTGATGATTATGATAAATATAATAATGAATTGATTAGGATATTAAAATATTTAAATCATACATAGGTTATTATACATCCCGTATGTAAAAGTCTTATCATAAATTCTCAAACTATAAATCTACTTGCTAACAACATTTATAAGACTAACCAACTATTAAAAAAGAACAATATAAAACTTTATATTGAGAATAATAGTGTAATGGACAAGATTAACTATACACCAAGTGACTTAAAAGTAGTATTTGATAAAAACTCAGATGTTGAATTACTCCTTGATATTGCTCATATAGATGACTATAATCATTTGGAAGAAATACTTAAAGTGAAATTTCCTAAATGCATACATATAGCAGATAAACATTTTGATGTAGAGCATGAACATCTTCCTATTGGACAAGGTGAACTTGACTTTAGGTTAATTTTTCAAAATTACTTAAAGGACTATGATGGAAAAATCATATTTGAAGTTGTTGATACAGATGAGGAAATTTTAGAATCTAAAAAAATAATTCAAAATATAATTGAAGCTTCAAAGAAGGAAAATACAACTAAGCAAATTTATAATAATGAGTCTACAAAATAGGGCATGAAATATCGAGTATAAATGTATATAAAAAGATACTATTGAATTGGGAGTGAGAAGAATGGATTGGATAAAAAATTTAAATGAGTCTATAAATTATATAGAAGAAAACCTTGATGGTGAGATATCCTATGAAACTATTTCAAAAATTGCTGGATGTTCTGTCTACAATTTTCAAAGAATGTTCTCATATATAGCGGACAAGCCTTTATCGGAATATATAAGAAACAGGCGTTTAACAATGGCAGCCTTTGATTTATTAAATAGTACAGAAAGAATAATTGATATTTCTTTAAAGTATGGATATGAGTCTCAAGATTCATTTACTAGGGCATTTAAAAAATTTCATGGAGTACTACCTTCAAGTGTTAGAAATGAAACAGTGCAGTTAAAATCCTGTCCTAAGCTTTCCTTTCAAATTTCAATAAAAGGAGAAAATCATATGAATTATCAAATTCAACAATGGCCTGAATTTAGAGTAATGGGAATATCACAAAAAATAAAAACAGCCGAAGCCTTTGAAATAGTTCCTCGGATTTGGGAAAATGCGTGGAGGAATGGAACTATGAAAATGTTCCTAGATAACTTTCCCGACTATAGACCTGCAGGTTTTTTAGGAATTGCTCAAGGAGGACAATGGGGAGAGTCGGAAGAAATGGAATACATCATAGCGGTGACAAATCATGTTGATGTACCAAATTGCAAACATGTTCCAGTGCTTGAAGGAATGAAGGAGTTTTCTTACCCTGCTGCAACATGGGCAATTTTTGAAGCTAATGGAGAACTTCCAGATGCAACTCAAAAGGTGTATAAACAATTTTATAGTGAATGGCTTCCTAATTCAGGATATGAATTAGCTGATCTTCCTGTAATTGAATGCTATATGCAAGAAGATCATCAAGAAGTTTGGATTGCTATTATTAAAAAGTAGAAAATGTTAAATAATTATAACTTATTAGAAAAACTTTTAAAATAACTTTTAGAATTGTTAATATTTATAAAGCTGACTATGGCATTTTAGTTTAAAGCTTAATCTATTCAAAACACTGCATATTCAGAAATGAATATGTAGTGTTTTTTTAGTTATAGCTTTGATTTATATAGATATTTGTATTAATTTAAAAAATACTTTTGGTGAAATTATTAGAAGGAATTTATTAGGGAAGGAATTTATTAGGGAAGAAAAATATTCAGCAAACGAAACAATATTTATTAAATAATGTATCGTTTTAGAGTTTTAAAAGAAAGTTAATACAAATTAACGTATTTAATTAAAATATTAAAAGTGTATTTTTAATAAAAGATTTGAAAGAAACAAAATTTATAATAAAATGTAGCATTTCAAAGTATATAAAAGCTAATTTTAAATGACAGTCTATTATAGTATATTGTTGATTTTAAATAAAATTATTCGTATGGTAAAATATGTTTAAAGAGTTAATAAATTATAAATTGCAAATAAATTCAATGTATAACTAAGTTAATTTTTAAGCTCATAAGGGATATCTCCATATATATGTGGAGAAATTCTTTATATATAATTAATAAAATTTAAATAAGAGGGAGGGGAGATAATATGAGTATTAATAATTTAATGGCTTTAGGAACAGAGGATTTAGAAATTATTGGAGAAATTGGTAAAGAAGAACCATCATGTGGAATAACTAGTGGCTGGGGAAGTTGCGGTAAGTAAGATTTATTTAAAAGCGTCGTAGATATTCTACGACGTTTTTAAATAACTTAAAATTACAAGCTTATGATGTAATATTAGTAAAAGGGGTATTAAAGTGAAAAGAAAAAATTTATCTTTAAGTAAATATTTTTATTCTAATAAAAAAATATTTTTTATATTAATAATTAGCGATATTTTAGCAGCTTTATCAATGGTGATATGGTCTCTTTTTATGAAGGGATTAGCTGATATTGCTATAGAAGGAAACTTAAAGGGAATAACAAGCTTAATAATTTTTGGATTTTTTTTCTTGGTATCCTTTTTTGTTGTTAATAAATTTAAATGCTATTGCAATAGAAGTTTTATAAGAAAAGTTAATACTGCAATTAAAACAGATGTTTTTAATGCAATTTTATACAAGGATATAAATGAGTTTAATGAAACTAATAGTGGGAAATACATATCTATTCTAAATAATGATATTAATTCTATACAAGGAAATTATTTTAGTAATATACCAAGTATTATAGAAAATATAATTACTTTTTTAGTTGCTTCAGTCACACTATTTATTTATGAGCCTTTAATAGCTATAGTTACTTTAATATTAGCGTGTATTCCTATGTTAATTCCTATAATATTAGGCAAAAAAATATCGGGACAACAAAAAAAATATTTTGATTTTTTAGAAATATATAATAATAAAATAAAAGATATATTTAATGGATTTGAAGTAATAAAAAGTTTTAATGCTGAAAGTCAAACAAAAAAGTTATATAAAAATTCAAACTATAATGTAGAAAACTCTAGATATAATTTTAGTAAATCTAAAGATATGTTGATAATTATACAGTATACATTAAATTATGTGTCAGGAATAATTCAATTAGTATTTTCCATATATCTTGTTTTAACTGGCAAAATTACCTTAGGTGTATTTTTAGGAACAATGCAAATATCAAATTATGTTACAAATCCAATTAGACAAGTATCTGGACAACTAGTTAATTTAAAATCTATAAAATTTATAAAATTAAAAATAGAGCAAATCCTTAATGAATCAAATGAATTCAAGGAATCTAAGATTAATGGACAATCTTTGATTAGATCTATGCCAATTAAAATAGAAAATTTGAATTTTCGATATGACGATGATAATTTAGTTTTAAATAATATTAACTTTATTTTTGAAGAAGGTAAGAAATATGCAATTGTAGGTAATAGTGGTTCAGGAAAATCTACCTTGGTAAAGCTTATAATGAAATATTATGATAACTATGAAGGAAAAATTATTATAGGTGAACAAGAGTTAAGAAGTGTTGATAAAGCTTCCTTGTGTAATAAATTTTCAATGATACACCAAAGAGTAATAATATTTGATGATACGTTAAAAAATAATATCACAATGTTTAAAGATTATGAGAATGAAGATATATTCAAAGCTATAAATGATTCGGCATTGCAAAGTTTAATTGAAGACTTACCGCAGGGGCTAGATACAAAAGTTCAAGAAAGTGGAAACAATTTTTCTGGAGGAGAACAACAAAGAATATCAATTGCACGAGCTTTTTTAAAAAATACATCTGTAATGATATTGGATGAAGTAACATCAAATTTAGATAATGAAACAGGAAGAAAAATAGAGAAAATAATTATTGAAAAAAGTAACTTAACTGCAATAGTAGTAACACACAAATTAGTTGAAAATATCTTAACAAAATATGATTGTATAATTGCATTAAATCATGGAGAGATTTGTGAATACGGTTCTTTTGATGAATTAATGAATAACAAAGGGTACTTTTATAGTTTATATACAGTAAATAATTAATTTTAATAGGATAATTATTATATTAGTATAAAATGGGGGAATTTATATATTATGAAGATAGTTGATAATGTAAATGCATTTTTGAAGATATCAATAGAAGAAGTTAATCCTAAAAATATTGAAGAAGTCTATTTGTTAAAGGGGGGATTTAATTATAAAGATAATGTTATTAATATAGTTGATTTTTTTAATATAGATAAATTTAATGATCCATATATTAACAATGAATTGTGTATTAATAAATATTTTTTATTGAATAGTATGGAGGAATTTAAAAAAAATGGATGGGTATATATTCTTATAAATAAATACTCCAATAAAACTCCCAATGCAGATATATATAACAGTACTTGGTCATTAATGAAAGAAATAGTAGATAGTATAGGATATAAATTACCATTAGTTAGGGGTAGGGTTTGCGATGAATCAATAAACTTTAAAATTTATAACAATAATGAAATTATAACAGAGAAAGAATTTTATACAAAATTTGATGAATATGATTTATCAATGTGGGATTTAAAAATATTATCCAATGAGTTATATAGTAAATCAGCAATATATCATAGGAATACCAATTCATTAATCCTAGTAAATAGAGATAATTCAAGTGGCATTAGTGAATTACAAAATAAATTTAATGATAATAAACTAACCAATCTACAAAAAGTAGCTTACAAAAAATTTATATATGATCATTTTCCGCTAGATAATCAATATAAAATGATTTCTAATGAAAATTTTGTTAGTACAGGTACTCTGAATCATATTGAATTTATGATTCAGTTAGGATGTAATCTAAAGTGTAAATATTGTTATGCTAATGAAGGAACCTATGGATTTACGGAAAATATAGTTTTTGATGAAGAAAGTGCAGTAGAAATACTTAATGGTATTGTTAATAAAGGGATTCACTCAGTAAAGGAAATAACGTTTTTTGGTGGTGAACCTAGTATTTATCCTAAAGCTGTAGAAGCTATATGCAAACATTGTAAATCACTTTATAAAGATGGTCATTTAAAACTAATACCTATATTCAACATGGTTACTAATTGTGTAAGTATGAGTAATGAGTTAATTGAAACAATAAAAGAATATGAAATAAAACTTACTATTAGTTTAGATGGTCCAGAATATATTAATGATAAATTAAGAATAAATAAAAATGATGAGGGTACGTATACCTTGGTTTATAATAATTTAATGAAAATGAAAGAAAATCATATAAAACCCGTATTGATAGAATCTACTTATACAAATATTCATGAAGAAAATAATATTTCGAGGCAGGAGTTAATAAATATGCTAGAAGAAAAATTTTCTATACCAGTTTATTTAGCAGATTGCTCTAGTTTAAAATTTAAACCTGAAACATGTGCGGATATTAATACAGATTTTATTAACCGTATAGATAACAGTATATTAAGTAATGATGATGAAAAGGTAGATAATTTGGCATTAAAATTAATAAGAAAGATACTAGTTGTTTTAAATAATAAGGAATTAAAAAATAATATATATTGTACAGCAGGATATAAGGCAATTAGTGTTTTAGGAAATGGAGATTATTATCCATGTCATTTATTTGTTGGTAATAAAACTTATAAAATCGGAAATATATTAAATGATGAAAGTAAATTAGCATTTAAAAATATTTTACAAAAGAATGATATGGAACTATGTAAAAAATGTTGGGCAAGTGAATTTTGTGATGAGTGCACATATAATATTATAAATAATGATATAAATTCGTGTGATGAAAGAAAAGCCCTTATAGAACATATCATCTTATCATATATAAATTTAAGTACTGAAGACAAGAAAAAATTAATGGATAAATGCACTAATAAAAATTATTAAAAATTTTAATATAAAAATAGTTATTACCATAAAAGAAATCTATATAATAGATACTTTAAAAAGATTAATAATAGTAATTATTATAAATATTTAAATTAGCACTTGGCATAAGTCAAGTGTTTTTTTATATATAAGAATGTCTAACTGATAAATAAGTAATTAGGTGAAATTTAAGTTGTCTATGGTAAAATTATTTTAAATTTACTTTTATTGGTGTATAATTAGTTTTAGAGTTAATAATTAATCTAATCAATAACATTTATAGAGATGAAGTGCTTGATAAAAAATAAAAGAAGTAACAAGATATACACTCCAGGTATTTTTGCTCTTTTTCGAATGTCAATAGGATCTAACTTAGCTACAACTTTGTTTTCTTATCCTTGGCGTGGCATAATTGGAATGTATTCTGGTCTTTTTATTGGGTTTTTATCAGGGAAGCTAGTAGATTATTTAGCTATGAAAAAGGTAAAACACTAAATTAATTTTAGAGTTGATAATTAATTATAAACCATAGGGAACAAATAAAGGGGAGTATATTAAGTGGATTTAAAATCATGGAACGATGATATTAAGGAATTAAGAAAGATAATATTGAAATCAGATAAAATTCAAGAAAGTAAAAGCTTGGCTTTAAGTTTGCATTCAATGGTCCATTTATCCATTATGTCAGGAATAGATAAAAAAACTTTTGAAGATGAATTATGGGAAGGGTTAGATGAAAATACATTTAGAACTTCACAAAATCAAAAGGGACGTACTATCGCCTATGGCATTTGGCATTGCACTAGGATAGAGGATATAACAATGAATTTATTAGTTGCAGGAGATAAACAGATATTTAATAGGGAAAATTGGCAAGAAAAAATCAACTCCAATATCACAGATACTGGCAATGCAATGTCAGAAGATGATATTATGGAATTTAGTAAAAATATAAATATGGAAGAGTTAAAAAATTATAGAATTGAAGTAGGAAGAAGGACAAGAGACATAGTAGAGAATCTTTCAACTCAGGATATGAAAAGAAACTTTGATAAACATAGATTGCAACCTATATTAGACGAGAGAGCAGTATTGGATGTGAAGGCATCAAATTGGCTTATTGATTTTTGGGGTAGAAAGAATGTAGCGGGAATTATATTAATGCCAATGACGAGACATCAAGTGATACACATAAATGAATCTTTAAGTGCAAAAAAAAGTCCAAATCAAAGGCTTTATAATAGGAGGATATAAATGAAGATTAATGATATTATTATTTCAGTGCTTTTAATTTTAATAATACTAAAGCAGATAAGATATATAAAAGACTTGATAATACCAATAAGAAAAAGGCTTATAGAGATTGTTGTTGTATTGTTTGGTATTATTATTCTCATAGGCATTATGTATTTTTATGCTAATACATGGCTTCATTATGCAATAGGAATGTTATGTATCTTTACGTTTATAAGCAGCTGGATTAAGGGCGGAATTAGCTCCCAAGGCTTTATATCAATGTATAGATATAAAGAGATTATATTGTGGAATGAGATTGAGAAAGTTCAAGTAACTAATTCAAAGGATGTAAAAGTTAAACTATTTGGTGGTTTTATGGAGCAAACCTTTCATTTTAAAACCGGTGATTACCATAAAGTTATTAATATTTTAAAAGAAAAATTACCTATGGAAGCAGAGTTAGAACTACATAATTATAAGTAATTATGTAAAAATAAAACTACCCCATTATTCTATTTTGGATAATGGGGTAGTTTCCAAGTAATCACTTAATTTTAATTACTACACCTTAATTTACTTATCTTTATATATTTCTAAATACTTTTTATAATTATAGTCCACTATATCAACATAATTTGCAGTTTCTTTATAAGGGATGTTATTTAGTGTTGCTCCATCACTTGAATAATTACTATCCTGTAACCATTCAGTGGTAATATTCATTCCCGCATTATAGGCTGCAACTACAGTATTTTGCTCAGAAAAATTTTTCTGAAGGATAGAAATAAAAAACACACCATATCGAATATTAGTATCTGCATCAAACAAATCATCATAGGTGGTAGAACTTTCTCCTAACTGAGGTTTTAGCCAGTTGAATGTATCTTCTGTTAGCTGCATTAAACCTCTTGCTTTAGCAGAAGAAATAGCCTGGTTATTAAAATTGCTTTCCTGTTTTATCATTGCATAGACCAAATATTTATCGACATCAAACTCTTTACAATATTTATTTATGGAATCTTTATACTCAA
Source organism: Clostridium sp. UBA7503 (assembly GCF_002477055.1). Taxonomy (NCBI): domain Bacteria; kingdom Bacillati; phylum Bacillota; class Clostridia; order Eubacteriales; family Clostridiaceae; genus Clostridium; species Clostridium sp. UBA7503. The sequence goes on from NZ_DLNT01000028.1 coordinate 175,096, forward strand.
TCTGAAAGGTTTCTTGTTCATAAGGATTTTTACTGTTAAAAGAATAAATAAATAACATACCCCAACCAATAATAATTAAAACAAGTAAAAGTTTTTTAAAATTAAATCTTTTTTTCTTCAAAAAAGTTCCTCCTCAAAGCCTTATTTACCATAGGCGAAATAGTTATAGACTTTTTTATATTTTACAACTTATCTATAACTATCTTACTTAATTTAATTATAGATTAAAACACTTAAGGAATTCATTACAAATTTCTTAAGTGTTTAATATATTTATACTATTTAATTTACATTTAAGGAAAGTGTGAAATACACATAAATATTATGTACAATCATTAAACTAATGTAGAAAACTTACATATCCTCGTATACTGGTTCTCCTTCAATAAAAGTAGAAACAAGCCCAAACCTTTCAAAATAAGTACACATCTTTTGACATGCAAATTTTTCAGTAGAATAATGCGTTCCACCCAAAACATTAATATGATTTTTTTGTTCAAGCTCATGAACTTCTAAATAATTTTTGTTGTTCACTGAAATACCTGTAATAAGAACATCCACCTTATTTTCAATCATTTCAGAAACAGTAGCTATATTATTACCTCCACCTGCTACAATGGCCACTCTCCCATCTTTTATATTATTATTTCCATATAGATAGAGGCTTGTATTGTGTCCTAAAGCTTTTGAAAACCTATCATGTAATTCTTCCACGCTCTTGCACTTTGTTTTACCAATTACACCACTTAATGTTCCGCAATACTCCTTAAATGGTTTTTCAATTTCTATATCCAAAATATCGGCTAAAGTTTTACTTGTTGAATATTCACTGAAATTATCTAAGGGTACATGTAAATTATATATTGATATTTTGTTTTCTTTAAACTTATTTATTAATTCTTTATCCATTTGATAGAAGGGTTTTAATCTTCTAATATCCCAAATAGAAGGATGGTGTAGAAATAACATTGCATTTGTTGCTCCATCATCAATAATACTCTGCAAAATTTCTTTAGTAGGAAACACAGCAGAATAAACTGAATTAATTTCATTTGTGAAGTCACAAACCAATCCCATACTTCTTTCTTTAAAATTTGGAGAAAGGTATTCACCTAATTCACCCATGAATCTTGCCCAATCATCTCGCATATCTTTTGTAATAAAATCTCTTTCCAATTGATTATATAAATCAATAGCCCTCATAAAGATCCCCCTAACAATTAATTGTAAACTTTGATTCACTATCTCATACGGTTGTCTATTTGCTTAATTATATATCATATAAATTAATAAACATATAATAATTTGGTATGTATCTATATTTTTAGTCACTAAGGGGTTATACCTTAAGTAATAATAATTAAAGTAAATAAAAATTATTTACCATTTCAAAAAGGTAGCCTATAAAGCGTATAAGAACAAGTGTTTGTGTATATAATTAATATATAGCTATAAAATATATTTAATTTGAGCTCTTTTTAATATATAATTTAATTATAAAGGACGGTGCAAACTTGGAATCAACAAAGGAAAAAGTTAAACTGGATCAGGTATTAAAGTTTTTGTTTTCCACCTCTAATAAGGTTTTGATTAATCTGTTAAATGGAGTTTTTGAAGAGAACTTTAATGTAGATGAGGTTAGTTTAACTGTAAGTAATAATGAGTTTATTGAGGACACTTTAGATGTATTAAGAGGAGATATGTTCTTTAAGGTTTCAAAAAATGAAAATCAAAAAGTAAGTTATCACCTGGAATTTCAAACTAAAAATGATAGCACTATGATAGTGAGAATGTTTGAATATGGCTTTAAAAAGGCGAAGGAAGAATCTGATGAAAATAGTCATGTCAAAAAGATTATTTTTCCTAAGCAAAAGGTCATATTTTTTGAAGAAAATAAAAATATAGAGGATAAATTAAGGTTAAATATAGTATTTCCTGATAGTCAAGAAATTGATTATACAGTACCAGTACTTAAGTATTGGGAATACTCAGATGAGGACCTTATAAATAAAAAGATGTATCCACTTATTCCACTACAATTATTTCAATTAAAAAAGGAATTAATAAAGGCAAACAAGAATAATAACATTGAAAAGATGAAAGAATTATCCTATAAGGCAAAGAAACTAGCAACAAAATTAGCCAATGAATCTAAGGAACTCTTCGATTCTAATGAAATCCTAGGAGAAGACTTTCATAAGATGTTGTTAGCAATACAGAATTTAATAGAATATCTGAATAGAAATTTTATTAAGGATAAAATTTTAGAAAATGAGGTGAATAAAATGACAAAAACATTATTTGATCCAGAGGTTGAAAAGAGGGGAATAGAAAAAGGAAAAGCAGAACTGTTAATTAAGCAATTATTAAAGAAGTTTAAAAATCTCCCAGCAGAGTATGAGGATAAGATAATGAATTTACCCATTAATGCTATTGATAAAATTGGTATGGATATCTTTGATATAAATTCTGTAGAGGAATTGGAAGAGTATTTTAAGATATAAATAATTAATCTATTAAGTCTAAACTAATAATTTTATATGGTCATAATGCTATGTTGAAAAACATAGCATTTTATATTATATGAATTAAGATGTCTCAATCTTAACTTTTACTTCATCAAAACCGCAGTTTAAGAAAATGTTTTTAAGAAGGTCTATAGTGTCTACAGTAACCTTATCAAGGAATCCATCTTTTATTACCCTTTCTTCAGTCTTTGATTTTTCTGCTACAATTTCACTTAACATATCATCCATAGTTAATTTATTAAATATGGAGTTCTTTTCATCAAATATAAAAACCTCATCTTCATTTACATTATGAGTAAGGATAGAACAAGGTGGAATAGTTATGGTAAGTATATTTTTATCTATAGAAAAAGTGGCAGCACTAAAATCTAATCCAGCAGTAATATAGCCATTATATTTAATGACAAAGGATTTCTCAGTAAAAGGAATAGTAATATCCTTAAAGCTTAAGCTATTCTTCACAGAAATCACATTAGAGTAATCATAACGGGAAGTAGCGAGCTCGGATATGGATATAAGTTTTTCAGATACAAAATCACTCTTTTTCTCCAAGTTATTTTTAGTAGTTAAAGAATTTATAAATAAACAAGCAACAATTATAGCTATTACAAAAATCATAATCTTGATCTTCTTAAAAAAGGAAAAGAACTTTTTAATCTTGGATTTTTTCAAAATAATCACCCCGCAAAATTATCTTTTTAATGTTTATGCTATAGGAGTATATAATATGAATGTAATGGGATATAATGGTATAAAGTAAAATATTATCCATGGGGTCAGACCCCGTGACAAAAATATCCAGGGGGTCAGACCCCATTACAAAATTTGGGATATAATCTCCCTTAAAAAAGAAAGGAAATTTAGTATGTTTGAGTATATTAATGAAGAACTTATAGCTGCTAAGGAAAAAATGTGGAGAAAAGAGAAGTTTGAGGGTATGATTAGGCATACGGAAGAAGCTCTTGAAAAAGAAGTAAATAGAAAGATAGAACTTGAAAAAGCTCTTAAAGATGAGGATAAGGATGTAAAAAAGCTTGAATCCTTAAGTATTACTAACATATTTTATTCTATACTTGGAAGTAAGGAGCAGCAACTTGATAAAGAGAGACAAGAGTTCCTTGCAGCAAAGTTAAAGTATGATGAATGTTGCCACTCAGTTCTTATGTTAGAAAAGGATCTTGAATCCTATAAAGTGTCATTTAACAATTTACTTGATGCAGAGGCTGAATATGAAGCAGTATTAAAGAAAAAAGAAGCTTTTATATTAGGTTTAAATAATGAGAACTCTAAAAAGTTACTTGAAATTATGGACAAAATTCCGTCTATTGAAGCTCAGAAGAAAGAGTTACAGGAAGCAATAGCTGCTGGTGATGCTGCTAGAAATGAACTTCAGTTTGTAGTAGACTCTCTTAAAAGTGCTGATGGATGGGGGACCTGGGATATACTAGGTGGAGGTCTTTTAGCTACAGCAGCCAAACACTCTGAAATTGATAAAGCTAAAGAGTATGCACAGAATACAAAAATTGCACTGATGAAATTTCAAAATGAATTAGCCGATGTGGATTTAGCAATGGATATAGATATAAACATTGGTTCTTTTGAAACCTTTGCAGATTACTTTTTTGATGGATTAATATCTGATTGGATTGTACAATCAAAAATCAGTGATTCTTTAAAAAGTGTATGTAACGTTGTATATAATGTGGAGGACATAATAAAATCCCTTAAAGTAAAGCTTAATACTGTAGAAAATGAATTATCTTCAATAAAAGAAAATGTGAAATCACTTATTGAAGAAGTGTAAATATTTGTAATGGGGTCAGACCCCAAGGAAAAAAATGTAATGGGGTCAGACCCCGAGGGAAAAATTTCCTCAGGTCTGACCCCGTTATTTTTGTTATCTTAGGCAAGACTGAACTTAGTAGTTTGTCTTTGGGTAAGCTGTGCTCCGTATTTAGAAGCTAGTGAGCCTCCCTTACTAAGAAAAGCATCCTTAGCAATTATGGTATCCATAAGAGTTGATACCTGAGGTTCAGTGATATCTTGCTTAACCCCTAAAATTGATAAATTAACTTTATCTCCACTGGCATTAATAAAAGTCATTAATAATGAATATTCCATAGTTTAATTTCCTCCTTTCTCTAGGATAAGTCACAGTTAATACTATTAAGCATTAACTAATTTTGAAGTTTCATTTAAGTAACTATCTCTAGTAGAAGCACTTAAAACATCTTTAATAGCCTCAGCTACATCAAAAACATTTTGAGGATCAACACTAGGTTTTACTCCAGAAAAAGTTTTTTTCTTATAAATTGTAGCTCCAGTCTTATCAGTTCCGTTTTCAACTTCAATATGAAAAGAAGTGGTGTTTAAAACTTTATCTACTGCCATTAAATTCACCTCCTTATCAGTGGTTTCAATGATTATATATGCTATTTTAAAGATAAATGGAAAATAAAATTTGAGCAAATATATATTTTTTATTACAGAATGTTTTAGATTTAATTATAAACTTTTTATTCCATACTTATTAAAAATGAAGTCATAGTAATTTCTAATTATTGCATCCACAATAGTATTCATAGGTTCATTAATTCTATATCAATTATAAATAACGAACATATAATATAATGTAGGAGGTTTATGTTGTATTAACAAATTGTTAATGTAATCTAAATAGAAGGGGAATTAATTATGAGTTCAAATATGCGAGATTGTTACGCCTATGGGACGATTTTGAAAAAAGGAAATCAGATATCGAAATTTATTAAATTACCAGTAGAAGAAGGAATTATATATACACCAACTACAGTTGCTGCAATCACTATTGATCCATCATGCTTGTGTAATACAAAAATAAAATTAGATTTTATATTAAATGTAGATAAGCCAGAGGGGATTCCATCTATAAATGTTGGTTTTCAAGTATTTAGAACCTGTAGCAATGAGTTTCAAAAGATACCAATAGGATCTCAACAGAATTATATAATCACGGGAAGCAATAAAAGTATATATACATTTTCCGTATATGATTATGAAATGGTTGAAAATAAATCATGTATCTATACAGTAGAAGCCACTGTATTTGCATAAAAGATAAAAGGTTAGTTCTTAAATTAAATTTGAACTAACCTTTTTTATTAGAAAAAAGAAGTAATATTTAGTACTTTAGCTTAAATATCTGTAAGATTAATAATTATTTTTATTAATCTTTTTACAAATAATGTCCTCATTACATGTTGTATATATAGTCCCACATGAATAGCTTGTAATTTTTATAAAGGGTGAAAATGGATCAAATTCTACCTGGTTTGAATTTAAGGTTTCAAAATAATCACTACCACCAGAGGTTACTGTAAAATATCCACTTGCTAAGTTGATAACTGGTTCTGTAGGTTGTGTTGCAACTTTTACAGAAAATACAGCGGTAAAAGATTCTCCTGGATTCAATGGATTAAAAGACCAAAGAATAAAACCGCCAACTGGTTCACCACTATGAGTTAAGGTTCCTATTGGAACAGATACTTCTGACACAAAGCCAAGATTATTTGACAGTGAATCAGAAACAATTACATCATATATAGGGTTAGGACCGGTATTTGTAACAGTTAAACTATATTCCAATATTTGACCTACATAACCATTTATAGGGGTATCCGTAAAGCTACCTTGTTGAGATACATTTCTCTGAAGTTTAGTAATTTCCATGAAACTATTTGTAACATTCACAGTAGCTGAAGAGTTCACAGGTTCAGCAGCAGTTTGTGGATCTATAAACCAATTTACATAACTTTCATTAATTTGGCTATCAATTAATGTTATAGGGTTAACATTGGCAGAAACAACTATGGTTTCGAAGGTATACACGTAAACAACTTCACCATTGGTAGCATCTACAAATGGAATAACTGGGAAGTTAATTAAATGACCCATTCTAGATTCTATAATTATAGGAGAGTCGTTTAATGTAGCATTATTATTATATTGTTGCCCAACTGGAATTATATCTGAAAGTTGAACATTATAAGCTAAGGTACCATTAGGAATTGTAAGGGTAATAGTATAAGTTATAACTTTTCCTATTACTGTATTAGTTATATTGGAATTTTTTTCAAGTTGCAATTCAGGATAATTTAGTTGAACTTCATTTGTATCTATAGGACCAAACTCTATTGGAGTTGTTGTATTACTATTATAGGTATAGGTTGCAAAGTTCGTAGTATTACCACCAGCACCTACTCCTTCAAGTACTTCGATATCGAAAATCATAGTAAAAGTTTCTCCGGCAGGTATAGAATCAATAACCCATGTAACTGTACGAGTTAGGTTATCATAAGACGCAATACCATCTGTAATAAATTCAATAATAGTGAAACCATTAAAAGGATCAAGTACATCTGTTATAACTACATTATAAGCAGGAGAGGCTCCAGAGTTAGTTACAGCAAGTTTATATCTTATTATATCTCCTACATTAACTGATAATGGTTCAATAATAAAACAAGTATCTTCTGTACAATTACTATGACTTTTTATTATATCTATAGATGGCCTATTTACATTAATATCCAAACTGTCTGATAAAGGATTGCCAGGGTCACCTTGTGGATTTATTGAATAATTTCCAGTGGCGTTATTGGTTTGTATTTCTGTATATGGAGGTAAATTATTACCTGTTACCACCCTTGCATCAAAGGTAAAGTCAAGAGTAACTTCACCAGCTGTGGCATCAATAATTGATTGGGTTGGAAAAGTTACAGTCTGACCTACTTGAGTAACTTCTACAGGAGTTCCACCTATAGATGCGTTGTTCGTGTAGTTTTGTCCAGGGGGTAGAGTATCAGACACTATTAAATTATAAGCTACAGTTCCATTTGGGATAGTCACCCTTAAGGTATAAGTTATAACATCTCCAAGTTGAACATCTACGCTAGAAGCTAATTTATCAAACTGTAGTGAAGGTAGTTCAGCTAATACAGTATTTGAAGTTATTGGACCATACTCAATATTTGGTATTGAACTTACTGCGTTAAAGGTTGCTGTAAAGGCATTAGGTATTGTGCTACTTGAACCTCCTCCAGGCAAAACTAAAGCCCATACTATAGCATGTACAGTGGTTAAAGGTGCAATAGAGTTTATCATCCATATAAAATTATTATCATCTATAAGTTTAGCACCAACAGAATGAGTGATATTAACAATTTGTAGTAATGGAGAAAAAGTATCATTAACATTTACATGAAAAACTTCTGTTAGCCCAGGATTTGTAATAGATAATTTATAGTAAATCAAATCTCCTACAGAGGTTTGAATAGGAGTTGAAACAAAGGGACCTCCTATATCATTACTCTGAGTTTTTTCTAGAATAAGATTGCTATTGGTAACATAAACTGTAGCCTCACTGTTCTGCGGAGTTCCAGGATTTAATCCACCAGGATCTAAATCCCAGGTTACTGTGGCGGTATTAATCTGAAGCTGCTGTGGAGTCACAGTTATACTATTTATGGTTGCATCAAATGTGTATACTATTGTTATTGGAGCTAAAGTAGCATCAACAACTGGTATTATAGGTGTTACTAATGGATTTGTTGATAATGGTACAGTTATAACATTATCAACTACTAAAGTTCCAGGGTTATAAGTCTGCTCTGGAGGAAGTATATCTATAAGCTGAACATTATATGCTACATTTCCCAAAGGAATTGTAACTTCTACAGTGTAATTTACAACATCTCCAACGAATAAAGCATTTTTATCTACAGTTTTTATAATTTCAGGATCATTATAATTAAATGCTACTTTATTAGATAATGCAGGTCCTAAAGTTGTAGGATTTGTATCAAGAGTATCATATAGTGTTGAAGAATGGTTAGTTACAGAAGTACCAGGTGCAGGCCCTGAGTTTACATCAACTTGGAATACAAGGATTTCAGATTCTCCTGGAGAAATTGGACCGGGATTAATTATCCAATTAATTGTACCACCTGGTCCTGGAGTAGGTATTATCACTCCTGCAGTTACACTTGTTAAACTAAGATAAGTTAGAGAAGAATCTAGAATATCTGTGGTAACTACATTATACGCAGGAGATGTTCCATCATTTGTAAGAGTTATCCTATATTCAACAACATCAGAAGTAGATATATTTAAAAGTGGAGATGTTGTAAAGCTACCATCTGGTATCAGTCGCTGTTCCTTTAATGCATTGATATGAGGTGTTCGTATTTCTACATCATAAGTATCAGATACTGATGCAACTACTCCTAATGGTGTAATCTCCCAGTGAATATCTGCTGTATTTGATTGGATTTGAGTATAAGGTGGAACTGTTACACCGCTTATTACCACAGTATCAAAAGTATATATTAATGTCATAGGTCCTAACCTTGAAGCTTCGGAATCTGTATAAAGTAGTTCATTTGGGGAGGCAATTAGTGTACCCAATGGTAATGGTGTTCCACTAAATGTTCCTGGAACATAATTTTGTTCAATAGGGATAATATCTCTAAATGATAGATTGTATACGGCAACTTCACTTGGAATTGTTACCGTTAGAGTATAGTTTATTATACTTCCTATAGTAGCTACGCTAGTATTAGCTGTTTTAAAGAAAGAAATTAAAGGTGTATCTAGAGTAACTGTATTAGAATTCTCATTATAAGTTATTGGATTTACATCATTAGAGTCGTAGGTGGAGGTTGCAGTATTAGATATACTATCACCAGCACCAATTCCGCTATTTATATCTACTTGAAATTCATAAATTGCAATGGAGCCATTAGCTAATTCAGGAATATTCCAATTCAAAGATGGTCCAGGTGGGGTAACTGTACCTATTGTAGGTCCAGATATAGTTCCAATAAAAGTTATTTTGTTACTTAATACATCATCTAGATTAACATTATAAGCAGGAGAAGCACCATTAGATGTTATTGTAAGTCTATAATAAATAATATCTGTTGGATAGGCTGAGATATTAGAAGTTGTATAGCTTCCACCAGTACTTACATTTCTTTGTTCCTTTAATATAGTGATGTTAGGAGTTTTTACAGTAATGTTTATATTAGATGATCTATTTACACTTTGACCAATTGGAGTTCGACGCCAATTAATATTGGATCTATTTGTTTGAATTTCTTGAAAAGGAATACTATGGGTAGCACTTGTTATTCTTGCTACAAAAGTATAAGTTAGTGTTCGTGTTCCAGAAGTTGCATCTATATTAGGATCCGTTGGGAAAGTAATATTAAGACCTACTACAGTTGGTATTACTGGTAATACTGGACCTCCAGTATCTTGCCTTGTGGCTGGACCAATATAAGTTTGCCCTATGGGAAGGATATCCGTCAAAATAGGACTATAGGCTATAGTTCCATTAGGTACCGTATAGGTAATAGTATAGGTAATATCATCTCCTATTTCCCCTTCAGTAATGGATGAGGTTTTCAATATAGTTACAGCAGGGGCTACAAGTTGTACAGTGTTTGTATTTATAGGTCCATAGGTTACTTCAAATCCATTATTGTTTGAGTTATATATAAATGAAGAACTGTTTGGAATTCTACCATCAGATCCTATTCCAGTTAATGTAGTTACAGTGAATGTGAGTGTAGCACTAGCACCTGATGGAATAATTGGTATCTCCCAAGTGATAGTATTCCCTATATTAGAAGCTGAGCCATTAGTTGTAGAAATTGACCCTGAATTAAAGGATAATAGTGGATTTACGATATCAGTTAAAACAGTATTAAAGGCTGATTCAGCTCCAGTGTTAGTTAAGGTAATTCTGTACTGGATGATGTCCCCTATGCTATAGATTAAATTTCCAGATGTAAAATTACTTCCAGTTGAAACGTTTCTTTGTTGTTTGCTACCTATAAGATTAGGTGTCCTTACCTGAAGGGTAGCAGAAGTATTAAATGGAACAGCTGGAGTACCTAAATTATCAAGATCCCAATTTACAGTAGCATCATCAATTTGATTTTCAATAAAAGGTGGGACGTGAGTACCACTTACAACTCTTATATCAAAGGCATAAACTATTGTTACTGCCTCAGTGGAGGCATCGACAAAGGGAATCATTGGAAAGGTTACTGTATCTCCTACAACAACTGGGAGGATAGATACGCCATCCTTAGTTGCATTTCCTTCGTAGGCTTGAGTAGCCACAGGAAATTTATCTGTTACCTGTATATTATACGCAGTAGTTCCAAGAGGAACTGTAACTTGAAGTAGATAAGTTACTAAGTCACCTATTTTGGAGGATATTGGCGATATAAGTTTGGTTATGGTGATTCCTAAAGCTATCAAAGTAGTAGAGGCGGCAAAAGGAGCTCCAGGAAATTTATATGATCTATCTGGCTGTGAATAAGGTCTTTGAAGTTCTGCATTATTGATATAACTTTGACCACTAACAACAAGGGGTGTAATTAGTACATCATAGGTAAATGTTAAACTTTCATCAGGAGCAAGTTTTAAAATAGTCATAGATATATTTTGACCTACAAAGGTTGGCGTTGAATAGATACCTGTACCAATGACACTGTAAGTTCCTGTATAGCTAAGGCCAGTAGGGATTACATCTGTTAAATCCATTTCAAAGGCGTCAGTTACATTGCCATCTTGATTTTGAGGATTAGAAATCGTAATGGAATAGGTATAGGTTTCACCAGCTTTTATAGCATTTATATCAGGTCCTGTCACTGTTTTTTCAAAGGTTATATTTGGCTCACCAAAAGTGACTTCAACTTGATCTCGACTACTGTAACCAAAACCTTGTGTGTCCATACCTCCAAGCTTAGCAAGGTTATTATTTTTACCTACAAAATCTACATCTGCAACAGGAATAATAAAATTAGCAGTCCAAAAACTATTTCCAGGTACTGTACCCAAAGCCCATCTTAAACCGTTTGGAGATACAGTGATTGGGGTAAAAGAGGTACCAAGAGTTCCACCGTAAGTTACTGGTAGAGTATCAGTTAGGGGTCCCATATTTAGTGGAGCATATTCATCTATTTCAATACCTAGTTGTGGAGCTGTAAGACCTAAAGAACTATAAGTGATTATAAATTCCACACCATCTCCAGGAGCAACTACGTTGCTTGTTTTTAAACTACCATCTTTATAGAAGTAATTAACTATTTCTTTTGAAATACTAGGTAAACCTATACCTATACGCGTACTAGAGTTATCAGGTGTAGGTGTTATAGTAGTATCATTTGTACCTGTAATTGTAACATTATTATTTAGTGAATCCCCAGCACTTACAGGGCCTCCTAGGTAATAATTATTGCTTGTTGTAGTACTAAAGGTAATGGTACCAGCTTTACCTGTAGTGAGTGGACCAAGATTCCAAGTTAAGGTAGTGGTGCCGTTAGGATTTATTGGTGGGTTAGGGTTAACAGGTAATAAAGATGCAGAGCCTATATTATAGGTTTGGCCATTACCTATAACATCGGTTATAACAACATCATCTACATCATCATATTGGTTTATTCTATAGGTTAGAGTATAGTTGTTTATTTGTCCAACATCTGTAGAAGAGGATGATACACCTTTATTAATAGTGGCATCCATAGCATTAGTTACAACTATACCTTGAACTGGTCCAGAAGCTCCATTCAACGTTGACACATTTTGAAGAGGTGTCATATGTGAGATTTTATCTCCACTATTTTCAATACAGTTTGCTGTATAGTTATCCCAAATAGCAGCGTCAAATACAATTGTATTTACGCTATTAGGTGACAATGTCACAGTTCCCCAGTCAATAGTTACAAAATCTTGACACAAGGGACCTACTGAAGGCGTAATTATAGTAGGAGTAGAAAGTTCTAAACTATCTGGGCCAGTTACTGAAAGATTTCCAAGATATCTTACTCCATTTGGGAAATTATCAATTAAGGTAATAGTAGAAGGGGTTAGGCTATTATTCATAATTGTTAAAGTGTATTGATATGGCCAAATCGGTGGAGTAATAGGGCTTAAAAGTCCGGCTCCTTTTGGAATTTTACTTGGACCAGTTTTTGCAATATTATATCTAAGTGGTATAAAATTAGCAGAATCAGACTTAGTTATTTGAACATTCCCTGGATCATCATTACTTCTAGGCATGGTATCTAATGTACCCTCGAGATCAACGCTTATTAATGGTATATCAAAAGGAACAGGCAGCCCACTATCTCTAAAAAATTCATCAGACTTTAAAGTAATTCCTAGATTGTATCCAATTTCATTGGATTCTAAATCTTTTATACTTTTCCATGTAAGTATAATGGTTCCATTTGTGCCCTCTGTAGTTGAAGTTGGCGGTATGAGTCCACCAGCATAAGAAACACCATCAGGTAAGGTCAAAACTACTGACAGATTATATCCTTTCTCTGTTAAACTTGTATTTGAAAATGATAGGTTTACATCGCTAGTCATGCCAATAACTGCTCTTATTGGGTCAGGAGATATGCTTAGATTAAAATCGTTGGGGTCTAGTGCCATAAAATCACTTCCTTAGGTTTTATAAAAATCATAGTATAATATATTCTTTAGCAGTAGTATAAGTGCCTTGAAAGCTATTTTATATTTGGTAAATATTGTTATAAAGTATTAAATCCATCCTTATTGAAAATAAAGTCATAGTAATTTCTAATTGCTGCATCCACAATGGTATTCATATAAACATTAACATTGGGATGAACAGCTTTAATTTCATTTAGCATTCTAACAGTGGAATTTCTTATTTTATAACATCTCTGAGTATCAAAGAATTCACCATCTATGGGTGGAGTTATTCCAGGAGCTTCAGTTTTAACCTTGCGATTATTAGTAAAGCTATCAACAGAAGGTGGTAGAGAAGTTAGATTAGCTGTGGATAAATTCTCCTTAGAGAGAGTATCTTTTTCAAAATTAAAGGATGATATGGGAATACCAGTTATGGCCTCACAGATGCCATTAAGTTCTTCCAAATCTTCTTCAGAATTAAATTCATCTATGGGATCATTAATTTTATTTTCTTTTTTCATGAAAAACCTCCTTATAAATTATTTAACACTTACTATATATGCTTTTATTAAGAAAATTCACTAGAGTCAATGATTAAAAAAAGATTTGGATAATATTTATTGGGATTTCAATATATGAAATTGTAATCTTATGCAGTAAAATCATACTTTCATGTATTTTTATGGAATGTAAAACATTAAATGCATTATAATAAATTTAGCACATATGCAAACCAAAAGATTGTCTTAAACATTATTGAAGGTTTAAATTTTGATATTAAAGGGAAGAATAATTGATAATAGTGAGTTGAGGAGAATTAAGTATGAAAGATATAAGGAGAAAGAAATCCAAAGGAATTCAATTAAGTAGGAATATTTTCATTTTAGTTATAGCTATATTACATCAACCTATTAGTAAAATTATTGAAAATAGAAACCTATATGTTGCTTTTAATTTAGCTTATTTATTGCTTGCGATATATTTTATTACATTACTTTTGAAAGATATTGGGTATTGTAAAAGTAAAACTCAGTAAGTTATTTTAACAAAGTTTAAGAAAGTATTATAATTAGTAATTAACATACAGTGCTTATTAGAGAAAGCCTTGAAACCCCCATAAACACAACAAATAGTTAACTATATTACTATTTAACTATTTTTCTATATTCCTATATTCATATTTATATATTTCTATAGGTATATAGTTTTCTAGGTAAAATGTGGTGTAATTTAATGTGAGATTTTAGTAATATAATTTAATGAAAATCAGATTTTTACAATGTGGTTTCGGCAACGTTATTAAAAATAAAAGGCTGCGTATTTCACTAGAATCTTTAAGGGATGTCCATCAATATTTCCATAGCTTGTATATTTTATCACTGTAATTTTCAATAGAGCCAAATAAAAAAATAATATTGTATAAGTATTTTAGACAATTCAGCATTAACTTCTGGATTGTCTTTTTCATTTTCTATAGAATAATTTTCCACTTTTCGTATAAATTGCTTATTTAGTATATAGAGATACTTATTTAAATAAAGATAGGAGAGGAAGATTATGAAACATACAATTATGGGTTTTAGGCAGGATAAATTAATAAAATTTGGACTAGATATTATTGATGCAAGTATTCTTAGGTATTTCATTGATTTTAAAGAAAGTAATAGAATGAACACAAGGGAGGTAGAGGGACATATTTATTATTGGCTTCGTTATGATGCAGTTTTAAGAGAGTTTCCTGTTTTTGAAATTAAGAAATGTACAGTTCAATCTAGATTTTTTAAATTGAGAGATGCAGGAATGCTTACTCATTTGGTAGTGAGGGAAAAGGGAACATACTCCTTTTTTGGCTTAGGTGAAAATTATAAGGAACTTATAACTAGAGAAGGAGCAGAGGAGGAAAACTCTAAGGGTATTAATGAAGGAGCTAAAGGTATGGATGAAAAATTTAAGGGTATTGATGAAAAATCTAAGGGTGTGGATGAAGAATCTAAGGGGTGTGGATTTAAATCTACAACAAATAATCTCTCTACTAAAGACTTATCTACTAAAATAAATAAAAATCTTCTTTTGGAGAAAAGTGCTTTTGAAATAATAGAATATCTAAATTTGAAAACAGGAAAAAACTTTAGAAGCTCAACAAAGATAACTATTAGGCTTATTAAAGCAAGGTTTAGTGAAGGCTTTACCATAGAGGACTTTAAAACCGTTATTGATAATATGAAATATAAATGGACAGGCACCAAGTTTCAGCAATATTTAGTTCCGACTACTCTCTTTGGCAATAAATTTGAGACCTATCTAAATCAAGAAAGAAAACCAGAAAAGGAAAGTGACGGGAAATTTAAGAGGGGAAATATGGTCCTTAGTGATGAAAGAAATAAAGTTGAGTTAAAGGAAAAGCTAAAGAATATAGTTTTGAAGGAGGACATGTAGCATGGATATGGTGATGCCACATAGTTTAGAAGCAGAGCAGGTAGTCCTTGGGGTCTTAATTAACGATAAGGATAAAATTTATGAAGTGGAGGATATTTTAAACTTAGAAGATTTTTATTATGAAAATCATAAAGTGATTTATAGGGGGATTTTAAATCTTAGAGCTAGGGAGATTAATATAGATTTAATAACCCTTTCCGAGGAACTAAAATCTAGGGAAGTTTTAGAAAAATGCAATGGTATAACATACCTTTCTAAGCTTTCTAGTTCTGCTGTGTACTTAAGTAATATAAGAAATTATTGTGAAATTATCATGGATAAGGCAAGCAGAAGAAGGGTTATAAAGGCTTGCAGAAAAGCCATTGATGAGAGTCATGGAGAGTTCCTTGTAGACCAAGTGGTGGAAGAGTTAGAGGATAATATTCATAAAGCCTATAGCAGTGAAGCCATGGAAGATATGGAACCCATTATGGATACACTGGAGAATACCATAAGTCATATTGAAAAAAGATACCTGGATAAAAGGGCCCTTGAAGGTATTTCCACGGGGTATAAGGACCTAGATGCAGTAACCTCAGGCTTAAAAGCTGGAGAACTAGTTATTATAGCTGCAAGACCCTCCATGGGAAAGACAGCCTTTGCTTTAAATCTTGCCCAACATGTTTCTAAAGAGGCAAAGGTGGGCTTATTCTCCTTAGAAATGCCAAAGAACCAACTTGTACAAAGAATGCTTTCTGCTAGATGCTTGGTTTCTTTAAAAAATATACAGAGTGGAAATCTAGAAGAAGACCACCTAAAGAAGCTTATTATAGGAGCCTCAGAACTTTCAAAGAGAAAAATTTTCATAGATGACACATCAACTACACTTTCAACCATAAGAGGAAAGGCGAAGACTTTAAAGGAAAAAGAAGGTTTAGATGTGATAATAATTGATTATCTTCAGCTCATAGAATCTGTTGGAGTAAGTTCATCTAGAGAGCAAGAAGTTGCAAAGATATCAAGGGAGCTAAAGGTAATGGCAAAATCCTTAAAAATTACCGTCATAGCACTAGCTCAACTCTCCAGGGCAGCAGAAAGCAGGAATGATTCAAGACCAATGTTATCAGACCTAAGAGAATCTGGCTCCATAGAACAAGATGCAGATATGGTGCTCTTTCCTTACAGGGAAAGTTATTATGACGCTGAAAATAAAGATAAAAATAAGGAGGAAGATAGGGAAACACCTAAAGAAATCATGGAAATTATCATAGGTAAAAATAGAAATGGTGAAGTGAGAAATGTAAATCTAGGATGGATTGGAAAGTATCAGAGAGTGTTGGGGCTTCGGTAGAGGTCTAATAGATAATTTCATGTAATTAATTTATACTTTTAAGCAAAATTAATGATATATAATGTTATTTGTGTTATATTTTAAATATAATATAAAAAATATTATATCTTTGCTTATTTTTTATAAGAATTATGTTAAAAAACATAAAAACAAGGCTATATTTAGCTAAGTATGGGGGTAAAAATTTATGAAAAAGAGAATTTTAACATTACTACTTGTAACTACAATGGCAATTACAATGGTAGGATGTGGTTCAAAGACTTCAGGAGATGGAGCTACAGCAGAAAAGAAAACAGAAAGTAATGATGGAGAGATGTCTTCACAAAAAAATTTATTTGATGTAGAAGTAACATTGCCTGCAGCTTTTTTTGACGGAAGTGATAAGACTACTATAGAGACAGAAGCAAAAGCAAAAGGTGTCCATGAAGTTAAAGTCAATGAAGACGGTTCTGTAACCTACATTATGGATAAGAAAACTCACAAAGAGTTATTAGCAAGTATGAAACAGGCAGTAGACGAGAGTATTAAGGAGACTTTAGCTGATAAAGAAAATTATCCTTCTTTTGCAGAGATAAAATATAATGATGATTTGACACAATTTGATATTATGGTTGATAAAGCAACCTATGGCGGACTTCAACCTTTTGTAGCAGTAGGATTTTATATGTCTGGAAACATGTATCAAGCTATGAATGGAAAATCCTTTGATACAGCAAAAACTATAGTTAATTTTAAAGATAAAGATACTGGAGAAGTCATTGAAAGTGGGGATTCTTCAGCGCTAGGTAAGGGCGGAGAATAGTTTATAAATTTGAAGGGTAGTTACATTCATATATGAAGAATAGCTATTGATGAAATAAAAATAATAGGGGTTTTCTTAAAGTAAGATAACTTAAATAAATGGTGAGTATGCACTTATATTAAAGTACATGCTCACCATTTTTAATAAGATTAGTGATATATTTTTGGAAAGTTTCTGTTTCATACACAGTATAAGAATGTATATTCGTATAAATTCTTTTTAGTTGGAAATAATAGTAATATAAACAACTAGAAAGAGGAGATAATTATGGATTATAATAAAGTAAAGGATGCTGTATTAAAAAAAGCAATGGAATTTTTTAAAGACAATGCTGTAAGTTTCTTTAGCATTGATACAAGAATAATAGCTTCAGCAGAAACAGAGATAAAGAATATTGATATTAAAACTAATTATACTGATTATCTTTAACATTATAAGTGGACATTAGAAAAGAGGACTATAACTCTAATAGATGTTGAGATATAATAATATAAACAACAATAACTTTTAGATTTAAAACTTAGGGGCGATTAGATGAGTGGAATATTAGATAAATATGATGAATCAATTAATTTAACTTATAATTACACATATAGGATGCTTATGAAATTAAAAAATATAAGAGGAAATTATAGAAAGTTAGAAGATGCAGATGAGATAACATTAGAAGTATATAGAGATTCTATTATAAAAAAGTATGAAACTTTAGAGGATTTAACATGGAAGTTATTATCTAAAATTTTTAAAGATGATGGACTTGAGATAAATAACCCTAGAGGATGTTATAAACATGTATTCAAGGAGGGGCTCATAGAAGATATGATTGTTTGGAATGACATATTATTTGCAAGAAACTCAAGTGCCCATATATATAATGAAGAGGATTATGAAATTATAAAAAATGACATAATAGACAAATATATAGACGCCATAGAAGAACTTTTAGATAAAGTATCAATGGAGAAATTGTAAGATGTATGGAATAGAAGAGAAGATATATATAAACTTAATGTCATATTTTAAAAGTAATAAATATATAAAAAAAGTGATTCTTTTTGGTTCAAGAGCAAAGGGAAACTATAATTATAATTCTGATATAGACCTAGGCATTCTATGTGATAAAAAGTATAAGGGTACTATATCTGTAGAATTGGATGAACTTGTGGGAATATATTCTTTAGATATTGTTTTTTTAGATCCTATGAACGAAGATATAAAATTACAAATAGATAGATATGGAATAGAAATTTATAATAATTTAAGTAGAAATTAAAGATGGATAAGAATAAAATAAAATCTTTTGCAGTTTGGGCGAGAAGAAGTTTAATTGCAGTAGTTAGTGAAAAAATAAATAGAATTAAACACAAGCCATTTCTTTTTAGAGATGGCTTGTGTTTATTTGGTAAAGGGGAAATTTTACAGGTGAATAATTAAGAAAAGGTAAGAAGAAGAATAAAAGAGTAAAAGCATGTCCACAATTAAGATATAAATAATAAGGAGTGGATATATTTATGGAATTAGTAATTAACTCAAGGGGAGCACATATTGGCAAAGTTGATGAGCGATTTCAAGTTACTATAGATGGAGTTAAACAAGAATTTTCAAGTAAAAAGGTTGAGAAAATATTAATAACAACATCTGCTCTTGTAACAACAGATGCATTAAAATTAGCAATAGAAAATAATATTGATGTTATTTTTTTGGAGTATAATGGAAAACCTTTTGCTAGGGTATGGCATTCAAAGTTAGGTAGTATAACTACAATAAGAAGACATCAATTAAAATTAAATGAATTATCAATGGGAACAGAGTTTGTTAAAGAATGGATAGACCAAAAAATAAGTAATCAAATAAATCATTTAAATAAACTTAAGTTAAATAGAAGTGATGAAAAAATTCAGTTGATAGATGAAGCTGTTAAAGATATGGAAGAACACAAGCGTACTTTATCCTTGTTAAACAATACACCTATAGATATTATAAGGGGAACAATGGAGGGACAAGAAGGTTACTGTGCTAGAAGGTATTTTAGTACTTTAGGAGAGTTGATACCTGAGAAGTATAAATTTAAGGGTAGAAGTAAAAATCCAGCTAGTGATGAATTTAATTGTATGCTTAATTATGCTTATGGGATACTTTATTCAAGGGTAGAAAGTTCATGTATAATTGCAGGATTAGATCCATATATAGGAATAATGCATACTGATAATTACAATAGAACAGCTCTGGTTTTTGATCTTATAGAAATGTATAGAGGGTATATGGATGAGGTTGTTTTTAGTTTGTTTTCTAAGAGGAAAATAAAGCAAGACATGTTTGATAAGATAGAAGGTGGAGGGTATTGGCTAAATAAATTAGGTAAACAGACATTAATCGAGGCCGTAAATAATAGATTTGAAGAAAAAATTAAGTATAAGGGTAGAGTTATAAGGATTAATAATGTTATTCAATATGATTGTCATAACATTGCCAATAAAATTTTAAATGAGGTGATGTGATGCTTTATTGGGTAATGTATGATATTTCGGAGAATAGAGCTAGAAATACAGTAGTTAAAGCTTGTAAGAATAAAGGATTATATAGGGTTCAAAAGAGTATTTTTTTAGGGGAACTTAATAAAAATCAAAAAGATGAGCTTAAGATTATCATGGAAAGATTAGTAGATGATGGCACAGATTCTATATATATTTTTCCGACTAGTAAAGATTATATCTATGATACAGATATAATTGGCAATGGTTTTGATAGGGAGTTGATTAGCAATGAAATTGTATCAAAATTCCTTTAGTGAATTTGAGGAGTATGTAACACCTTCAGATATAATAGAATTTTTATATTGTCCTAGATTTATATACTTTATGAAGAACTTAGGAATAAGACAATATGAAGAAAATAGATTTAAGGTACAAATAGGAAGAGAGAAACATTTAGATAAGAAATTACAAAATGTGAATCAAGTTAGAAAAAGAATAGGTGGAGTAAGCAAAGAACAGGAGAAATATATAGTATCTAAAAGATATGGAATAAAAGGGATAGTAGATGAAATATATCTGCTAAATGATGGAACCTATGCACCATTAGATTATAAATTTGCAGAATACAAAGATAAAGATTTTGAAACTTATAAAACTCAGATGGCTATGTATGGATTAGTTATTGAAGAGTTATATAAAGTTAAGGTAAATAAATTGTTTTTAGTATATTTAAGAAGTAAAAATTTACTTAAAGAGATTGACTTTGATGATAAGTTGAAAAAGAAATCTATTAAATATATTTATGATTATAAAAAGGTTGTAGATGGATATTATCCAAAGGCTACATCGAGCAAAGCTAGATGCATTGACTGTTGTTATAAAAATATATGTGAAAAATAATAAAAGGGAGATTTTATCTCCCTTTAGCCTTGTTTTAATGGATTTTAGTAAGAAATAGACATTACATTTCAAAACTTATTTAACTGTATTTATTAATATTTAACAATTATATGATAAAATATACATATAAAATATATTAGATATAAGATATAGATATTACTAAAGGATAAAACTTATAAAAATGAAGATAATAAGAATAACATTTAATTTAGGAGGTGAAAGAATGATAAATGCAATAAGAGATATAGGGACATATTTAAGAGAAAGTAATGGAATAACAGAAGTTGATATTGTAAGAAGTTTAGTTAACAAAATTGAAGGGGATGTAGTAAAGGAAATTCTTCTTATTGATATTAAGGATAATGGTGAAATAGAGACA
Organism: Clostridium sp. UBA7503; assembly: GCF_002477055.1. NCBI lineage: Bacteria > Bacillati > Bacillota > Clostridia > Eubacteriales > Clostridiaceae > Clostridium > Clostridium sp. UBA7503. The sequence continues at coordinate 196,439 of NZ_DLNT01000028.1, forward strand.
CAAAGTCAAGAGTTTTATGGAGATATAACTACTAAAGCTCTTTTTTATCAAGCAGGAAATGATGCTCAGGGTGGAGCTTTAAGAGCAGATTTTTATAAAGAGGATTCTAAAGAAATAGAAAAGTTTGATAAAAAAATAAAAACTACATTAGCTTATTGTGGGGTTGAAAACAGTTATAACCAGATTAAAGATATAATTTATCAAAAGATAAGTAATCAACATAAAAATTTTATAGTAGTAATATTATTAAATGGAAAATATCCTTATGAATTATTTAAAGATAAATTTTTAGATAAAATGTATGCTACTAGATTTAAAGCTATAAGTGGAAAGCATATATGCCATTTTTGTGGAGAAAAAAAGCAGGTTTTTAATACTACAACTTATAAATTTTACACCAACGATAAGGATGTATATGGTTCTGTAGATGAAAAAGATAAATTTGGAGTAACTATGTGTAAAGGTTGCTTAAATGATATTTTGATAGGTAAAGAGTATGTTGAAAATAAATTAACTACTTATTGGATTGATAAAAGTGTAATGTTTTTACCTCATAATTTTAATGAACAAACAAAAGCAATATATGAGAGTAGCACAATTGTTAGCGAAGATAGACAGAATTTTATATCTAATATATATAATGATGAAGAGATAGTATTGGAGTTATTAGGTAAAGGAAATACTGAGACAGATATAATTTTCTTTGAAAAGGAAGGAAATAAGACATTTTATGTACAACATACAATAAAGAGTATGCTACCATCAAGATTTGGTGAATTATCTATACTACTTACTAAATATGGTATTAAGTTATATAATATTATAAACTATTCCACTGCTATAAAGGTGGGATTAAAAGGAATTGACACTACTAATAAAGAGAAACTAAGAATGGTAGATGCTTTATTTTTAGGAAAAAGTATTAATAGAAACACTTTTTTTACTAGAGCTATGATGGTGCATAAATATGAATTTATAAACGGTAAAAATAAATTTACTGTTAGCAATATAGGTAAGGTTTATAATTTCTTAGTAGATGCAGGGTGCATAGAGGGAGGATTTAAAGTTATGACTCAATATGGTGATTATAAAGAATTGTTTATGGATAATCCAAGTTATTTTAATAGTAATGAAAAAAAATCATGGTTTTTAATTGGTATGGCTTATAATTTTGTTAACTATATGATAAAAAAAGGCAACTCAAATGAAGAAGGAAAGATCGCAGATAGAAGCTCATTAGATAAAAATTTCTTCTTTGCAAGAAAATTTGACTTTAAAGATTTTATATATTTTAGTAATTTACTAAGTGATAAGATGATTAAATATAAAATTTCATCTGCATGGCTTAAAGATATTCTTACAGAATCTAAAGAGCTAATGGCTAATCCAAGTGGTAAGTTAAGTTCAGATGAAGCTAAATATATATTCTTTTGGGGAATGGATAGTTACTTTAAAAAGGTTCAAGAGAATGCTATTGATTTAGAAAATGATATAAATGAAGAAATACAAGAAAATAAGGAGGGAATATAAAATGGCGAATACAAGAGAGTTTTTGTTATTTACTGATTGCACTATGGCAAATCCTAATGGAGATATGATAAATGAAAATAGACCTAGATATGATGAGAGTACAGGGAAATTAGAAATGTCTGATGTTAGGATAAAAAGATATTTTAGAGAAGAAGCAGATAATAGAGGATTAAAAGTATTTGTTAGAGCAACTAAAGATGATAAAGATAAGTATTTAGATTGTAAGGGAGTAGCAAATAAAATAATATTAGATAATTTTATAAAAGATGAAACGGATAAAAAGAAAGTAAAGGAGTTAAATGAAAAAGGTAAAGCAGAATTGGAATCATTATTAAAGTCAGATTATATAGATGTTAAATTATTTGGAGCTGTTGTTACAGAACCTAAATTTAACATAACTGGACCACTTCAAGTTATGTGGAGTAAAAGTATACATGAGGCTGAAATAAAATTTGCACAAGGTACAGCTTCATTTACATCAGGTGAAGGTAAAGCACAAGGAACAATATGGTCTAAATACTATACACCATATGCATTATTTAAAACATATATGGTATATAATGATCAATGTGCAAAAAGACAAGATATAAATGTAATAGATCAAGATTTAGAAAACTTTAAGGATATATTACTATCAGGTATTAGAAACTATAAAAGTACATCTAAAAATCAAATGCCTAGAGTATTAGTTGAAGTAATATATAATAAAAATTATATAGACGGAGAGCTTGATTATGTAGATGTAAAATATGATAAAGAAGATTTAGAATTAAGAGGAATAGATGAGTTTACCTTTGACTTTACAAACTTAAAAAGGTTTGTAGATTTGCATAAAGAAGTTGTTGAAAAAGTAAATATATATCTTCATCCTAAGGTACAAGTAGAAAATATATCTGAAGAATTTAATGTGGTATACATGTAGAAAGCTTAGAGGTGTGTATAATGAAGGCTTTAAATTTTAGAGCGTCTGGAGATTTTGCAAGGTTTAGGTGTCCCTACACAACAACTTCTGCTTTAACCTACACTATTATGCATCCTATAGCTATAAAAGGTCTTATAGGTGCAGTAATGGGAATAGATTATAAAGATTTATATGAGTATACTAAGGAAATGAAGATAGGAATTGAAGTATTAAAACCCATAAAAAAGGATACTCAAAGTTTTAATTTAGTTCCACAAATCAAAAATAATGGTTCACCTACATTTCCGTCAAGAATAGAGTTTTTAAGGGATGTAGATTATAGAATTTATGTTATGGATTCAGAGGAAAAATTAAAGGAAATAAAGAAGATATTAATAAATAGAAGTTATATATTTACTCCTTATTTGGGAGCTAGTGAACATATAGCAAAGTTAAACTTTGAAGGTATGGAAGAAATAACTAAAGTATCGGAAGATGTGGGGTTAACTAATTGTGTAATACCTAAAGCTCAAATTATCTTGGAGGAGAATCAGGAAGTGCAACTTTGTCTTGATAGAATTCCAATAAAGAATGAGAAAAATAGAGAATATATTAAATATGAAAAAGTAGCATTTGTACCAGGAGGAAGTATTGTTGCACAATTTAAAGGTGTTTTAAAGGTAGGAGAATCTAATGTGTACTTCTTTTAAGTTAAAATCGCATATATTTGATAACAATAAAGGTGATCAACTTTTAGTTGACCACCTAACTGGTGTTGCAGAAATAGCTTTGAATACTACAAAATATAATGGTGTTATAAACAATGAGTTAGAAAAAGTTATAAAAACAATAGGATTATGCCATGATTTTGGAAAGGCGAGCTCATATTTTCAAGAGTATTTGCAAGGTAGGTATTATGGAGAGCGGAAGCAACATGGAGAGATATCAGCTTATTTTACTTATTATATGCTACCTGAGCGTTGGAAGATGATAGGATTTATATGTGTTAAGAGACATCATGGTAACATAGATATTGATAATAGTTTTTTTAATACTGATAATGAGAAAAATTTAAAAGATATAAGTGAAGATATAAGAAAAAATATAGATGAGTTACAATCTATATATAATAAGAATCTGAAAGATTTCTTTGATAAGATGAAGGATGGAAGCCTTATTAAAGAAGTAAAACTAAGTTATATAAAAAGAGCATTAGTTATTAAAAAGAAATCTATAAAAGAGCAAGAAGAAGAATTTATGTGGCTTCAATATTTATGGTCATTATTACTTACAGGAGATAAAACTCAGCTAATTACAGGAAATACATTTAAAAATAAGGGAATATTAACTGATGAGTTTACTGGAAATTATAAAAATAAATTGAGAAAAGATTTAATAAATAAAATTCCTGATATAGAAAAATCACCATTATTTAGTATTAGAGATGATATATATAATAACACTATAGATTCAATAAATAATATAGATTTAGATAAGGATAGGATAATGTCTATTAATGTGCCAACAGGAACAGGTAAAACCATATCTGTTTATGGTGCAGCATTTAGATTAAGTGAAAGATTGATAGACGAGAAGAAGATAATACCTAATATAATTTATAATATTCCTTTTATGAGTGTTATAGATCAAAACTATGATGTATTAGAAGAAATAATAAACTTGAGTAATATAGATGTAACTAGTGATTTAATACTAAAACATCATTCTATGTCACCAATAGAATATAAGGACAGCGAAGATAAAGAATATAGAAATTATGATGCAAGATTTTTGGTTGATAACTGGCAGAGTACAGTTATAACTACAACATTTGTTCAATTATTTAATACTATGTTTAAGTCAGGGTTGAATTCAATAATGCATAGATTCCATAAGCTTGCAGGATCAATAATAATACTTGATGAGGTTCAAGCTATACCACCTAAGTATTATCTTATAATTGAAGACTTATTTAATATTTTATGTGATAAATTTAATTGTTACGTTATAACGGTAACAGCAACTAAGCCTTTATTCTTACAAGGTAAAGAATTAGTTAAGGATAATGATGTTATATTTAGTAAAATGAATAGAATAGTATTTGAAAATCATACTGAAAATATGTTGAATTTAGTTGATTTTAGAGAAATAGTAGTTAAGGATATTGAGGAGAATAAAAATAAAAGTTTTCTTATAATATTAAACACCGTGAAATCAACTTTAGAAGTATTTGATTTTCTAAAAGAAGAATTAAGTGGAGCTAGAAAAGTTATATATTTAAGTACAGAAATTATTCCAGAAGTAAGATTAAAGATAATAAAAGAAATCAAAAATAGTAAAGAAAAATATATATTAGTATCAACACAGTTAATTGAAGCAGGAGTAGATTTAGATTTCGATATTGTGTACAGAGATATTGCTCCAATGGATTGTATAAATCAATCGGCTGGCAGGGCTAATAGAAATGGGGTTAATGGTAAAGGAATAGTTAAGATTTATAGGTTAATAGGTGAAAGTGGAAAAACATTTGCTTCATATGTTTATGCTGGACCATTATTAGAAGCTACGTTTAAAATACTAGATGATAGAGAAAAATTTGAAGAAAATGAATTATGGCAAATTAATAGTAAATATTTTTCTAAGTTGAGAGAAGTTACTAAGAATAAAAGTTTACAGGATTATAAAGAGTACTGTGAAGAAATAAAAGCTTTAAGGGTACAAAATATTAGAAAATTAGAGTTAATAGAAGAAAATAAGAATAAAATAGATGTAATCATTAGATATAATAGTGAATCAGATGATTGTATAAAAATAATTGAGAACAGTGAAAATTATGAAGAACAGGAAGTTGTCAATGCTTGGAGGATACTAAATAAATATAGAATAGCTGTAAATAAAAATGATGTTATAGATATGGTACATGAGATAAAGGGGAGCAATTTTTTAAACAAAGAAGATTATGATAAGGATAGAGGAATAATAAGAAGAAATACTACTTGTATTTAAGGAGGAAAATTATTGAGATTAGAAGTTTGTAGGGTAATGTTTGATGATATAAAACTAACCTCAAGACATGGAGAAAAGATAAGAGGATATTTAGGGAATAAATATAGTGAAAATAATCTTCTACATAATCATGAGGAAGATAAATTTATATATAGATATCCAATGGTACAGTATAAGGTGTTATCAAAAATTCCAATTATTATAGGAATTAAGGAAGGAGCAAATACTGTAGCTAAGATAGGGGTTAATGATGATGAATTAGTACTTGATGGTATTAAATACGATACATTTCAAAAGGAAATAATTAAGCAAGAATTTGAATTTGGTTGTGAAGATGATTATATTGAATATAAATTTTTAACTCCTTGGATATCCTTAAGTCAAAAAAATATTGAAGCATATAGAAAGGGTAATAAAATAGATCAAGAAGAAATATTAAAGAAAATTCTAATAGGTAATGTTATTTCTATGTCAAAGGGAATAGGTTACACTGTGGATAGAAGAATTACCTGTTGGGTTAATTTAAAAGAAAAAGAAGTTATGTTAAAAGGTATTAAGCATATAGCATTTATAGGAGATTTTAAAGTGAATTTCAATATTCCAAACTATTTTGGCATTGGTAAATCTGTATCAAGAGGATTTGGAACTATAGAGAAAGTGTAAAATATATTTAAATTTTTAGAAGTAGACAAGTGGTAAGTTTTATAATGTTGATAAATCAATAAGTTTTAGGGTATACTAAGTATGTAATGTGGACAGAATTAAGCATTTTTTAGATTAAAAAAGTATACTTAATGAAGTTTTTAAACTTGTCTTTAAACTGCTATAAAGGGCACTAATTCAATAAAATTTAAGAAAATGCTGCCATAGAGGTTAATCCATTAAAACAAGGATTGAAACAAGAAACTATAAGCGTAGACCACGTATTAAATCCGCCATAGAGGTTAATCCATTAAAACAAGGATTGAAACAGTAGGTGTTTTGATGATTAGTGTTAAACAAAGAGCCATAGAGGTTAATCCATTAAAACAAGGATTGAAACATAAGTAAATTTAAGAAACTAACTAAAAAATTTATCAGCCATAGAGGTTAATCCATTAAAACAAGGATTGAAACATTGAGAATTATGAAAGTCAGCTTGAACTTGTTAAAAGCCATAGAGGTTAATCCATTAAAACAAGGATTGAAACTCAGGAAACGGATTTTGGTCCATAAATCTACTTGTGCCATAGAGGTTAATCCATTAAAACAAGGATTGAAACCTAACATCAAGCAAAATATAGAAACTAATAAAAATGCCATAGAGGTTAATCCATTAAAACAAGGATTGAAACAGGTTTTGTCTTAATATTTCTGCATATATAGCAAATGCCATAGAGGTTAATCCATTAAAACAAGGATTGAAACATAAAACAAAATAAAGAGCTGAAAGGTAGAAAATAACGCCATAGAGGTTAATCCATTAAAACAAGGATTGAAACGAAGGTACGGGCATAGTAAATGAAGCTGATAAGATATGCCATAGAGGTTAATCCATTAAAACAAGGATTGAAACAGTACAGTTGATTCCAAAGGAACAATAGAACAGAGCCATAGAGGTTAATCCATTAAAACAAGGATTGAAACTATTATACCAAGAAAAATCTTTCCAATATATAGGAAGCCATAGAGGTTAATCCATTAAAACAAGGATTGAAACGATAATGCTTATTATGGTTATCCTAACAAGGTGTTTGCTATAGAGGCTAATCCATTAAAATAAGGATTGAAATAATACATTTCATGTTAAAGTTAATCTTATGTTTAAGACATAGGATTCTTCTATTAAAATAAGGTTGAAAATTTTATGAAGCAACCATTTTATAATATTGCATTCTAATATTTTTCATTAATATGAATGTAACTTTAAAGAGTTGTACGTACTATTAGTGTAAAAATAAAAACTTTAAATATCTATTCTATAAGGAGATGATAGCATGGAATTAATGATAAAAGGTGCAGTCATGTTTGTAGTAACAAGGGGAATTAGAATATTATTAAACATAATTTAATCTCAACAATAAGCATAATAATAAATAAGCCAATGACAGTATTAATGTCATTGGCTTACATTTTATTTATTACTTATTGTTGGTTATAATATATTTTTTTATATCTTCAACATCTTTTTTAACTTCTTCTATTATCATTAATTTATCTGTTATTTTTGATATTATCTCTTGGTAGTTCTTTTCTCTTTCTTCTTGCTTTTCATCTCTTTTTTCTTGAGCTTTTAATATATAAAACAATAGAAATATGCTGAGAACTGCCCATATACCTTGAGATAGAGCTATTTTTAATATTTCAGCTTCCATTTGCTTTAGTATCCCCCCTTAACTTTAATCAAGATATTATTAAACTTTTATTGATGTTCAAAAATACCCCTTAATACTATATATGCAATTATCTTTATTAGGGTAATTTTTATGGATTATATTTATATATATACTAGGTTAATGAACTAATTACATATATATTAAATTTATGATAAAATTAGATAGACATGAAAGGAGAGGCTTATGAAAAAATTATTAATTCCAGTAGATTTAATTGCAGTTATACTATTTAGCTTTTTTAGTTTTTACCAAGTAAGAGTAGAAAAAGATTATGCTCAGGGGTTCTCCAATAATTTAGGTGAACTTTCTAATTATATAAATCCTGTAGAAAAAAGTAGATTATATGATGTGTATAAAGAGATATCTATTATTGAAGAACAAAAGTTAGCAGATGGAATAGGTGACAGGAGTGAAAGAGAAGAAAGTTTAAAGTTACAGTTTAATAAAAGGTTAAATAAATTAACTAAAAAGTATAGCCGAAGACTTTTAAAGGAAAATCAGGTAGATTTAATCGATGACATTAATGAAATCGAAGAACTTGAAAATACTGAAAAAGAAAAAGAAGAACTAAGGAATCAATATAGAGAAAAGATTATAAATGATTTAAAAGGTTATATAAGTGAAGATGATTATGAAAGTGTAATAGCTTTAGAAGAAAGATTTAAAGCAGGTGAGGATTTTGATTTTGAATGTGATATGGACAATATCCTTAAGAAATACTCTGATTTAGACTCATCAATGATTATATATCAAATTGTAGAGCCGTCAGAGATAAAGGGTGTATTTAAAATTAATGAAGACCTTTCTATAAGTTATAAACCAATTAAAGTGTTAACTCCAGATAAGCCATCGGAAGAAGTTGTAAAAGAAGCTAATGAGATATGGAATGAGGTTAATAAAGTATTACCTAAAAATGAAATGAAGTATTTTAAAAATTTAACTATCTTCTCGGATGGAGAGTATGATACATTAGCTTATGTAAGGATAATGGAGAATGATTTATTTAAATATGATTTAAGCATAGATTATGAAGATGCTAGAAGTGAGGATAACGAACTTACTGCAACGGTAATACATGAATTTGCCCATGTTCTTACTACCAATGGAGAAGAATTAGAATATACGGAGAAAGTGGATCCGAATTATTATTATGAAGAAGGATATTTTTTAGCTAAAGAAAATTCCTATTTAAATGAATTTTATAAGAGGTATTGGGCTGATATTTATGAAGATTCACTTATAGCTGAAAGAGTGGAAGATCCAGATGAAGCTAGGGGTTATTTTTATATTAGACATATAAATGATTTTGCAAATGAGTATGCATCTACATCTCCAGCAGAAGATATTGCAGAATCCTTTGCTTTATTTGTATTAGAAGACAAGCCTTGGGGTAATGCTGTTCCAGAGCAGAAAATAAGATTTTTTTATGAGTTTGATGAATTTATAAAAATTAGGAAAGAGATAAGAGAAAAGCTAAAACTTTAAAATATTTAAGGGGAAAATTTTAAAGTTTTGGAATGAGACTAAATTCATTCTGTTAATAGAATATAGTAAAGGCTCACCATAATTTTTTATGATGAGCCTTAAATATTATATTAAACTTCTACGTTGAATATCCATCCTTCTGGTGCTTCTATATCTCCAGCTTGAATTCCTAGTAAAGTTTCATAAAGTTTTCTAGTTACTGGGCCAACTTCTGTTTCACTATGGAAAACGTGTTTGTTTTCTTTATGTTGGATTGCTCCGATTGGAGTGATTACAGCTGCAGTACCGCAAGCTCCAGCTTCTGCAAATTCATCTAAGTTATCTATTAATACGTCTCTTTCTTCTACCTTCATACCTAAGTTATGCTCAGCTAAATATAATAGAGATCTCTTAGTTATACTTGGTAATATAGATGGAGATTTAGGTGTAACAAAGGTACCTTCTTTAGTTATTCCAAAGAAGTTTGCAGCACCTACTTCTTCTATTTTTGTATGAGTTGCTGGATCTAAATAGATACAATCAGCAAAGCCTGCTTTAACAGCTTCTGCATGAGGTAATAAACTTCCAGCATAGTTACCACCAACTTTAGCAGCACCAGTTCCCATAGGAGCAGCTCTATCGTAGTCAGAAGTTATGAAGTTAACTGGAGCCATTCCACCTTTGAAGTATGGTCCAACTGGTGTAACAAAGATTCCAAATATATATTCCCTAGCAGGACGAACACCTACATTGTCACCTACACCTATTACGTAAGGTCTAAGATATAGTGTTGCTCCACTTCCATATGGTGGTATAAGCCTTTTGTTTGCTTTAACAATTCTTCTGCAAGCATCTAAGAAAAATTCTACTGGTACTTCTGGCATTAAAACTCTTCTACAGCTTTCATTTAATCTTTTAGAATTTTGATCAGGTCTGAATAAGCATACTTTTCCATCTTTATGAGTATATGCTTTTAAACCTTCAAAACATTGTTGTCCATAATGCAGGCATGTTGAACCTTGGCTAATTGTTATTTTATCATCTTCAACTAAGTTTCCTTCATCCCATTGTCCATCTTTATAATGAGAAATAAAATTAAAATCTGCCTTTAGGTAATCAAACCCTAATTCTTTCCAATTGAATTCTTTCTCCATTACCAAATCTCCCCCTAATAAAATTAACTTTTTTATTTGATTTTTTAATGTGTAGTTAACATAATCCTTAATTTTAATGAAACCGTATACTTGCAAATGGAACTATGTAAATGAAATCGTATACTTTCTTATGTTTAAAAAATTTAGAATTATGTGTCTATAATACTATACTAACACTTTTAAATATTTTATCAATAATTTTTAATAATTATATTAATACTATATGTATATTAATGAAAGGGGAAATTAGAAATGAAAAAAAGACTAACTGTTGAAGGTATGACTTGTGGAAAATGTGTTACCAATGTTAAGACAGCCTTGCAAGGAGTTCATGGGATTGATAATGTGGATGTACACCTAAAATCTCAAATAGTAGTGGTTGATGGAACAGATTCTGTTAATGATAGAGAAATGAAGTGTGCCATTGAAGACGCAGGTTATATAGTAGAAAAAATAGAGCAGGCTTAGTTCGAAATGGAATAGAATATTATAAGAGGTTGAGTAAAAACTCCACCTCTTATTTGTTATATAATTTTGAGTAGGGAAAATTAATTAAATTTATATTATGTTACTTATTGACTTTAATATTATTTAGGTTATAATTAATATTATTAAACATAATATGAAAGGAAGGTTAAAATGGATATTGATAAAATACCACAATGGATACTTGCTTTAGAGCAAGAAGATGCAGGTTTTTTGAAAAACTTTGTGTTGAAATCTGGATCTTTAAAAGATATTGCAAAAATGTATGAAGTATCTTATCCTACTGTGAGATTGAGATTGGATAAACTGATTCAAAAAATTGAACTAAATGATAAGAAAGAAGAAGAGCCATTCCAAATATTTATTAAAGGATTGGCGGTGGATTCTAAGATTGATTTGGAAACTGCAAAGTTGATTATTGACAAGTACAAAAAATGTTCGAAAGGAGAATAACCATGTCAAATATAAGTACTATTATTATTGCATTTGTAATTGCAGGTGCACTCTTAGGAGTTGAATATTTTCTTGGCAAACAAAAGAACTGTTTATTAGGAGGGATTATACCTTTAATATCAGTGATTTTTACAATATGTGTGTTTAGATTTACAAAACTAACACTTAGCTTTAGAAATTTATTTCCATTTCTCATATTAACTAATATGTTTTTGGCAGAATGGGAATATGGACGTAAGAGATACAAAAAAGAGAAAGAAGCTGAACTGGATAAAATGAAAGCTCAAGATATAAATTAATTATATTAAACCATGGGTATAACTCCATGGTTATTTACATATTCTTTTTTCTTCACTTATAATAAAGAAGCCATATTTTATTATTGCCTATTTTAGAATGTTAGGAATTTATGTGAACCTAATATTTATTACAGAGAAAATTATACTGTTAGGGTTGAATGACCATCAAATGAAGTGGCGAGCAGCAGTAAACGGTACGGATTACCATGTGGAAGGTAGTATATTTTGGGATTGTATATATCTTTAATAGGTATATGCACTGGGGTGAAAGATTCACAGGAAACCAGAAGTGGAAGCCAGTATTGGATTGTCTATATTGATGACTTCAAAAATAAAAGAGAAATTGTCTATAGAACTTATAATTATCCTTTTATCTCTCGGGGAGAAGAGGATAAAGTTGTTCATGGCATGTTTTCTAAACGAGTAGTTCTCATTAATGGAAGAACCATTTTAAATTGATGCTTTTGTAAGTTATAAAATGTTGAGCATGTACTTAATAATTATAAGGACATGCTCAATCTTTCTTTAAATAAATTTATTACTTTAAATTCCTTGTGTTTTTTTAGAATAGTTTTTTAAAGCAACTTTTACATATTAGAGTTTTTCCTTTATTACAAGACATGATATTATCTTTGGAAACTTCCTTTAGACAAAGTTCACAGATTTGTTTAGAGCTTTTACTGGAAGATAGATTGTTATCTCCAAGGGAGAGCTCTTTGCATAAACCTGAGGCACTATAGCTATCTAAGGTTTTATTTTTTTTGTTGCTGGGAGGTTCATAATTTATTATGGGCTGTTTTTCTTCTAGCTTGACTATTTTATAATCCATGGCATAGGAACTTTCCCCAAAGAGTTCTAGTTCAAATCTTGGGTTCTCTTTATCGTAAAATTCTTCTATAATAAGTCTTCTTACTTGGGCATCATTTATGATAAGGCCGCTTTTCTCAACACCATCTAAAATACTTTTTGTTATGTTATTTGTGTCTGGATGACGTTTTTCACTTTTATAATAAACCTTAAGGACAGCTATAAGTGCCTCTGTTAAGGTTACACTTGGATTTTGAACCCTACATTCGTAGGCTATTTCTTCCTCGTATAGTGCATATCTATCATGATATTTTCCAGAGTTATATGGTAAAATAGCTCTGTTACTGCTATTGAAAAGTTTAAAGTTAGATTTAGAAATTGGTGATCCCTTTACCACAACTTTAGCATAGTTAATATCTTTCATTTTAATTCCTCTTTCTATGATTGTGTGATTAATTGTTTAAATAAATAACTTTAGTAAGTATATTATAACACAGGAACTTATGTTTGAATAAGAACAATAAATCTATATTAAATTTTAAAGTAAATAATATAAAGTGTGTAATTACTCTTTAAAAAATGATAAAATGTATGAAGTAATCACATTTGTTAATATAATTGTATAAATATGTGGATATATTATTTTAGCATGTGGATAAGTTTAAGTTAGTACCTTAAGGGTAAACTTATAATATAAACTTTCATAGTGTGTAAATTATTTAAAAGTAGGTGAAAAATATGAAAGAAGCAAATGAAGTAAAAGAAAATTTTAAAATACTTGCTATAGAGTCAAGTTGTGATGAAACAGCAGCTTCAGTAGTAGTGAATGGAAGAGAAGTTTTATCTAATGTTATAGCTTCTCAAATTGATATACACAAAAAATTTGGTGGAGTTGTGCCAGAGGTAGCTTCAAGAATGCATATAGAGGCTATTAGTGCTGTGGTGGAAGAAGCACTTAGAGAAGCAAACCTAACTTTTCAAGATATAGATGCAGTGGGCGTTACCTATGGACCAGGACTTGTGGGAGCTTTACTTGTAGGGCTTCAATATGCTAAGGCTTTGGCTTATGGATTAAATATTCCCCTTATAGGAGTGAATCATATTGAAGGGCATATAAGTGCTAATTTTATTGAACATAAGGATCTAAAACCACCTTTTATTACTTTAGTAGTATCAGGAGGACATACCTTTATTGTTCATATGAAGGATTATGGCAGTTTTGAAGTTCTAGGAGAAACTAGAGATGATGCAGCAGGGGAAGCCTATGATAAAGTGGCTAGAGCTATTGGACTTGGATATCCTGGTGGACCTAAAATTGATAAGATTGCTAAAGAGGGAAATGAGGACGCTATTAAGTTTCCAAGGGCAAATTTCCACGATAAGACACTAGATTTCTCCTTTAGTGGAGTTAAATCAGCTGTACTTAACTACTTAAACTCTCTTCAAATGAAGGGTGAGAGCTATAATCAAGCTGATGTAGCGGCTTCCTTCCAAAAGGCTGTGGTAGATGTACTAGTAGATAATGCTATGAAGGCTTGCAAAGAGAAACAAGTAGATAAAATAGCTATATCTGGAGGAGTTGCATCTAACTCTTATCTTAGAGCAAAGCTTATGGAAAGAGGGGAAAAGGAAGGGATAAAAGTTCTATTCCCAGCACCAATCTTATGTACAGATAATGCAGCTATGATTGGAAGTGCTGCTTATTATGAGTATAAAGCTGGTAGAATTGCAGATTTAACACTAAATGCAGTACCAAATTTAAAGTTAGGACAAAGATAGATACAAAGATTTAAATTTAGGATTTCATATGTTGAAACGTATCATAAGTAAATGAGGTTTTTACTAAATTGGAACTAATGAATAATTAGTATTTAGAGTTTAAAATTTAGTAAATATATAAATCAATAGTTAGGAGAAAAGAGATGAAAAACTTGACACAAAAACTAGTTATTGCATTAAGCTCCAAGCAAAGACTGTAATAACACAGAACATATTTTGTTAGGAGCTGTTTTAAAAGAGAGATTTAATCAAAATAGTTTTGTGCAGTTTTTGCTTTAATATTTTTAAAAATATAAATATTAAATAGGAGCAAAGACTATGAAGTATAAAAATGCACAAAATATATTACCTAAAGAAATTATTAGTATAATTCAACAGTATGTTGATGGAAGTTATTTATATATACCTAGAAAAGATGAAAATAGAAAAAGTTGGGGAGAGAATAGTGGGTTTAAAAATGAATTAATAGAAAGAAATACACAAATTTACAATTCATTTAATAATGGAAGTTCAGTTAAGGAATTAGCAAATAAATATTATCTTACTCAAAATAGTATTAGGAAAATTATTAGGGAATATAAAATGTATTATAAATAAAGCATGAGAGCATGTATGCTTATGGTTAGTATGTGGGAATAAATAATACATAAATATTTAGAGACTAACTACATGTTTCAACTACATGATACTATTTAAGTGACTAGATTATTATTAGGAGTGATTAGCATGAGTAAGATAAATATATTAGAAGTGTCTTTCAAATTTGGTGACAAGAACGATACTATTTACCCTGTAATGTTAGAAGATGAAAATGAGATGGTATTAATAGATTGTGGATATCCTGATTTTCTCAGATTGATAGAGGATGTTTCAATAAATAATGGAGTTAATATAAAAAATTTATCTAAAATAATTATAACTCATCATGATTTTGACCATATGGGAGCGTTAGCAGAATTTAAGAGACAATATCCTAGTATACAGATATTGGCATCTGAAGAAGATGCACCATATATTAATGCTAGTAAAAAATCGTTAAGACTACAACAAGCTGAAAGTATATATGATTCTTTAACAGAAAAGGAAAAAGAGCAAGCTAATTATTTTCATAAAATCCTTGAAACAGTAGAAAGTTGTAATGTAGATGTAACATTAAAAGATAAAGATTATTTAGAGTTTTGTGGAGGAATTGAAATAATAGCTACTCCTGGACATATGCCAGGGCACATATCTATTTATCACAAAGAAAGTAAATCATTAATAACTGGAGATGCTTTGGTTGTAGAAAATGGAATTATAGATATCGCACTACCTCAGTATACTTTAGACATAGAAGGGGCTAAAAGGTCTATTAAAAAGTTTTTAGATTATGATATTGATAGAATAATATGTTATCATGGTGGAATATATGAAAATGAGATAACAAAAACACTTAAAAACATTTAATATTAAAGAATAAAGATTAGAAGGTTTATTTTGTTTTAGGGCTATTGGATAAAACTTTTATATCAACTATGAATCTTAAAAAAGTGCTAATCTTGCGAGGATGGAGCACTTTTTTTGCTTTTACTTCTATAAATGACGTAGACTCTTTTGAGTACCTGAAGTGCCTTAGTGAAAACACTTAAAATTACATAGCGAAATGCAGGAAGATTTATAATTTTAGTAATGCTAGAATCAAAACATAAAATAAACTTTTACGAGGAATGGAATTATAATTATGAGTAAAATTAGCATTATTAATTGTTATAAGGAAAGTAAGGAAATCTATATAGAATAAGTTTAGTTATGAGCTTAGAACCCTATAATAATTATGTAAATGCTTTTAGGAGGTGGTAATTATGCAAGGAAACATAGTAGTATCTGAAGATGAAAAATGGAATGCAGTAATAAGTTGTAATAAGTATTATGATGGGTTATTTTACTATGCTGTGAAAACAACAGGTATTTTTTGCAGACCATCATGTAAAGCCAAGACACCACTGAAAGAGAATATATTGTTTTTTAATAGTGTAGATGATGCTATGAAAGAAGGTTTCAGACCATGTAAATTATGCAGACCTGATATAAAGGAATATAATTTTGAACCGAATAGAGAATTAATTGAAAAAATAAAGAAAAAGTTAATCCAGAACTATAATAAACAAATTAATTTCAGGTTTATTTCAAAGGAATTTGGTATTAGTACTAGTCATTTAACAAGATTGTTTAAAGAATATACAGGACTAACACCTAACGAATATGTATCACAATTAAGAATAAATAAAGCGATGCAGCTTCTAAGTAAAAGTAATGATACTATTCTAGAAATTGCATACGATGTAGGGTTTAAAAGCCTTTCTAATTTTTATAATTGTTTTAAGCAAAATACAGGTATTGCTCCTAAGGAGTATAGAAAAAGAAATAGTATCAATGAGATAAAAGTATAACAGATTATAAAAATTTATTAGGAGGTTTTTGTATGATTGAAAAATATTATGGTTATTATAATTCACCTATTGGCATTTTAGAAATAATTTGCTCTGAAGATTCAATACTATCAGTTATGTTTGTAGAGCAAGAAAAGTCCGTGATGAATAAAGGAAATGAAATATTAGAAAATACTATTGCTCAGTTAGATGAATATTTCAATGGAAGTAGAAAAGTATTCGATTTAGAGGTTTCATTAAATGGGACTGATTTTCAAAAGAATGTATGGAATGAACTATTGAAGATTCCTTATGGGGAAACCTTATCCTATAAGAACTTAGCGATTAGGTTAGGAAATGAAAAAGGTGTTAGGGCAGTGGGAAGTGCAAATGGTAGGAATAAAATATGGATAATAGTACCTTGTCATAGGGTTATTGGGACTAATGGAAGTTTAACTGGGTATGCTGGTGGCGTAGATAGAAAGCAATGGCTTTTAAACCATGAGAAAAATATACTATCGATTTAAAATATTAGAAAGAAAAGTAAGGAGAGCAATAAATGTATAAAATTCTAATAGTAGAAGATGATTTGATAATTGCTAAAACAGTGAAGAATCACATAAGGTCTTGGGGATTTGAGGCAGAATGTGTGACTGATTTTAAGGATGTACTTGCAGCCTTTGTTTCCTATAGTCCGCAGCTTGTTCTTTTAGATATTACCTTGCCATTTTTTAATGGCTATCATTGGTGCAGCGAGATTAGAAAAGTTTCTAAGGTGCCTATTATTTTTATTTCATCAGCCTCGGATAGTATGAACATAGTTATGGCTATGAATATGGGGGGAGACGATTTTATTGCAAAGCCTTTTGACCTTAATGTGCTGACTGCAAAGGTACAAGCTTTATTACGCCGAACCTACGATTTTACAGGACAGACTAATTTGATTGAGCATAAAGGTTCAATACTTAATATAAGTGATGCTACCTTAAATTATCAAGACAGAAAAATTGAGCTTTCTAAGAATGAAAACAGGATACTGCAGATTCTTTTGGAAAATAAAGAAAAGGTCGTGTCTCGGGATACCATTATGACGAGGCTTTGGGAAACTGACAGCTATATTGATGACAATACCTTAACCGTTAATATAACAAGACTTCGCAAAAAGCTGCAGGAGGTAGGTCTGGCTGATTTTATTACAACAAAAAAAGGTATAGGGTATATGGTGGAATGATATGAAGAAAATAGAGGTTTTTAAGTTTGTGATTTCCTATTTTAAAATGCGTCTTAGAGGGATTATTCTCTTAGTTTTGTTTTGTATCACCTTTGCACTTGTATTTTCTTTATATAATCTCCTCGTAGAACCCATAGTTTATGCTAGTGTACTATGTGCATGCATAGGTATTATCTTCCTTATAATAGATTTTATAGGGTTATATAATAGACATAAATTACTTCAAGATTTAAAAAGCAGCATTACCTTAAGCTTTGATAAACTCCCTGAGCCTAAAGATATAATTGAAAAGGACTATAAGGATCTGCTTAGTATCCTCTATAGCAATAATATTCAGATCGCTCATAGTGCAGATATGAGTCGAAGTAATTTAATAGACTACTATACTTTATGGGCGCATCAAATTAAGATACCTATTTCGGCGATGGGTTTAATCCTTCAGTCAGAAGAAAATGAGCTAAACTCAGAGCTTTCCATGGAGCTTTTTAAGATTGAGCAGTATGTAGAGTTTGTGCTACAGTATCTAAGGCTTGAGAGCATGTCTTCTGACCTTGTGTTAAAAAAATATAGTCTTGATGATATAGTAAAACAGGCAGTACGAAAATATGCAAGAATGTTTGTAAGAAAGAAAATTAAGTTAGATTTTCAAGAATTAAGCTGTGAGGTTTTAACGGATGAAAAGTGGCTTGTATTTGTCATTGAACAGATTCTATCAAACGCTTTGAAGTATACTAAAGAGGGTACCATTTCAATATACATGGATAATTTCAGTGAAAAGACTCTTGTTATAGAAGATACGGGTATTGGCATAAGGGAAGAAGACTTAAATCGTATATGTGAAAGAGGTTTTACAGGCTATAATGGTCGATGGGATAAAAAGTCTACAGGCCTTGGATTATACTTATGCAAGCAGATTCTAAGTAAGCTCTCCCACTGCATAGCTATAGACTCCAGGGTTGATGAAGGTACAAAAGTAATAATTAATCTGGCAACAATTGAAGTGCAAATAGAATAAGATTTTGATGCAGCCTTACAACTGTGTAAGGTTAAAGGAAGAAATGTAAGCCAAAGTTAAGGCAGACATTTCTTCCTTTTGCTATACTGAACATGATAAGAAGTTAGGATATAACATTACTAAATAAACTTTGATGGGTGTCCTAAATTAACAAGTTCCTAAAAGGAAACGAGTAAGGCAGGCTATTCAGTGTTTCGAGTGAAAGGAGAAAATTATGTCAATATTAGAAGTAAAAAAACTTAAAAAAATATATACCAGCCGTTTTGGTACAAACCATGTTCAGGCTTTATCCGATGTGTCCTTTTCAGTTGAGAAGGGTGAGTACTTAGCTATTATGGGTGAGTCTGGGTCAGGTAAGACTACCCTTTTAAATATTATTGCAGCACTAGATAAGCCCTCAAGCGGTGAGGTAGTGCTGAGCGGTATAAGCAGTATGAATCTTAAGGAAAAGGAAATTTCTAAGTTTCGTCGTGATAATTTAGGCTTTGTATTTCAAGACTTTAATCTTCTTGATACCTTTTCTTTGCAGGATAATATATTTTTGCCCCTTGTTTTATCTGGTAAGTCCTTTAATGAAATGAATAATCGTTTAAAACCTATTGCAAAGAAACTTGGAATAGATGATATTTTGCAAAAATATCCTTATGAGGTTTCTGGAGGTCAAAAGCAGAGAGCTGCCGTTGCTAGGGCATTAATTACTCATCCCCAGCTTATTCTTGCAGACGAACCTACTGGAGCATTGGATTCTCATTCAAGTGATGAGCTTCTTCGCCTGTTTAATGATATTAATAAAGAAGGCGAAACCATAATAATGGTTACTCATAGCACTAAAGCAGCCAGCCATGCAAGTCGTGTGCTTTTTATAAAAGATGGAGAGGTGTTTCATCAGCTATATAGAGCTTCCATGTCCCAAGAAGAAATGTATCAAAAAATTTCCGATACACTTACTATAATTGCTACAGGCGGTGTAAAAAATGAGTAAGATGTTCTATCAAAAGTTGGCTGTAACTAACATTAAAAAGAATGGAAAGACATATTTTCCATATATACTAACTTGTATAAGCACTATTGCTATGTTTTATATCATGAACTTTATATCAGTAAATGATGGACTAGACAGTATGTATGGTGGAAGGGAACTCAAAACAATACTCAATTTAGGCACTTATGTTATTGGTTTTTTCTCAGTGGTTTTTCTTTTTTATACTAACAGCTTTCTTATAAAGAGGCGTAAAAAAGAGCTGGGTTTATATAATATTTTGGGTATGGAGAAAAAGCATATTGCTAAGTTATTGCTTTGGGAAACCCTTTTTGTGGCAATTATAAGCATGATATTGGGACTCATATCTGGAATTGCAGTAAGCAAGCTTATATTTTTAGTACTTCTTAAGATTTTAAACTTTAAGGTTACAATGGGATTTGTTATATCAACTAACTCAATAGTTAAAACAGTTATTCTCTTTGGCTCTATTTTTCTATTAACACTTATAAATAATATGAGACAAATTCATCTTGCAAAACCTGTTGAGCTTCTTAAGGGTGGTCAGATTGGTGAAAAGGAACCAAAAACAAAGTGGATTCTTACTTTAATTGGAATTCTCAGCCTTGGAGCAGGCTACTATATTGCCTTAACTACGGAAGCGCCTCTAGCTGCACTTAATATGTTCTTTCTGGCAGCAATTCTTGTTATGATAGGAACTTGGTCTTTATTTACTGCAGGAAGTATTGCCCTTTTAAAAATGCTTAGAAAAAATAAGAAGTTTTATTATAAGACTAATCATTTTATAAATGTGTCTGGCATGATTTATCGTATGAAACAAAATGCAGTAGGTCTTGCTAACATTTGTATTCTTTCAACTACTGTTCTAGTCATGTTATCTACAACAGTGTCGCTGTATATTGGTATGGAGGATGTGCTTAGAACAAGATTTCCAAGAGATATTTCAATAAGCGCAAAAAATATATCAAAAGAAAAGTCAGAAATGATTAATAATCTTGTAAAAGAGCAAGCAGATAAAGATAATATTACTTTGAAAAATATAGTTAAATACCGATCTTCATCTCTAGCTATGATACAAGATAAGAATTATTTCACAGATAATGACAGTGATTTGGACGTAAACAATTTAGGCTTCCTAGAGTTTATACCACTAAGTGAATATAATGACTTGGAAAATAAGTCTATTACTTTAAAGGAAAATGAGGTGCTGCTCTTTACTTATAGAGGAGAAATAGCCGAAGACAGCATTAATATTTTAGGTAATGAGTTTAAAATAAAAGAACGTATAAATAGCATGACAGTGGATGGAATAGCTTCCTCAGTACCTGCTAACGGCTACTTTATTATCGTACCTGATGAAAAAACAATTGAAAAAATATATACTTCAATCACTCAGGATGATGTGAAAATAGAGGATTTATCTTATTACTTTGCCTTTGATACTGATGATAATGCGGAAAAGGAAATTGCTTTAACTAATGAAATTAATAGCAAAATAAAACAATTATCTCTTGATGCACGTTGTGAGGGCTTGGAAGAATCCAGGGAATCCGCTTTTTCTCTATACGGAGGACTTTTCTTCCTAGGGATATTCCTTGGAGCACTATTTATTATGGCTACTGTACTTATTATATACTACAAGCAGATTTCGGAAGGCTATGATGATAAGGAGCGCTTTGAAATTATGCAGAAGGTTGGCATGAGCAAAGAAGAAATTAAAAAATCAATAGGCAACCAAGTGCTTATGGTGTTCTTCCTGCCACTTGTAACAGCAATTATTCATATTGCCTTTGCCTTCAAGGTTATAGTGAAGCTTTTTGAAGTATTAAGTTTCACTAATGTTACATTGTTTGTAATCTGCACAGCAGGAACAATTTCTGTCTTTGCCATCTTGTATGCTATGGTTTATTTCCTCACTTCACGAGTTTATTATAAAATTGTCAGCTAATTTGATTTTTAGTTAACTTTTTTATTAGATATATTATAATATTATATTTAAAGATAAATGATAAGTTAATAGAATATTTAAGTAGTGAAGAAGCTCCTACTAGAGGAGTTTCTTCTTTTTTTATAAAAAATTTAAATTTGGGAGAATAAAATTAAATATAGAAATTTAGAAAAACCTCACTTAAAATTGTTATGGAGAACCGTATCACAAATAAGTGAATAAAGAGTTGATATGTAAAGTTAAAATGTGTTAAGCAAGCTTATGAACAATTTTTTTGCGGGATTTATTAAAGCTATCAGTGCAGGTTGTCTTGTTATAGGAATACTTCTTATATTTAATGCCTGGGTAAAGTACTCAATAAGAAATTCAAATAAAGATAAGAGATAATCTTGTTAAAAATAATATAGAATTATTTAAGTGTATACAGGGATAGAATTAAATTTCAATAAACTTACAGAAGATGATAAGAGAAAATTAAGCAAGTGGTTAAGAGTAACTTTAGATGATGGAGTTAAAGAAAAAGTAAAATGCTCATTAATGTAATTTTATTCATTAAGGGGAGATTTAGTATAAGTGAGCTACTCCAATTTCTATAGGGCGGAGTAGTTCACAGTATATCCGATGCAATTTTTCGAAAAAGCACAACTTGGAAACTAGTTACGATTCTACAAATATATACAAAATAATCTTTATTATACCATGAAAGTGTCTTATAATTTATGTGAATATAAAATTATAGGAGGTGAAATCTTAATATAGTACATATTAAGAATTGTCATGGAAAAAAAGATTAAGAGGATTGTTTGCATTTTAGTTGTATTACTTTCATTATCGCAAACAAGTTATGCACATTCAGGTAGAACTGATTCAAATGGGGGACATAAAGACAATAAAAATGCTTCAGGATTAGGGGGGTATCATTATCATCATGGACTTGGACCACACTTACATCCAGGAGGAGTTTGTGAACTTGTGGGAGGAGGAGATAATAATACTCCTGTAAGTTCACCTAAGGGTGGAAGAGATAATAGTACTGCTGTAAGTCAACCTAAGAGTTATTATGATGATGGATATAACGATGGTTATGCAGGAAAAGAGTCTAATAGTTCTTCAAAATCTAAAAAAGGCTATTCTTCTGGGTACAATGATGGAGTTAATAAATTAAAATCAGAAAAAGACCAAGCATATAATACTGGATATGATGATGGTCGTGAAGGGAAAAATTCATCTGAGTCATCACAAGGTGAAAAGTTAAAGAAATCATATAGTGATGGATATACTAAGGGAAGAAATGAATATATAGAAAATAATAAAGAAATCTATAAAAACTATGGTATAGAAGATGCAGCAGCAACAAAGGAAAAAAGAACCTTAGAAAATTCATTGGGACAAGCAATAGTTGAATCGTATAATAAGGCATATGATGAGAAGATACAAGAAATAAAAAATGAATACAATGAACATGGATATAAATATTACCTTGGAAAAGAAGAATATAAAATACAAAACTTTGAAAGTAATAAGCTAGAATATTGGTTTAAAGAAGGTTATGATAAGGCCGAAGCAGATATGAAAGAAGCCATAAAGGTAGCATACGATAAAGGAGTTAATGGCGAAAAAATAGAATTGAAAGAAGAGTATGGTAACTATTCTCAAGAAATAAACGAATCCTATACTCTTGGAAATAAAAAAAGAACTACAAGAAACATGATTGCTGGAGGAGCCTTTGTTACTGTTGTAAGTGGAGTAGGTGTAGTAGTTATAAAAAAAAGAAAGAAAAAGTAAAAATAGTATAGACACTTATAGATGGTAAGATGATTAAGTAGTGCTGATTCTATGAAAGAAAGAAGTAGCTAAAAATTTATTAGATATATTGGATGATGAAATAATAGCTTTAAAAACAGGATTAGATATAGAAGAGCTTAAAAATTTAAGATATGAACTTTAATACAGGTAGGCTTTAAAATAAGTCTACCTTATCTTCCATGAATAAACCTTAATTTTACAATAACTTATTTATTTGGTACGATATTAGTGTATAAGATACAAGGCATCTTCAAAAAATAAATAAGTCAGAATGCTCGTCTATTTTGTGTTATACTGCGTCAACAGAACCCTTAGATAGTGCTACTATCTGCGGAACCTGTTTCCTTGTCTAACTCAAAATATACTTCCCATCTTTGACTTATTATTTATTTTCAGATGCCTAAACAAAATATTAATTTTGCACATATTGTGTTTTTGAGGTGGAAAAGCTTATGGAGAATTTAGAGAGTATAATATCAATTAAAGATCTTAAAATGAACTTTGGAGATAAGCGTGTCTTAAATGGAATAAATTTAGAGATACAGAGAGGACAAATAATAGGATATATAGGAACTAATGGTGCTGGTAAAAGTACAACTATAAAAATAATGCTTGGTATAGTAGAAGGATATACAGGACAGGTAAAAATATTAGGACAAGATATAAGTAATGGAAGTGTAGAGTACAAGAAGAAAATTGGATATGTCCCAGAGCTTGCTGATATATATGAAAATTTAACTGCATTTGAGTATATAAGCTTTTTAGGTGGAGTATATGGCATAGATCAAAATATCCTTATTGAAAAAGCAAAAAAACTTATGAAGTTATTTAAAATTGAAGGAGCTATAAATTCAAGAATATCTTCATATTCAAAAGGAATGAAGCAAAAGCTGCTAATAATATGTAGTTTAATTCATAATCCAGATATATTATTTTTTGATGAGCCGTTAAGTGGACTAGATGCTAATAGTGTAATGATATTTAAAGAAGTTATGAGTAATCTTGCAAAAGAAGGAAAAACTATATTTTATTCTTCACACATAATGGATGTTGTAGAGAAGGTAAGTGATAGAATTATACTTATTGATAATGGAACAATAGCTGCAGATGGAAGTTTTGAGGAGCTAAAAAATAGTGAAAAGGAAAGCTCTTTAGAAGAAGTATTCAATCAATTAACAGGATTTAATGAACATGGACAGATTGCTAAAGAGATTGTTTCTTTAGTTCAAGAGGTATAGCTATGAATGAATTTGCGGTATTAAGACTATTAGATAAATTTAAAGGTCTGTATAAAAAAGCCGGTGTTAATTATGCTATTATGCGAATGATTTTGCAAATAAAATTAACTATGGATGGACGCAGAGTAAGTACTGTTTTCACAAATAATAAATCTTCCGAAAATAAAGATAAGAATAATTATACGCATCTACTTCTTTTTAATGGATTTTTAAGCATTTTTATTGGAATGTTAATGTTAGTTGATATGCCAGCTTTAAAAAATATAAATATTGTTATAGGTGTAAATCTATTTATGATGGTATCGCTTATGATATCAGATTTTTCAGCTGTTTTATTAGATGTAAAGGAAAAAAACATACTATTACCAAAGCCTGTAGATAGTAAAACCTTTAATGCTGCGAAGCTTACTCATATATGTATGTATCTACTTGGTATATCTTTGTCTCTTAATTTAATACCTTTAGTTTTGGGAACAATAAAATATGGAGTGATATTTTTACCAATATTTTTTATAGAGAATATACTAATAGCTTTATTAGTTGTAGTAATAACGGCATTTTTATATACTTTAGTTTTAAAGTTCTTTGATGGAGAAAAGCTAAAGGATATTATAAATTACTTTCAAATATTATTAGCATTTTTATTTGCTTTTGGGTATCAGTTATTTAATAGATTTTTTACGACTATAGATATTACGGCTATTTATGTACCTAAGTTTTGGCATAGTTTAGTTCCATCTATGTGGTTTGCAGCTCCTTTTGGAATATTAATAGATGAAAATAGAAATCCTTTTTTAATATTTTTATCTGTAATGGCAATATTAGCTCCAGTAATACTAATTAGCCTTTATGTTAAGAAGGTAGTACCATATTTTGAAAAGAACCTTCAAAAGCTAAATGATAATGGGGGAGCTATAAGAGGTGGAGATAAAATAAGAAAAGATTTTATAGCGGGAATAATTTGCAAAGATAAAGTTGAAAAAAGCATGTTTAAATTTACTAAAAATATGATATCTACAGAAAGAAACTTTAAACTTAAGGTATATCCATCTCTTTCAATGGCTGTATTTATGCCAGTTTTATTTATTTTTACAGATAGAGATAAATCTTTTATTGAAACTGTTCAAACAAGCTATGGTGGAAAAGTACATTTATTAATGTATTTAACCGTATTAATGCTATGCTTCTGCACTGCTTATATAAATAATAGTGATAATTATAAAGGTGCATTTATATATAAGGTATTACCAATAAAAGAGCCAGGAGTAATATTAAAAGGAGCAATAAAAGGAACTTTATTTAAATTAGTTATACCAGTTTATTTATTTACGGCTATAGTATTTTTAATATTAAAGGGACCATTAATAATCTTAGACTTAATTGTAATGTTTTTAGTCCTTTTAATATCATCATTAGTTTATTTTAAACTATCAAATAAGATGATGCCTTTTAGTGTGAAATTTGCTACAACCGATAGTGGTAAGCTTATAGGCCCAGGGGCGATTACATTAGTGCTTATTGGGATATTTGCTGCAATACACATAATAATTAGAAATAATATTACCTTTATAGGAGCATTTATAGTAATTCTTTTTGTAATTAACATAGTTATTTGGAAAATCAGCTTTAAAATAAGCTGGGAAGATATAGGGATATAATATTGACTCTCACATGGTGTTAGGCATTATTCTAAAGATGTCATTCGAATGGCAGTAATTTATAGGAGTTGATTTTATGTTCAAGATCGGAGATTTTTCTAAGTTGACCAGGGTATCCGTCCGTATGCTCAGATATTATGATGAAGTGGGACTTTTTAAGCCTGCCAAAATTGATGACTTCACAGGTTATAGATATTATTCGGCAAAACAGATTTCAGATATTAACCTAATAGTATCATTGAGAGATATGGGTTTTAACGTAGCTGATATAGCAGTATTTATGAAGGAAAAGTCTGAGGAAAAGCTAGAAGATATTTTAAAAGTCAAAAGTGAAGAGGTTAAGAATAATATAAGGGCTGAGGAAATAAGACTTGAAAAAATCAACTCCGCCATTAAGGATATGAAAAAGGAGAGGGTTAATATGAGTTACAATGTTACATTAAAATCAATACCTAGTTATAAGGTTATTTCTTTGAGGGATACTATACCAACTTATAATGCAGAAGGCATGCTTTGGGAAAGGATAGATAAATACATTACATCAAAAAACATTCCTTGCAACGACATTGCTTATGCTACTTATCACGATGAGGACTATAAAGAAGGTAAAGTTGATGTAGAGGTATTAATGGGCGTTGACAAACTTATGGAGAATGAAAATGAGTATATATTCAAGGAAACTGAAGTAGTGGAGCAAGCTGTTAGCATATTAGTTCCAGGAGATTATTCTAATTTAGCACCAGCATATAATTTTTTAGGAAATTGGATTGAGGAAAATGGATATAGTATAGCTGGAAATCCACGTCAAGTTGCTATAAAAGGACCCTGGAATGAAAGTAATACAGAGGATTATTTGAGTGAAATACAGATACCAGTAAAAAAATAAAGAAGCTTATAAAAATGGTTGTACATGATGACTTAGTTATCATTATGTGCAGCCATTTTATTCAAATTAGAAAAAACTCAGGGCCTTTAATAATTTGTGGATATAAATTGTTTTAGACTAAAAAGTCTACGTTATGCCCATTACAGTGAACTGTATATTTAAATTTGTAAATATTGTTAAATATAAATCTAATAAGATATAATTGAATTAAGAAAGGTGTGGTTTAATGGAAATCAATAAGATTTTTAGAAGTTTCATAACTTGCTCCTGCAAAGACTACAATAAAACAAAACGGCAATGCTTTGTCAGGAGCCTAATTTAATTAATTGCATATAAATAAATGTTAAACAACTTAGGTTCTTGTAACACATTAACTGAGTTTTAGGGTAGTTTTTGCATCAAATCTATTGAAATAGAGGAGGGCAAGAATTTGAAATATATTAATGCAAATAATGTGTTACCAGAGGATATAATAAAAGCCATACAAGAATATGTTTATGGAGAATTTCTTTATATACCAAGAAAAGATGGTAAGCAGAAAGCTTGGGGAGAAAAAAGTGGTATAAAAGATATGTTAAAGGATAGAAATAATGAAATCTTTCAAAAGTATAATGAGGGTATGACTGTCAGAAAGTTATCATTAATGTATTACTTATCAGAGCAGAGTATAAGACGCATAATAAGTGAACAGAACAGATTATGTTTATAATTAATACATAACTGTTTATGAAATTGAAGGTTTATTTAAAGTCATGATATGATTTATTTAGAGAGTTTTATAAGTAAACTTTATCTGATTTTAAATAGACATTATAAATTGAATTTTAAATTATATATAATGTCCTATTTTAAATCAGCATGCTAGTTAAAGTGATAATTAGCATACTATTTATTTTACGATTATATTATAAGATAGGGGATGAGGGGTATGGAAGTAAAGGTAGTTTTAGCAAGTAAAGAAAATGCAAATATCATAAAAAATATTTACCCATTATATTTGCATGATTTATCAGAGGTTTATGGAAATGTACCAAATGAATATGGAATTTATGAGGATGAGCCTATAAAAACATTGGCTGAGCAATATGATGTTCAAAATGATTGGTTTCAGAAGCCAAATGAGCTTTTCCCATTTATTATAATGGTGGATGGAAAGCCGGCAGGGTTTGATTTAGTTTCAACTGGTAAATATGCACCTAAAGGAATGGATTATTATGTTTATGAGTTCTTTTTATTAAGACCATATAGGGGAAAAGATATTGCATCTATTGCAGCAAAGCAGGTATTCGATAAATTTAAAGGTAAATGGGGATTATATGTGGCGGCAAAAGCAATCGGGGCAAACCAAAGGGCAGAGAAGTTTTGGAGAAAAACTATTAGTTCTTATACAAATGATAGTTTTCAAGAAAAGTATGATGAAACTTTTGATGGATATAAGCTAATATTTACATTTAATAACCTTTGATTGTTAAGCTATCCCTTTTGTATAAGTAATAATAAGAAGTGATTCATAAAAATATTTACATGTATTAATAAGAATTTCAAATATTGAACTATATAATAAATAAATGAGGTTTTTAGTCTTAACTATTAAAATTACTTGGTTAAGGCTATTTTTGCATATATAAGTATAGTATTATATTTATAAAGTTAAGGTTTCTTAAGAAATTTTTATAATTCTTGTAAACTCTATATTCTATACTGAATTTAAGATTTTGAAAAGGAAGTGTAGAAGATGAATAAAGGATTTAAAAATATATTAGCTGTAAGTACAATAATAATTTGTGGATCTCTATACATTTTAGGAAATAATGAGATAGCTATAAATAATACAAGATATAAAGGAATGGAGATTAGTTTAAATGATAAAACTAATGTAGTGGAAGAAGGTAATGGGCTTTTACTAGTAAATAGTAAGTTAGGTTTAGATACAAAGTATAAACCTAAAGATTTAGAGATACCTAATATACCATTTGCTAATGAATCACAAACTGAAGAAAGACAGGTAACTAAAATTGTTGTAAAACCCCTAGAGGATTTGATAAATAGCGCAAAAGCTGAGGAAATAATCTTACTTGGAAACTCAGCATATAGATCCTATGATTTGCAAAAACGTATTTATAAAGACAGTGTGAAAGCTTATGGAAAAAAGCATACGGAGGATTATGTAGCAAAAGCTGGCTTTAGTGAACATCAAACAGGGCTAGCTATTGATATTACAAATGAACATAGATATTTTGTAAAAGGAACAAATGAAGCGGATTGGCTTGAAAAAAACTGCTATAAATTTGGGTTTATTATCAGATATCCTGAAGGTAAAAATGATATAACAGGGATAGCTTATGAACCTTGGCATATTAGGTATGTTGGTGAACAAGTAGCTACATATATTCATAATAAGGGTATTACATTAGAAGAATATTTAGAGGAACAATAGATAATAGGAGGACTATACCATGAGCAAAAACATTCTTGTAGTAGATGATGAAAAAGATATAAGAGATTTGTTAGAGATAACATTAAAAAATGAAGGATATACTGTCTTTAAAGCAATCTGTGGAGAAGATGCTTTAGATATACTAGATAAAGAAGAAATCCACTTAATTGTTTTAGATATAATGATGCCAGGAATGGATGGGTTGCAAGTTTGTAGATTAGTAAGAGAAAAACATAACATTCCAATTCTTATGCTTAGTGCAAAGGTTGAGGATATGGATAAGGTACAGGGTATTATGACAGGTGCAGATGATTATGTATGTAAGCCTTTTAATAATTTAGAACTTACAGTTAGAATAAGAGCGCTACTTAGAAGAGCATATTTTCTAAATACTAAAATGGATATTTCCGATGACATAATAAGAATTGAGTCAATGAGTATAGATAAGAAGAAACACAACGTAACTATAGATAATAATGAATTAGATTTAACAGCAACAGAATTTGAAATTTTGTATCTATTAGCTACTAATAGAGGTAGAGTTTTTAGTGCTGAGGAAATTTTCCAAAGGGTCTGGAAGGAAAAGTATTTTCAATCAAATAATACTGTGATGGTACATATGAGTAGACTAAGAGATAAGATTGAGGAATATATGAAAGGTAA
This sequence comes from Clostridium sp. UBA7503, assembly GCF_002477055.1. NCBI lineage: Bacteria > Bacillati > Bacillota > Clostridia > Eubacteriales > Clostridiaceae > Clostridium > Clostridium sp. UBA7503. The sequence goes on from NZ_DLNT01000028.1 coordinate 226,983, forward strand.
TAAGATAATACATACTGTGTGGGGAGTTGGATACAAAATTGAAAAATAAGAGGCTATACGAATATTTGTTAAGACAATTAGTTGATGTCCTAAGTGCAATGATATTAACCTATATTACAGTAGAAATAGGTAAGTTAATATTAAATTATATTTTAAAAGGTATTTCTGGTATTGCTTATGAGGCTATCTTTAATATTAGATATCTTAGCTTTGGAGGATATACAAACACATTAGTAGGTTTATTTTTATTTTGTACTTTTTATTTACTTAAAACTTATAAAAAAAGCAAGAGTTTAGTGGCTATAATTAATGAAACAGAAATAATGGCTAATGGAAATTTAGATAGAGTAATACAGGTTGAATCTAATGGTGATATCAAAAATCTAGCTGAAAATATAAATAATATATCAAAGCAACTTAAAGAAATAACTTTAGAAGAACGAAAATCACAACAAACTAAGAGTGATTTAATAACTAATGTTTCCCATGACTTAAGAACTCCATTAACTTCAATCATGGGGTATTTAGAACTTATTGATACTGATCAATATAAGGATGAGGTGGTTCTTAGATATTATGTTAATATAGCATATGAAAAATCTAAAGCTTTAAATCTACTTATAAATGATTTGTTTGAACTTACTAAAATGCAAAACAATACTATTAATCTACATAAGGTTAACATTAATTTAGTGGATTTATTAGGGCAGGTTGTTGCTTATTTTGAATATCAATTTAAGAGTGCAAATATGAAATCAAGAACTAATTTTTCAGATGATAAATTAATAGTAAATGCGGATGCAGGGAAATTGGTTAGGGCTATTGAAAATTTATTATCTAATGCCATTAAGTATGGAGAAGATGGATATTATGTTGATGTGGTAACAAAAAGAGAAGGGGATATGTCAGTGGTTCAGGTTATAAATTATGGGCAATCCATATCACCAATAGACTTACCATATATATTTGATAGATTCTATAGGATAGAAAAATCAAGAAACAGTAATATAGGTGGATCTGGATTAGGATTGGCTATAACAAAAAATATTATAGAGTTACATGGAGGAAATATATCTGCTTATAGTGATGAGGTGAGAACCATCTTCGAAGTGAAATTGCCTATTAATTGATATAGAGATATTAGTTTTTATGTGTGTGACAGCATGGGCGTAATCTTAAGGGTGAAAGTCCTTAATGCGACCTAGTAGTGGTAAGCGTATAGCTTAAGACAGAGGAAATTGGGTTAAGAGTAGATTTTAAAAATATTAGACCTCATATTACCATGAACTTTAACAATGGATTTGATGATATTTATTTAATTGAACAAGATGTTGATATCAATGAACTATCATTGCAGTATGAAGAAGTTCAGAAAGTGAAGTGGGCTTCTAAAGAAGAGATATTTTCAATGATAGATAGTGGTGAATTTATACCATATTATCAGAGTTTGATACAACTATTTTTTGATTCTCGAAAAAAATATGGTGCCATCAATGAAAATGAGCATATCCTGTAACTTATCGGATTCCAATTTATATAGCAGTTAAAAAATTTTAAGTTAAAAAATTTTTTATGTTTATTTTTATAAGAAGTTTGATATAATATATATAGGAAACTCACTCAGACGAGCTGAGGAGTACAGAATTCTAAAGAAACAAGTTTCTAAGAATTCTAGTAAGAAAAGCTTAGTGCTGGTAACACTAAGCAATCCTTAGAACATTTATTTTGTTTTAGGGCTATTGGATTAGATTTATGTTATAAATTATGAATCTTAGAAAAAGTGCTAATCTTCGTTGGATGGAGCACTTTTTTCTTTGCTTTTAACTTCTATATCAAGACCAAGAAATTTGATCTTGATTTTTAAATGATGTATAAAAAGATTATGTTTTAGAATTAATCTAATTACATAAATAATTGATATACACTTTATAAAAGTATCAAACATATCCAATACCACCCCCTAGCTATAGTGAAATAGTTCACCAATAGCCCAGGAGGATAAAACGTTCAAAACCCCCGTAGCCATCCACTACGGATTTCAAAATATTACTTTAGAATTATACCATAAGTGAAATTTTAAATCTATGATTTAGTTAATTGAACTTACTCCTATGAACGTATGTGAATAGTGAGTTTATTCTTATGAATAATATATACACAAGAATAAACTCACTTGTAATAGTTAAGTGGAACTGTATCATAAATAAGCCTCTAAATCTTTGATTTAGTTAGGCGAACTTACTCAGCGAACGAAGTGAGTCGAGTTTCCTTTAAGACCAAGTACAATTTCTAGCCTTAGGCATTGATATGACTTAACTAGGGCTGTTATTATACGTGAAAATACTGTAACATAAGTAATGAGATATAATAAACTTATCAGTAGATATAATAATATATATTAGGGGAGGTATGATATGGAACTTTGGGATGTATATGATATTAATCGAAATAAAACAAATGAAACTATGGTTCGAGGTGAACCTATTGAAAAAAATAATTATCATTTAGTTGTGCATGTATGTGTTTTTAATTCAGATGGTGATATGCTAATTCAACAGAGACAACCTTTCAAAGAAGGTTGGTCAAATATGTGGGATATAACAGTAGGTGGAAGTGCTATAAAAGGTGATACAAGCCAATCAGCAGCTGAAAGAGAATTGTTTGAGGAAATTGGGTTAAGAGTAGATTTAAAAAATATTAGACCTCATATTACCATGAACTATAACTATGGATTTGATGATATTTATTTAATCGAACAAGATGTTGATATCAATGAACTATCATTGCAGTATGAAGAAGTTCAGAAAGTGAAGTGGGCTTCTAAAGAAGAGATATTTTCAATGATAGATAGTGGTGAATTTATACCCTATTATCAAAGTTTGATACAACTATTTTTTGATTCTCGAAAAAAATATGGTGCCATAAATGAAAATGAGCATATCCTGTAACTTCTCAAGTTAAAACTTATAATTTAATAAAGTGAAAATTTTAAAATAAAAAACATAGAGGTTTATTTTGTTTTAGGGGTATTGTGTGAATTAAATAATAAATACTATACAATTAGACATATATTTAAAATAATGTTATAATCCGAAAGAATATTTGGGATTTAAATAATATATAAAATCATGTGGAAGGAAGTGTAGTATGAGAAAATTATTTAAATTATTGAGCCTATCAACATGTCTTTTAATAATGTTGGTGGTTTTTGCAGGTTGTAGTAAAGATTCTTCTAAAGAAATAAGCTTTTTCAATTATGGTGAAAATATAGATGAAGAGACTATAAAAGAATTTGAGAAAGAATATGGTATAAAGGTTAATGTAGAAACCTTTGATGATATGGAAACTATGTATCAAAAAATTAGTCAGGGCGGAGTAAACTATGATGTTATATTAGTATCTGATGTTTTAATGCCTAGAATGATAAAAAATAAGTTTGTTCAAGAGTTAAATAAAGATAATATACCTAATATGTCTCAAATGGATGAAGACTATTTAAATCTAGAAATAGATCCAGGTAATAAGTATTCAGTTCCTTATATGTTTGGAACGGTAGGACTTATTTATAATAAAGATGTAGTAAAAGAAGAAGTAGATAGCTTCGATATATTATGGGATGAAAAGTATAAAGATAAGATTTTTATGTTTGATACCTATAGAGATACCATAGGAGTAGCTTTAAAGAAACTTGGATATTCTTTAAATTCAACTGATCCAAAAGAAATTGAAGAAGCTAAAGAGCTACTATTAAATCAAAGGAAATTAGTTAATCCTATATATGGTGTTGATAATGGAACTGTAATGATTCCAGCAGGAGAGTCTGCTATAAACATGATTTGGTCTGGAGAGGGATTAAATCTTCAAGCTGAATACCCTAATTTAGTTTATGTAGTACCTAAGGAAGGGGCAAACTTCTGGATTGATAGCTTATGCATACCTTATAATGCTAAAAATGTTCATGGAGCTGAGAAGTTCATAAACTTTGTAAGTGATAAGGAAAGTGCATTAAGAATAGCTGATGAAATAGGGTATACAACTCCTAATAAAGAAGCAAGACTTGAGCAACCAGAGGAAGTTAGAAATAATCCTAATGCATATATGACTAAAGAAATAATGGATAGATGTGAAATCTATGTGGATTTTCCTAGTAATGTGAAAAAGGTATATGATGATGCATGGATACGCATAAAATCAAGTAATTAGAAATCATATATAGTATTATATAACAATAAAAAAGAGAGTAGATAAATTTGCGTTTATACAAACCTATTTATTCTATAATAAAAATGGGGCTTTCGCAAAATAGATA
>NZ_DLNT01000015.1:0-66383 GCF_002477055.1 Clostridium sp. UBA7503
TGTAGATTATATTAAAAATGTTGCTTCCCATGAGGTTTACCCAACATGGCCTGAAGAATCCCTAAGAGCCAACATTTATGCCCAAATAACCTTTGCCCTTAACAGAGTTTATACAGAATGGTATGTAAGTAGAGGTTATTCATTTCAAATAACAAATTCTACAGCCTATGATCAATATTTTGTATATGGAGGAAATGTATTTGAGAATGTAAGTGAAATTGTAGATTCTATTTTTAATGAATATTTTTCTATAGTTAATAGTAATGCACCATATTTTACACAATACTGCAATGGTACAACAGCTAAATGTAATGGGCTATCTCAGTGGGGAACTGTAGACTTAGCAAATGGTGGTAGAAATGCTTTTGAAATATTACAGTATTATTATGGTAATGATAAAATACTAAAAAGAACTCCAATAATTGCTGGGTTAGTTGAATCATATCCTGGATCAGCAATAAGGAGAAATGATAGAAACTCCAATGTAACTATAATACAACAACAGTTAAATAGAATATCACAAAATTACCCTGCTATTCCTAAGTTAATTCCTGTAGATGGAATCTTTGGACCTAACACTGAAGCATCTGTTAAAGTATTTCAAAGAATATTTAATTTAGTTCAAGATGGAATAGTTGGAAGAGCAACCTGGTATAAATTATCGGCAATTTATACTGCTGTAAAAAGATTAGCTGAATTAGATCAAGAAGCAGAAGAAAATATGATTATTGAAGAGTTAGATGCAAGTTTTGATGGAGATTATCCATTAGGAGGATTAAAATATGGTTCTAAAGGAGGAAAAGTAAGGGAGCTACAAGTATATTTAAGCACCTTAGCAGAGGCTTATGGGTTTAAGAAAAATGCTATTACTGGCATTTTTGATTATCAAACTCTGGAAACCTTAATGGAATTTCAAAAGGCATTTAATTTGCCTACTTTAAAATCAGTTGATAGAAGGCTTTGGAATACTATATACTGTGCCTATGTAGATTTAGAAGAACTTTATTCAGTGGAGGATTTAACTAGATATCCAGGGTATGTTTTAAAGAAAAACTTCAGCAATAAAGATGTAAGAAGACTTAAAACAATGCTTAGAAAGATATCTTCATTATATAAAGAAATACCAGAAGTTAATGTTGATAGAGATTTTGATGGAAGAACACAAAATGCTGTGCTAAGATTTCAAAGAACCTTTGGATTAGTTCAAAATGGCGAGGTGGATATTAATACTTGGAGGAATATTGTATTTGTATATTTGGCATTAGACTCTGGTAGAGATATAAATACCTCAGATATTCTTTTCCCATTCCCATTTGAACTAAAACTTGGAGATAACAATGGATATGTTGCTGTTCTTAAAGAGTATATGAACGTTTTAGTTAAAAATGGATATAACATAAGAATTCTACCTGTAGACAACATATTTGACTTAGCGACGGAAAGGAATGTTAAGAATCTTCAAAAGGTATTTCACCTAAGGATAACTGGAGTTGTGGATAGAATAACCTGGGAAAAAATCGCATCAACCTATAACGATTTCTTCACTGGTAGAAGGTAAATTTATTGGAAACATAATATAAGTCCAATATTTTTATATTGATCTTAAAATTTATATAGCTATGGGAAAACAGCTAACTTCAACAAAAAGAGAGTAGGTAAATTTGTGTTTATGCAAATTTATCTACTCTCTCTTAATCTAAATTAAACTTTAAATCTTTCAATAGCTACCATTTATTTAAATACTTTCCTAGAGCCATTAAGCCTATAACTTATTTATTCATTAAAATAATCCAATATAATAACTTTTATGAATTTTTACTCAACACTTTACAATTATACCAAATAATATTATAATACCAAAAATAATCATTACTAGGTAAAACTTTGATTTGCATTATTGCTACAGCCAAAAGATTATTAGCCTCTACAGAAAATTGTGGTGATTAATTCAATGATCTAAAATTATAGATTTAGAATTTTAATTTTAAAATTATTTACACTAAAAAAATTTAACCATTTATATAAGAATAAAAAATATAAAAATTTATATTTCTGATTATTGATAGAAACACGTAACATATTTACGAATTAGTAGGTGTAATGGCCAATTACATTAGCAAGTATATGAATAAGGAGCATGAAAATGAAAATTACAGAACAAAACTTTATCTTACAATTAAAAAGTAGAAATGAAAAAGCTTTAGAATTTGTTATATCTGAATATGGATGGATTCTAAATACAGTTGTAAAAAAGCAATTATATCAACTGCCAAACTTACATGATGAATGTATGAATGATGTGTTGCTTGCTATATGGGAAAACATAGAAAGTTACGACAGAAATAGAAGCACCTTTAAAAATTGGATAGCTGGAATCACTAGATTCAAAGCCATTGATTGTAAAAGAAGATATCTTCGTTATCTAAAAGAAGAGCCTTTAGAATCTGTAGGTGAAGTTTCTGATTCTAAAATTAATATTAATGTTTTGGAACAAGAAATCTCTGAAGAAGTAGAAAAAATGTTATCCTATCTTAACGAAAAAGACAAGATGATCTTTAAACGATTATTTGTTGATGAGAGTACTGTGGAATCTGTAGCCACAGATATGGGTATAGAAAAAGCGGTGGTTTATAATCGCGTTTCTAGAGGAAAGAAGAAAATCAGAAAATGTTATTCTCAACTTAGAAAGGAGCAATTTTAATGAATGAAATATATTCTTTACTAAATGACGTAGAAACAGATATAGATTTTTTTAAAAAAGAGGACTTGACAGATATAGAAAAAAGAAAAATGAAACGGATGGTACGCAATAAATTCAAAAAGAAACTAAACTATAAGCGTATTATAAGTGTAGCATGTATAACATTTGCAATATTGTTATTTACAAATGCTATCTTGGGCAGTGAAATAAATGCTGCAGCCCAAAGTATTACTTCACTGATTAGTGATTTTCTAGGAATTAATAAAGTTGATGAAGAATTACTGGATTATACAACAGTAATCAATACTTCCCAATCAGATAAAGGATATACTATAACACTAAACAAGGTTATTATTGATAAAAATGAAATGATAGTAACTAGTACAATTAAATCAGACAAACCAATAGGTAATGTTCTATTTCCTTATGCAGATATGTATGTGAATGGAAACCATTTTTATCTTATTGGAGGTCAGGAAAGTAATCGATTGGATAATTATACTGTGGAATTAATAAGTACATGCGAGTTGTATAATACAGAAGATTTTAATGCAGAAATAGATACCAATACAAAACTTAATATTGAGATTATTTATAATAAAATACAAACATCAGGAACTTATAATGAAATTACAGGAGTCACGAATGAAACTTTTGTAGAAGGAAATTGGAGATTCAATTTTACTGCAGACGGAAAAGCTCTAGCTAAAGATACTTATCATTTTTCAATGGATGAAAGCTTCTCATTATCCTCTGAACAAGATGTACAAATAACAGAGTATACTAGCAATGATCTAGGTCAAAAAATATTTTTTAATGTTTCAGACGTATTAGGTAGCTATAACACCGACTATATTATGGAACTAAGAGGTAACGATGATCTTGGAAACGAAGTAAAATTTCATTTAAGAAGACTGCATGGTGAAAATGGTAAAGGTTGGTTCTGTAATAACAATGGAATCAGCACAGATGCTAAAAAGCTTACACTGACCCTATATGCTACGAAATGGCCATCAGAAGACTTTGCTCCAATTGGAGATGAATTTATCATAGAATTGGATAATATTAAAAAATAAAATTATTAGTTTATATATAGAAAATTATACAATTATGAAATGCCTCTACCAAAAACACCATAAAATCTTTTGATGGGGGTATTTTTATTTATGAAAAATCGCATAATTTCCTTCCTTGAATTATGCGATTTTTAACTTCTAATTATTTAATTGCAGTCCATATTTTGAGTATCTACGTTAATACTTGTGACTTTCTTTCTATATGGCAAATGCCTTATAGTTTTTAATTTATTACTTACTATTTTCAGAATAAAACTTTAAAGCTTCCCCCATAAATTTAGATGCTCCACTTCCATATTGTTTATCAATGGCTTTTATCCATGTGGAATTTGATAAATAAAGCTCTGCTGTATAACCCCAATGATTCTCTCCCTCATCTACTTTGTAAAATCCTTGACTTTTTTTAGTTGCATCTGATATTTCTTCAACAATTTGTTGAACCTCTTTTGAATAAGGATCTTTACTTAAGTCCGATGTAAGCCTTTTATATAACTCTTCTAATCTAGGCTGCCTATCTCCCAAATAATTTTTTAGAGCTTCTCCGATAAATTTAGATGCACCATTTCCATATTTCTTATTCACTTTTTCTATCCACTTAGGATATACCAAATAAATTTTCACCATATAGTACCAATGATCATCACCATTATCCATTTTGAAAATTTCATAATCTTTTTTAGCTATATTTGTTATTTCTTCAGCAATTTCTTGAATCTCCCTTGAAGAAGTATCTTTACTTAAGTCAGATGTAAGCCTCTTAAATAGTTCTTTTAATTTAGGCTTCTTATCTTCCAAACAATCTTTTTTAAACTCATCATATTGTTCTGCTAAAGTAAACGTAGCACTATTGTTAAGATTTTTCTTTAAAGCCTTAGCATATTTCTCAATACTTCCATATTTCTTTATAGCCATTTTAGCAATTTCATCTTCCTTAGATTTACATTTTTCAATATGGTCATTATATTTATCTACACTACCATAAATTTTAATTACCTTATCCTCGTGTTCTGTTTTAAATTCTTCTAATACATTAAAATATTCACTCATATCAAATTCTTTAAAATTCATTGTGTTTTCTCCTTTTAAGGTTTTATTTATAAGCTCTATTAAGCCATTCAATCTTTTGCGTTTTAACATAAGCAGCTTTTTCTGATTTTTTAGTGCTTGTATTTTATCAAAATATGGACTCAACATTATCTCTTTAACATCTTTTAAAGGTATATCAAGCTCTTTGAAAAATAAAATTTGCTGCAAAGTTTTAAGGGCTTCATCATCATAAAGTCTATATCCTGCCTCTGTAATTTCACTTGGTCTTAATAATCCTATTTCATCATAGTAATGTAGTGCACGCACACTTATTCCTGTCAAATCCGAAACTTGTTTTACTGTTCTCATTGCTACACCTCAAAATTTGATTTTACAGCTATCAATATTATCTAATACTCAGCCGGCTATGAGTTTTGGTTAATATATTCAAGCTATATTTTTATATTACACTATAACGTGGTGTTAGGGTCAACGCTTTACAAAAGAATTTACAGACTCTTTAGTTTTCTTATTTTTCAAGTTTAAGCAAAAAAAGCTCATGAGAAAAGAGGCTGTGACAAAGTATTTTCATACTTTTGTCACAGCCTCTTCTACTTTATTTATGGCAAAGCTCACCACAACTATTTGAAGTGAGGTTTTAATTATATAATTAAATTTACTAAAATAAAAAGATTAAAATATAAATTAAAAATCAAAATTATCTGGATCAGGTCCTACTCTTAAATCTTGATTTAAGCTATCTATCCTATCAATATCAGACTTACTTAGATTAAAATCAAATATATCTATATTTTCAATTAACCTTCTCTCATTTGTAGATTTAGGAATAGTTACTACTTGACTTTGTAAATCCCAACGTAGCACTATCTGAGCTACTGTTTTATTGTACTTCTTAGCTATTTCTTTTAATACCTCATTTTCTAATAATCCATTACCGGCCATTAAAGGTGACCATGCTTCAACTTGAATATCATTTTCTTTGCAAAATTCTCTAACCTTTTTTTGACTTAAGTAGGGATGTAATTCTACTTGATTTATAACAGGTTTTATTTCAGCATCACCTAATAAATCTTGAAGATGATAAATTTGGAAATTACTTACTCCTATAGCTTTAACGCGCCCTTCTTTATATAGATATTCTAATGCTTTCCAAGCTTCTTTATATTTTCCTTCTACTGGCCAATGAATAAGGTATAAATCTAAGTAATCCACACCTAATCTATTTAAGCTTGCTTCATACGCTGCTATGGTTGATTCATATCCTAAATCAGCATTCCAAACCTTAGAAGTTATAAACAGATCTTCCCTTGAAATCCCTGCTTCCTTTATACCTTCTCTTATTCCTTCTCCCATAGCTTCTTCATTTCCATATATAGCTGCACCATCAATGCTTCTATATCCATTTTTTATTGCCGCTTTAACTGCATTTATTAATTCTGAACTATCCTCTACTCTGAATACCCCAAGTCCTAGTCTTGGCATTTCAATACCATTGTTTAAAGTAATTGTACTATTCATATTATCTATCATATTAATTCTTCTCCTTCTAACCCTTTAATTATTTTTATTAATATATTTATCTTATGAAATTCATAAAATTCTTTTCTTCTCTTTTTGGTGCTTCAATATTCTCTTTCCCAAATTCAACAAGTTTCATTAGCCAGGCCATATTCTTACCTAATACTCTCATTATTTGCATTCCCTCGCTATCTTGAAGAACCTCATTTTCTGTTCTACCATAAGCTACATTCCAATAATTTGATGTAGGCATTAACATTTCTGAATAATTAATATAATTATTCAATTGATCAAACACCGGAACTCCTCCTGATCTTCTAACTGCAACAACACTTGCTCCAACTTTATGTCTAAGCATACCGTCATTTACTGATGTTACAAGAAAAGCACGGTCTAAGAATGATTTCATGGTTCCTGCAATAGCAGAATAATGAACTGGAGATCCTAATATAATCCCATCAGCCTCTTTCATCTTTTCAATCCATTCATTAACCTCATCGTTATTAATGACACACTTTTCATTCTTATTTCTACTACATCCACCACAGGCTAAGCATCCACGTATTATCTTATTTCCAACGTGAATAATCTCTACCTCAATATTTTCTTTCTCTAATTCTTTTGCTACAATCTCTATTGATTTATATGTATTGCCATCCTTTTTAGGACTTCCATTAAAAGCAACTACCTTCATGTTACATCTCCTCGTCTTAATTTATTTTGTATTTGTTCACTACTTATGTTCTCATTATATAAATGCCTATAATACTTAACAAGTACGCACTTTTACGTTAGATGACTTACCTAAAGGTAGGATTTATTAAGATACCTTATTTATATAGGAAAATAAGATATTAAATATTAATATTTAACATTCTTTATTTACATTAAAAATTCTAGTATAATATCTTATGTAAAAACATTTGAAAGTAGGTAATTTAATGATTTCTTTCAACAACAAAACTTATGTTTGTTTATTAGATTTTGCAATGGATTTTATACGTGGTAAATGGAAGGCTCTTTTATTATGTAGTTTATATAATGAACCAAAAAGATTTTTAGAGCTTCAAAGAATTGTTAAAGGCATAAGCCAAAAAATTTTAAGTGAAAACTTAAAAGAATTAGAAAGTGATGGATTAATAGGTAAGGTAATATATGCTGAAATTCCACCTAAGGTTGAGTATCATCTAACTGATAAAGGGAAAGAAATTACTAAGATCATTAAAGAATTTGAAGCTTGGTCTATTAAATATTACCCCGATTTAGATGGCAGTTGTGAATAATATAATTAATGTTTCTTCTTCATGGAATTCTCTTTAAAACTTAAAACTCCTATGTAATCACATTATACATGGGAGTTTTTTTACTTTATATTATATCAAATTTTTATAAAAAATAAGCATGTACAGTTTTGTATTTCACAAGTCTGTCTACTCTCCCCTATATTTGAACCTCTAATGTAAAACTTATAATATTATATTTTCATATAATATTTTTAGGAAAAGAGTTTCCACCTATAAATTCAAACCATATCTACTGTAACTACCAATCTACTAATAGAATGTATATTCTATATCAGTACCATCAAAATATATTATATCTTCATTATCAAAATGCCACTTAGATTTTAATCTATTAGGTAATAATAAATCACCATTATTCTTATAATCTTCATATAGCGCAGACCATTTTCTATGTTCTAATCTTCCATGATTATAGATAAGAGCTCTATCATCAGTTGTAAATTCAATAAGCTCTCCACTGTCTAAGAATTTATAATTTCCACTTGCCTTTATGTTATCATATGCTATTGATACACCCACTGTATTTTTATCTATTTCTTTTATGTCTACATCTCCACTTAATAACTGTGACGGCATAAATATAATTTCGGAAAGCCAGGTCACTAAGGCTGCTTTATTCATTTCTTTCCCACGTTGATTGAATAGAGTAATATTTTTTGCTACTACTCCCTTCATCCCACCTTCACCATTAATGAATGAGTCCAAGCCTTGAAATGGTATGCCATAAAGTGATGAATCAATAAAAGCAAATCTAGCTGGAACATCTCCAAAAATATGCTCTGAATAATCTATTTTCAATGTTTTATTCATCTCTATATTTACAAAATCGGCATCCTTAAAATTAAAACTCACATGGTTACTACTAACTTTATTAACTAGCTTAGTATAGCTATAAAAATTCTGCATGGATTGTGGTAAATCCTCCAATGTATATTTAGTAGATTTTTTGTTTTCACTAATATTTTCTTCACTTTCAACTAAATAATCCTTAAAGTTTGTTTTTAATCTTGAATAAGGTACATTGAAATCAATAACTAATATAGATACTAATAATAAAATTACGCCTAAAATTAACCCCATTTTTCTCTTAACTCTCCTCTTCATTTTGTTTCTCCAATATCATAATATTTTTCTCTAATTGCTTTATTCCTTTAAATACACCTAATAACATTTCTTCATCAAAATCTGCAAACAAATTTTCAATATACTTTTCTTCGCTTTCCATTCTTTGTTCAAAATAGTCTGTACAGTACTTTGTTAATTCTAATCTTTGTATTCTACCATCCTCTTTATCCTTAACTATTACTAAGAAGCCTCTTCTTTCTAATATACTAGCCATCTTTTTAACATTCTGTCTTGAAGTCCCCATTCTTTCCGCAGTCATTGAAATTGTTGGAGCTTCATATTTAAAGCTAGCTATAATAGCAATTAAAAACCATTGCTTTGTAGATATATTAGAATCGAATTTATCTCCTAGTAGTTGTAATTTATTAGATAAAGCAAATATACCTCCATATATATAAGCTTCCATTTTCTTTTCCTCTTTTTTATCCACTATTCATCACACCCCATAAAAATTATATTCACCAATATTTATTGTAACTTAAAGGTAACTGGTTACATGTATAATTATACGTAACCAGTTACATTTATGTCAATACTTACAAAGAGATAATGTATACTTAATTTTATTATAATCTTTCTCTAATATCTTAAACCTATAAATATAATTGTTGTGACGCTTTATAATACTGTTGTTAATTATAATATATATTTTTCATTATTAATCCCCGCTATAAACAACCGTCTCATTCCCATATTATACCACATCTATTAACTACCTCAGTAATTCATATCATATTAAATAAATTTTTCCTTATTTAACCTATGGCTACATAAAAAATCAGCGTAATTATGAAATTATATTAATTTTTTATAATTAATGCTATAATTTGTATGTAAATAGTCTATAATTTATTAGATTATAGTTAAATACTATTGTATATAAAACATACAGGGGGATGAGTTTCGATGGATAATAAACAGGTTATGAGTCTGATAGGGAAATGTGGCTTTTATTGTAGTAGTTGTCCAGATTATATTCAAGGCAATTGTACTGGTTGCCGTACAGCACATAAAAAAGGAGATTGCTATACTTTTGATTGTGTGAATATACATAAAATAGAATTTTGTGGAACTTGCGATAAATTTCCATGCAATGAAATAATGAGAAGAGATAAGGCAACTGTTTTAGATACCAGATGGTTGCAATGGAAAGCAACAAAGAAAATCACTAAAAAATAGGCATGATGCGTTAACTTATATTTTTTTCAAACTCATTCTTCTCCATTTACAAAACAAATATTAAAGTTTAGTATAAATCTATTGCTATTTATTTTTCATGTTTTTATATGCTTAAACCTAACTTCAAAATTGGAAAATCCCTGAAACCCGCATGACCACAACAACTATTTTAATAGTTATATATTTATATATTTAAATAAGTTCATATTTAAATAAGTTCATATTTTTATATTTTAAAAGTTCCCTACATAAATTTTTTAAGGGAACCCTTAAAAAGAATTCCCTTAATTAAAACTTTAACAAATTTATAATCTTCTGATTGGGAAAAATAAATATAATTGTCCATTTTCTTCTGGGCAATTGTATTCAAATACAGCACCTACTAACTTAATATTATTATTGTCCATATAATTTAAAACATAAGAAAAGGCTGCTTCGTATTCATTATCAACTTTTATATAAAGGTATTCAAATGTAGGAACTGTCCACTTTATCCAAGTATCAGGTGCTTCAGCATCATCCATAACTTCTATCCCTGCTAAATATAATCCTTTTGTAAAATTCTCTTCCCAAGGGTGAAAGTTTCTTGAAAAATCACTCATCAATCCCCAAACGCCTAAAACATTTCCTTTTTCATCTTTCTTTGCTAGAAAATCAACTTCATCAAAGTGGTTATTGGCATCTTTCCATAGCTTACTTACAAAACCGCTTCCCTCTTTCGTTGAACCTTCTTTCCCTATTACTGAAAAAGAATTTTTAATACATTTTTCGATTTTAATATTCATTTGCTTCCCCCCATATAAATTAATTGAATTGCTCCCTACTTAGCCACTTCTTTTAATTGTCAATTTATTTAATTGTATACCATATAGTTGAAAAATTACAAGTATTTATATTTTGTCTTCTGTTTATCCCCACTAACCTGATAGAGGTAGTTTCTCCATATTTAAAAAGCTCTTATCAAATTCTTCAACTTCATCAGCTTTCAAATTCTCAAATACAGTAGCTTCACAGAACTTTCCATGTACACCAGAATACATAATTGTTCCTTATTCTACAATCTTCCCAAAGCAATGAAACTCTACACCTCTTGGAACAGTTATAGGCGCATATTTTTCATTAAGGGAAATAAGCTTAATTCCATCTCCACAAATAGAAATCTTTTTACAGTAGGAGTTATTTTCAAAGGCAAATACTCCAATTTCTCCATCCTCCAAAATGTCCTGTTTATGAATCCAAACTATTTGGCCATCTACAAAACGAGG
Source organism: Clostridium sp. UBA7503 (assembly GCF_002477055.1). Lineage (NCBI taxonomy): Bacteria > Bacillati > Bacillota > Clostridia > Eubacteriales > Clostridiaceae > Clostridium > Clostridium sp. UBA7503. The sequence goes on from NZ_DLNT01000015.1 coordinate 11,216, forward strand.
CTCCATACTATCTCCTGAGATTCTAACTCCAAAGTCTGCTTCCATAGGAACATCACTACCTACTTCAATGATTTCACAGGAGTTGTCATCTAGATATTTACCAGTTCCTGCAGATACCGGTAAATCATAAAGAGGAAGCTTTCTCATATATATTACTTTTTCTTCTTTAACCTCATTACTATACATACCGCTGGCAATAAGGAGAGTTATGTATTCTTCTACCTTATTTTTACCCTCTTGATTTAGATTAGATAAAGGTGAGTCTACACTGCAATCCCCAAAGGTTCCTAGCACGTCACTAACCTTTAGTGCTTCACAAAGAGCTAAAAACTGATAAGCATTGGGAGTAGTATAATTAGTTTCCCACTTACTAACCTTTTGATTCGTCACATCTATACCTTTGTTTTTTATAAACTCAGCTACTTCATATTGGGATATACCTATAGCTTCCCTTGCAGCTGTTATTTTTTCTCCTAGGGTCTTTTTCATAGTAGACACTGTTGCCAAAACATTATAGAAATCTATAAAGCTTGTTTAATTCCCTGTTCAATGTGTCCGATTTTGCTATAAAGCTACTTTCGTTTGCTATAACACTCCGAGGGCTTAAATTCCCATACAACGCATGGTACATATTAGTAGTATCTTTTAAGTGATTAGCCTACTAATTCATATCTTGATAGATTGATACTTGCGTTATAATCCCTATCTATAACTAAGCCCCATTCTTCACAGATATATGTCCTTTCAGATAATGAAAGCTTTGGTTTTACATGACCACACTTACTACAAGTCTTTGATGATGGATACCATTTATAAGCTTCAATAAACTCAATTCCATTGAACTCACATTTGTATTGCATTTGCTTTTTAAACTCATATAAACATTGTTTTGAGATTGCTTTTGATAAATGCTTATTCTTCATCATGCCTTTAATATTAAGTATTTCCATAACAACTCTTGATGGCTTGGTTTTCACTATCTTATTCGTTACTTGGTGATTATAATTACTTCTTATATTTGCTAATTTTCTATAAAGTAATTTAATCTGCTTTTCGATTTTTATAATATTACTTGTTTTAACAAACTTACTCCCTTCTTTATTTTTTAGGTATTTGCGAGATACCCTACGTTGTAATCTACGTAGCCTTTTTTCAAGTTGCTTTACAACTCTTGTTTTATTAATATTTTTAAAAGTCATTCCATTGGAGCATATAGCTAAATCTTTTATGCCCAGATCAATTCCTATGCTTTCAGTAGTTAATACTACTATTGGGTTTTCTTTTTCTATACCAACTGCTATAAAGCAATACTTTCCGTCAAAACTTATTCTTGGATTAGTATATTTACAATTTATAGGTATTGAGTTTTTCTTTATAGTAACCCAACCTACTTTTTCAATTAATACTTAACTTTCTTTAACTTTGAGCTTTGATGTATCGTTATAGAAAGATGGTTTAGACTTTCTTCGACTCTTGAATCGTGGTTTATCAGCTAACCCTTTGAAAAACTTTTTATAAGCTTCACAACCATCTTTAACAGCTTGTTTAGCCACATTGTTAGATACTTCATTAAGCCAATTAAGTTCTGTTTTCTTTAAGATAGTCAATTCTTTTCTTAAATCATTATCAGATATGAATTTACCACCATTTTTACTCGTGCCCTTTAGGGTATAGTTTTCTTCTTGTCTTGCTAAAGTCCAATTATAAATAAATCTTGCAGTACCAACTGATTGCCATAATTTCTGTTCATGCTCTTTAGTTGGATACAATCTAACTTTCTTCCCCAGTATCACTCTCTAACAACTCCTTAATCATTTTTTTAGCTTTATTGGCTCTCTTACCTTGAAGTCTACAACTAAAAACTGATTAAGTTGCTCTTGTGAATAGTATCTATACCCTATTGGAGCAACATGATGTGGTTTTAATATGTCTTTTTTATCCCACTCCCTTAATATTTGAGAGTTTTTACCTATTAGTTTTGAAAACTTCCCGATAGAATAGTATTTCATATAATCACCTTGAATTTATTACAACATAAACATTATATAGAATCAAAAATATTATATAAACTTCTACAATGTTTTATTGACTGTTGCTATACCTCCTTATGTTAATTGTATATTAGTGGAATGATAATTACAATAGAAAAATATCATTATATGATACATAAAACCATTTACTTATCATATAATGATATATATAATGTTAATATATCATATATGGAGATGGTTTTATTTGGAACGAGTAATTTTACATTCAGATATTAATTCTTGTTATGCAAGTATTGAACTTTTGCATCATCCCGAGCTAAAAGGAAAACCAGTGGCAGTTGGTGGAGATCCTGAAGCTCGTCATGGAATTGTCCTTGCTAAGGATGAAATAGCTAAAAAATTTGGAGTGAAAACAGGAATGCCTTTGTGGCAGGCAAAACAGCTATGTCCTGGAATCATATTTTTGCCACCAAGGATGGATCTTTATCTAAGATTTTCTAGAATGGCCCATGAAATATATGGGCAGTACACAGATATGCAGCAGGCTTTTGGAATAGACGAAAGCTGGCTAGATGTAACAGGGAGCTGTGGGCTTTTTGGCAATGGCTTTGAAATAGCAAAGCAAATTAGCAATAGAATGAAGGAAGAATTAGGTATTACAGTTAGTATAGGAGTTTCATGGAATAAGATATTTGCAAAGCTTGGCTCCGATTATAAAAAGCCTGATGCTATAACTGTAATTTCAAAGGAAAATTATAAGAACATAGCTTGGTCTTTACCGGCTTCAGACCTTTTATATGTTGGTAGAAGCACCAATGCAAAACTTAAAAGCATAAATATAAATACTATTGGAGATATAGCCAAAACCCATCCTGATTTTCTTAAAAGGCATCTAGGGAAAATGGGACTTATTCTACATTCTTTCGCCAATGGTTATGACACTTCAGAAGTACTAGTTGAAAATTATAGTGCTCCCATAAAGTCTATAGGTAATAGCACTACTACGCCTAGGGATTTAGTTTGTGATGAAGATGTATGGCTTATTATAATAGTTTTAGCTGAAAGTGTGACAAAACGACTTAGAGAAAATGGATTTAAATGTACCGTAGTTGAAATATCAGTTAGAGATACCAAGCTTTGCAGTTTTTCAAGGCAAAGAAAGCTTCTAACTCCTACCAATATAACCAAGGAAGTTGCCCAGGCAGCCTTTAAGCTATTTAAAGAAAGTTATAGCTTTAAAAATCCCGTAAGAAGTATTGGTGTAAGAGGTGCTGACCTTTTAATTGATACAATGCCAGTGCAGACAGATTTATTTATGGACAATGAAAAAAGACTTAAACTGGAAAAAATAGATGAGGCTTTAGACCAAATTAGAAGACGTTTTGGATATAAGAGTATTCAGAGAGCTATTATGTATACAGATAGAAATTTATCAAGAATTAATCCTTGTGAGGATCATACAGTACATCCTCATGGTTATTTTTAGGAGGTAATTATGTCAAAGATTTATGTGGATGTTTTAGCAGAGTTTACAAAGGAAGGTGTATTAAAACCCAGAGAAATAATCTGGGAAGATGGCCGCCACTATGAAGTAGAAAAAATAATAGACACCAGACCAGCCGCTAGCTTAAAGGCTGGAGGAGCCGGAATTAGATACACTTGCAAAATTCAAGGCCGTGAAAAGTACGTATTTTACGAATCAAATTACAAATGGTTTGTAGAGGGAAAGTAGAATCGAGTAGGAGCTGAATAATTATTTTATCCAGCGACCTCTCACACCACCGTGCGTACCGTTCGGTACACGGCGGTTCAATTCGAATAGTTTTGGGTTTCATTTTGTTAAGCAAACTTACCCACAGACATATGCCTTATATGTAGTTTCTGTTCGTCAGACCAGAGTTTTGCCGCCGACTTCCTTCAGATTCCACGTCACCATGGACACCCTTGTCTTAAGCTATGCACTTGGCACTATTAACCCGTGCTAGGGACTTTCACCCATTAGATTACGCCCATGCTGGGCGCACTAAAATAACCTTTCATAACACAGAAATGTATTATGGAGGGTTTCATGGATAAATGTAAAATGCTCCCTACCTCAATCCCGCTATGATATTTTTTTATAAAAATTAAGGATAGACTAAAACTAACCTATTGACTTTTTAATAATAAGAAATAGACTCGACTCATCTACTTCTTCAATGCTATAATCACTACCAAATTCTTCACCAAACTTTTTAAGTTCATCTTCAGAAAATGTATTAGCAACAAATCCATCCTTACACACAATCATACCATCAAGAGTTTTTTCCAAATCAATTTCTCCAAGTAGCCCCTTCTTCGCCTGTTCATAGAACCAAGCTATACGATGATTCCAAAATTTAGGGCTGTATGTGCTAAAATAAGCCTTTCCTCCAGGAATAAGCACTTTCATACATTGTCTAATTAAATCCATAGGGTATCCTTTCATAGCTGATAAACCATTTTGCAAACATAATACCACATCAAATTCTTCACCAAATTTAAGGTTATGGGCATCCATAACTTCAATACTACATTTAGGGCTTTCTTTTATATAATTCCTACCAAGTTCTACAGAGTCCTTTGAAATATCAATACCTACAAGCTTTGATGCAAAAGGTGCCAGTTCCTTAATTATACGTCCATAGCCTGTTCCAACCTCTAAAACCTTCTCATTGCCCTGTAAGTTTTCACGCACAAATTTGATTTCTTCACCTAAATAACGCTTAATTCTTGGATATTTTGAATCATAAACCTTAAACAATTTTGTAGAATTTAAACTTTGTTCATAGTAATTAGACACAAATACACCTCCCAATTACTGTTTATATTATATAATTTTTTAATATTTCTCTTGGAGAATTAGTAAATTTATCACTTGCTCCCCAGTCAAATCTAAATAGTCCTTCACCACCACCGGCACCTATGCAGTGAACATGTGTAACATCATGAACATTATTTATGCATACTGTTAATGTAAGCCTGTTCCCTGCTCTATAGAAATGTTTTTCATAGACTATTACAATCATAGCATGAATATCATCAATATTTACAACATGATAATCTATCCTTTCACCTGTAATACTTCCATTTACTATTCCTTTATCTAATAATTCAGCTACTTCACTTAAGCTTAAATTAACATTAAAATTATCTCCAGCCATAATACTCATCTCCCATAAAATATTTAATTAATTCAATTTGTATTTTCTCTACTATATGTTTATGAAAAACTACTACCCTTAAATTCCTATTTATCTAATAGGTTATAGTTATTTTACACTTCTATTATAACATATTTTGTAATTAATCCTTGCTTAAAATATGGTATTTAAAGAGTTATACCTGGAAACATGAAGTTCTTTTCAACCTCATTATACCCAAAGGATTTATATAAATTTATAGCACGTTTATTAAGTTCCCATACTTCTAGCTTTGTTTTATTTAAATTTTTTGATAAGAAATAATTAAATATATACTTAACTATAATTTTTGATATTCCTTTGCCACGTGCTTCTGATAAAACATATAAAGTTTCAATATAGCCGTAACCATCCTTTTCAAAGATTGTACAACCACCTTGTATAATTCCATCAACTAAAAAATATAGATTTTTAAAATGCTTTGCCTTACTTTGTTCTAAAAGTGCATCTACATCTAAGGGTGATATAAAGATTTCATTATATATTGCACTATACTCCATAAGCTCCTTCTGAGAACTTAAATTTATCTCAGTTACTTCCACTTTAGTGAATGTATATTTAGGATTCTCTTCAATATCTGCTTCCATAATGATACTGTAGTTTTCATCAAAACCATTTTTAATATAAAAATCAAGCTTCTCATTGTTATATTCAAATCCAGAATATATTCTTGCTTTTAAGTCTGGTCTTTCCTTATGAAGCTCTTTAGCCCTTAGGAATACCTTATCAAATAATTTTTGTTTAACTTCATCTTTTAAAAGCTTGTCCATATTAGATTCTATATCAATATCTATAAAGATAAGGTATGGTGTTTCATTGACTTGGTGATAATTTATATTAGGATATGTATAAGCACTTCCCAAATAGCTTCCATCATCACTAAAGGCTAAAAAAATATTTTCTTTACTATTACCATACTGATCTTCCTTTGGATTTTTTATTTCAATACTCATTTTATCCCCCATTTTATTTTCTTTTTACTGGAATCCATAACTCACAACTATAATTAATATATTGATTATCATCCCAAAAATACTTTTCTATACATGGTCCTTCTATTTGTTCAAATCCTGATGATGGAAACCATTCTGAATATATTAGCCTCCATAAGTCTGCTATGGCAAGGGTATTCAAGTTATCCCCCCTACCATCAAAAACAGCCCATGTACATGAAGGTATGTTTACTATTTTATATTCATTAGGTATATCTTTATCCGGAACTTTCCACCCCATCATATATCTTCTACTTCCATCTTCTTTAAAATCATAATGAATTCCATAAAGCATATTCATTTTAGAATATCCTAAAAATTCATTAATCTTAAGATGGGTTCCATCCTCCCAAATTTTATCACAAAATTCTGGTATTTCTTTATACAATGCATTATCTATTAATGTGGTTAAAAAATCCACTCCAAAAAATTTAAATTCATCTTGTTTAACTATTCTATAATTAATTTCGCATTCCCCTTTAATTGATATTTGAAATGAGAGTTTTGGAAATGATTTAAGTCTTGAATTGCCCTTTTTTATCGTAGAGGGTGTTGAACCATGAAGTCTTTGAAAAGCTTTAGTAAACGCATCTGGACTTTCATAACCATATTTAGCAGCTACATCAATAATCTTTACATCTTTAGAAGATAACTCTTCACCAGCAAGTGTTAGCCTACGATTTCTAATATATTCTGTTAAAGTAACCCCAGTTAATGCATGAAACATTCTTTGAAAATGGTAACGTGATGTAAATGCAACCTTCGCTATTTCATCAATACTTATATTCGAACCTAAATTATCTTCAATATATTCAATTGCATTATTAATATCCTTAATTATTTCCAAAATTCTAACCTCCATTAAAGTATATAGTAACAAAGGATTTTATTCCCGTCTTACTGTGCTTTGTTTTGTCCATACTAATTTGATTATATTAATTTACTAATTACCCTATATTCTGTTAGTTCTTTGCCAAAGATAAAAAAATCATTAAATTTAACTTCTTATTTATATTTTAAATACAACTTAATTTTTCACATATTATCAAATTTTTACTTAATTCTTATTATACATTACTTTAAAATTGAATTGAATGGTTTCTTGAGTTTCATGTGGCAAGTCTATAATCAGTTTTTTTTCACCCATTGGAAAACAATAGTAAACTCATGTTATAATTAATTTGAAATTGTAATTTAATATGAATCAACTTTATTTTGAATAAATAGCAGAACAAAGGCTTTTCTAAAACATATTCTTAATCTAAATTACATTATGATAGGAGTGAATTATATTGGAAAATAAAATAAAAGTGCATTTCATGGGTATATGCGGAAGTGGTGCTGCACCTATAGCAATTATTGCAAAGAACATGGGGTTTGATGTTTCAGGATGTGACTTGAATATATCAGGATATTATAAAGATACTCTTTTACAAAATAATATAGATATTTTAAAAGGTCATGATTCAAGCCATATACAGGATATTGATATCTTAGCTATATCACCTGCCATTTTAGATATTTCACCGGATCATCCAGAAATACTTGAAGCTAAAAGAAGAGGAATTTTAATGACATGGCAGGAGTTTTCAGCTAAATATGTGCAAAATGAAAAGTTTGTTGTTTCCATTGCAGGTACCCATGGTAAATCTACAACTACAATTTTAATGGGACTTGTTTTGGAAAATGGTGGTCTAGATCCAATCGTTGAAGCCGGAACAACTTTTAAGAATTGGGGTGGTGGATACAGGTTAGGAAAGTCAGATTACTTTGTATGTGAAGCTGATGAATTCAATAATAATTTTTTAAATTATAGTCCTTCAATAGCTGTAATAAACAATGTGGAAATGGATCATCCAGAGTTTTTCAAGGATATAAATCATGTTAAGGATTCTTTTAAAAACTTTATAAAAAGGCTTAAAGATTCAAAAATTTTAGTTGTTAATGAAGATAGTACAGCTATTAGAGAAATATTATGTGAGTTAAGACATTGGCTAAATGAAGAAGGAGTAAAAGTTATTGGATATTATATAGATAATAAGCTTGAATTCCCTTTTTACATGGAGTATAAAGCAGAATTGACTTCAAACACCCCTGAATATTCCTCCTTTAAAGTAGTAAATGGAGATAAAAAATATAATTTTAACCTTGGACTTATCGGTAAGCATAACGTTAAAAACTCTTTAGGTGTGTTAATTACTGCCTTAGAGTTAGGTGTTGATATAGATGCAATAAAGAATTCCCTTAAAAATTTTAATGGAATAGGAAGAAGACTAGAATTAGTAGCAGATATTGATGATATTAAAATTTTTGATGACTTTGCTCATCATCCTACAGCAATAGCAACTACCTTAGATTCAATTAAACTTAGTTATCCAGGAAAAAAGGTTTTCGCTGTCTTTGAACCACATCAACTTTCAAGAACAAAGCTGTTTTTTAATGAGTTTGCTACAGCATTAAAGAAGGCAGATAGAGTTATTATTACCGAACCCTTCTTAGGACGAGAAGCAAATAAAAACATAGAGCCAGTTAATTTAGATATGCTATGTAATGAAATAGATATAAATAAAGCTGAGTATATAAAAAACTCTGATAAAATATGTAGTAAGCTCCTTAATGAAGCTAAAAGTGGAGACATAATTATAGTTTTTGGAGCAGGTGAATCTTATAAATTATCTAGAAAAATTATCAATGTATTAAAAGAATAAAAAAATAAGGTGTGTGATAAGTTATGAAATTCAACATAATTTATTACACACTCTATTTGTTTTAATTACAACTCGCCTTACACGTATTCACTGAGTAAGTTCTGCTATCCAAATATAAAATTTGGGGCATCACCTAAATGTAACTCGATTCACATGCGTTGATGTATAAATATAGTAGTTATTCCTTTTATAACACTTTCTTAGGGTTCTTAGCTATAAACATTCCGCTAGATTTAGATATATCAATACTTCCTTCTCTTAAAATTATATCTTCCAGATACCTGTAAAAATCCTGTATTTTGCTCTCCGTCATTATATCCTGTATGTTTACATGTCCCTCTAAGGATAGAACATAATCCGCTAAAGGCTTTGCCTCTGTTATATGAAGGGAATCTTCATACACTAAAGTTTCAACAGAATCAAAATGCTTTGATAACTGCTCTGCTCCATTTTCTATACCAAATTCCTTTGCAACTGAAAAGGATGAATAATCAAGTTGAGAATCAAAACCTTTCACTAAATCTTTTAGTCCCTTCATATTATAAAGACTATTGGTAGTAGCATAAAAGGTTCCATCTGCTTTAAGTATACGTGCAATTTCACTGATTGCTAAATCTCTATTTTGAACATGGTAAAGCATATGATTAGCAATGGCACAATCAAATGATCTATCTTCATATTCAATATTTTGTATATCACTAACAGAATAATCAAATACTTCATCAATTCCTAAAAGGTTATCTTTTGCTGATCTCAACATACCTTCAGACAAATCTGTAAGAATTACCTGGATATCCTTTGGTATCCTATTTCTATTATTAGCCCATGTGCTTCCATTCCCACATCCAAATTCAATAACTCTATCATTAGGCTTAAACTTATATTGATCAAATACCCAATTAAACCATCCATACTTATTTGTACTAAAATCATCATGTAAAGCTTGTCTAGTATTTAAATTCTTATCTGAATTATACTGTACTCTAACTATATCTCTGTCATTTGCTCTAGACATATAACCACTCCATTCTTATTATTCAATACTAAAATATTTCCTCTAAATATCCTATTCTTAATATATAACTTATTTAGTAAAATCCTGTTTTAGTTTTTCTGCTACTAATAAAACTTCTTCTAAATTATTTTCTGTTTTAAGATTTTCTTTAATATAGCTTATTATTTCTCTTATATTACTTAAAGAATTACCAAACTTATCATTCATCCATTGATACCTTGGCAATAACCATAAATGTAAGTGACCTGATCGTTCTTCTTGAATAATAGTAACCTCATTAATATCACATATATTTTTCATTGCAACTCTTGCTTTGTAAGCTAACTCAAAAAGTTCTGTAGACTCCTCTAAGGTTAGCTCCGCAATGGATCTTACGTGCTTTTTAGATGCTGCGATTAAAAATCCACTAAGTGGAACATCTGGATCTTGATGAAGAACAAAGTTCTTTGTATCATATATTATTCCACCTGGTGGCACCATATCATTCTTTCCAATGGAACATCCCATACATTGATCTGGCCACTGATTATTCATAAAATCTTTAAACCCCATTTTGAACCTCCATAACTCCTGATAATGTAAATAATAATGTTTCTCTATCAACCTTCTATATGGAAACATAACCTTATTATACCAGATATATTCTAGGTATGCTTATTATTTTCATATCATCTGTATTTACTTTACCCAATAAACCCTTTAATTAAGATGAAAAAAATATTATACTTAAGTGAGTGTTCAAATCTTTGGTTTTACTTACATGGACTTATTTATCCTAAAGGACAACGAGTCCTAAGTATCGAAAATACTGATACTAAGAACTCTGTTTATTGGAATGAATATAGTGATGCCTTTCTGTATAGTTAATAATACCTACAAATAGAAAAATACTAGATTGAGGAGTTTATATATGAGAAAAAAAGATATACTTGAGTTAAAAAGACGGTTGAAAAAAGATCATTGTACCTTCACTAAGTTGTGTGGTTGCTATGTTAATGGAGAAAAAAATATCATTTTAAAGTTTAGAGAATCTTTTCTAAATTTAGATGAGGATGAATACTTTAAGTACTTAGAAATTGCTAAAAAAGTACTGTCTGGAACTATTGGAAATAATATTTTAGAACTTACCTTTCCAATTAATGAAGACTATGTGAATGAAAGACAAATTTCTCTTATGCAGCTTAAAAAAAGCCAATTAAAAGATGATGACCTCCTTGATAATTTTTATAATTTAATTATTGATAATTATGATTTTACCGGTAATTTTATAATACTTATTTTTCATGACGCTTATGATATTATTACTAAAACCACTGATAATGCAAAGTTAGATGAATCTGAAGAAGTATATGAATATGTGTTATGTGCAATATGCCCTGTTTCACTTTCTGAGCCTGGTCTTAGATACTTTGAAGAAGAAAATAAAATAAAAGCACGTATTAGAGATTGGGTAGTTGATGCTCCAACTAATGGCTTTATGTTTCCTGCTTTTATTGAGCGTAGTTCAGATGTCAACTCTATTATGTATTACACCAAAAATGCAAAGGATACCCATCCTGAATTAATGGAAAATGCCTTGGGTTGTTATTCAAAACAAACTGCTACCTTGCAAAAAGAAACATTTGAGTCAATTATTAAAGATTCTTTTAGTACTGAAGAAAAGAAGGCTGATAAAATTTTTATGGAAGTACAAGAAAATCTAAGTGCTATGGTAGAGGAATACAATGCTATATATGATGATGCAGATTGTGAACCTATAAGCTTAACAAAGAAGGATATACAAAACCTTTTAATAGAAAGTGGAGTTCCAGAAGAAATCACTTCTAAGATTGAAGAATCCTATGTAGAAAACTTTGGTGATGATCTTCCTTTAGCAGAAAATTTAATTGATTCAAAGGCACTTAAGGTAAATGCCCAAAGAAAGAAGGAAGAACACCTTCAAAAACAAGTAGAAATACTTCAAACTAAACTGGAGGAAGTTAAACAAGAAACTTCTGTAGATAGTGAAACGCTCCTGTCTACAGAAGTTAATGATGATAATGTGATTTTAGAAGAAACTTTAGAAACTAATTTAGAGAAAGCTTTGGATATAAATTCAGAAGATAATAAGGATGCTCCTGACTATGACGTTATACTTCAAGTAAAACCTGAAAAGATACCTCAAATAAAATCTCAAATAATTGATGGCCAAAAATGCATAGTTATTCCTATTAATGAGAATGAACAAACTGCAGTTAACGGCTTAGATCATTTGGTTTAAGGTATCTGAAAATAAATATAGATTTACTATCTACATTGCTGAAGTATTACTTCTAATGAAGCTTACTTCAGCCTTACCTGAATGTAGTTGCCATATATACCAGAAAGCATAAGGAATTATTATTATACCGTTAAATATTCCCCACCCATATAATATATCTGCATTAAACCATGATGATGCATCCATTACAGCCGGGAATAAGTTAGGTAAACAAGCTCTAATTAGTACGTGAGCAGATAAGGTATATATACGAGCTGCTATATAAAGTTCAGGTTTTCTTTTAATAATTGGATATATTTCTGCTGCCAATAATATGCATATAGAGCTAGCAAAGTATTTACCAGTTTCACCATATACAAAGCATAAATTCCAAGTTGTATATAATAAATTCCAAGCTATAGTTGTATAAGCTATAAACATACTATTATCTTCATCACTTAATTTAAAGAATTTTCGTCCATTTGGGAATGGAATAGTAAAACATAATAATAATCCACAAAGCGCATTACCATAGTTTTTTAAAGTAACATCTTTTATGGTAGCTTCGGCAATATTTAAGAATAGTACCGCATAAATGAACCAAACGATCCAATCCTTTCTCATAAAATCCCAGAATTTTCCTTTATATTGTTCTTGATCAGCTACACGAAAAAATCCACCTATTATAAGTGGCAATATAGCACTGAATGTTTTTGCCCAACGAAACCAACCATTTATGCCTCCCATAAGCCAAAGTGGAAAAGTAAATAAAGATACAACCCAGAAGATAGCTGCAAATTTGTGATGTTTCCTCATATATTCAATCATGAATAAAAGTAAGATAAAATAAGTTACCATAGAAAGTACATATTTCCAAACAGGAATATTCATATTATACATCTCCTCTTTTAAATATTGTAATAAATAATCCTATACTTATATATATTACATAGTATAGTTAAACATAACTAACATAAACCTACAGTTTATGTTTTCTATTACAATCCAAATTAATAAGTTCGTGATTATAAAAGATAAAACTCTAACCCTATTGTAACTTTAGATAAACTTAAAAGAGATACCCCTTAAAGATGGTATCTCCTTTTTAGTTATATATCAAATATCTGAACACTACATTCTAGATTTTAATTTTTTTAATAATATATATTTAATTATTATATTTTGAGTTTATATCTGCTAAAATATCATCTACTATATCGTTATTTTCTTGTTCAACTACAGATTTTTCAGCATTACCACAGACTTCATTACAATTACCTATATAACTAATTTGTTTTATAATAAACCCTAGTAAAAATAAACATATTCCGTAAAATACATAAGGTGTTACTGAAATCAAATAATAATTAATCACTTCTGGTAATTGCTTGCTTGGCTCAAATCCTTGTAAGATTAAATTTGATATATGCTTATATGATGTATAGATATTAAATATTGCAAACACTCCCATAATTATTGAACATATATTTAGTATAAACGTACCTTTCGGGGTGTTCTTAACTTCTGATGCCATCATATTAACCTCCTTTTATTTAAAATTTAAATTTATTTTAATTTATCACTTAATTTAGCCCTGATTCTTAGATTTATTATTAGTCTGACTTTTAATAAATAGCAATTTTCCAGATTGCAATCCCCATATCTCATCAAGATATGTGCATACTTTTTTAGAATGAGTGACTATAATAACACATTTATTATGATTATGGGCTAATGATAATAAAATATCCATTATTTTTTCTTCTGTCTCGTTATCTAAATTACCTGTTGGTTCATCTGCAATTATTATATCTGGGTTATGTGCAATAGCTCTAGCTATTCCTATACGTTGTTGTTCACCGCCAGATAAATTTAAGATTTTTCTATTAGCTGTATCTAAATCAATTCCAACATCTTTTAATAAATTATATACATAACTATTTTTATTTTTCTCCTTTACACTACTTATATTCATGGATAATAGTATATTTTCTTTGGCTGTGGCATTCAATAGTAAATTATATCCTTGAAATATAACTCCAATATCATTTGCTCTATATAGATCCTTATCTATTGATTTTAAGTTTGTGTCTTTGTATAAAACTTCTCCCTTAGTACATGTATCAAGACCTGATATTAGAGAAAGTAATGTACTTTTTCCTGCTCCTGATTTCCCTACTATTCCATAAACTTTTCCTTTTTCGAAGTTAATATTTATATTACTAAAAACATCTTTTTTCCCATTTTCATATCTATAATTTACATCTTTTAAACTTAATAAACTCATATTATTAATTCCTTTCTGATAATATTTTTCTTGGTTCAAATCTCATTATATATAAAATTCCTATACCTATAGACACCGCTCCTAGTAACAGAGCTATTAATGTAATTCCTAAAACAGCTTCGCCACTTAAAAATACATCTAATTTTTCTATTGGCGGTGCTGAGCTTGTTGCACCCATAGCTATTGATACCATTCCTGTAGAAGCCTCTCTTTGAGCATCTAACTGACCTTGCAGAAGTATATTAGAAATAGGTTGAGCAGATAAACTACCTATGCCTAAACCTACACCTAAAGAAATTCCTATCATAAATAATGTTTCGAATATTAAACCTAAAGCTACTTTTCCTTTCTTCATACCCATAGCTCTTAAAACTCCAATTTCATATTTTCTCTCACGAATACCTAATATTGAAATTAAGATTAATATACTACCACCAAAACCTAAAACTAAAAACATAAATATATTAGAAACTTTTTTTAATCCTTCTATAGGTTTAACTATATTATTATAAGATGTAGCATCTGTAGATACTTCAAGTGTATCGCTTAATCCTTTTTTATGTGCCTCCTCATTAAAGGCATCTAATAAATCTGGATTTTTCAAATAGTATTGTGCATCCAAGTTAATTAAATCTTTATCTTTTTTCACTTTTTCATTGTATTTTTTTAAAGTATCATAGGTTGTAATAATTTCATTTTTTCTATTGATTATAGGATGTTTAAATCCCATACTATCTGATTTTGACCCATCATAATATATTCCTGAAACTGTTAATTGTAATGGATCAAAATTGTCTGGATCATCTGGATTTTGAGATTTAAAACTATCTCCAATCTTTAAATTATTTAATTTTGCAAAATCTTCACTTATCATAGCTTCGCCATCTTTTTCTGGCATTTTACCATCTGTGATTTTTCTTGTACCATTATTAAATTCTTCTATCCCTGCTTTATTAATACCACCTAAAATGTTTAAATAACCATCTTTAGCATTTTCTGATTTTTTATTTCCTCCTATTGCCATCATGCTACCTGCATTACCATATTCTTTTTTTCTTTTTTCAGCCTCATCCTGATCTAGCGCTTTAATCTTATCACTATAGCCCATAAAACTAGAACTAAATATTGTTTCTTTAAGATATTCAGAGTCAGCAAGCTTTTCTTTAAGCTCATTAGAAGGACTATCATTAAAGCTTCCCATATCACCATTTTTCATTTTTTCTTGCATTTTCTTTTCATTTTGCTGAATAAATACTTCTGAGCCAAACTTGTTTTTATAACCATTTATTATCTCATTAGAAGCTGTGTTTATTATAACTGATATAGCTGCACATGAAAGTATTGCAATCATTATAACACCAAGTAAAATATTTCGTCCTTTATTTCTTGTTAAATTTTTACATGCATTTTTTAATATATACATCCTAAACTCTCCTTTTCTAATTTTGATTGTATCCACAGTATAACAAATTGATTGTTTACTCAATGTTAACTCTACCACTAAGGATTTAATAAAAATTATATTTTATATTCAGAAAAGGCTAAATAAAAACAAGATCCTTTATTTATTTCACTATCTACAATTACAAAACCATCACAGAGATCACATACATGAGATACTAAGCTTAATCCTATTCCATAACCATCCTTATTTAATTCATTAATTCTATATTTATTATTGAATATTTTTCCAATAGAATTCTTATCCATACCAATACCCTGGTCTTCAACTGTAATAACAACTGTATTTTTTTTATTTTCAACTGATACTTTAATGGGTTTACCTTCTCCATATTTTACTGCATTATCAACTAGATTACTTATAGCACGATATATCCATCTTTCTTTGGCTAAAATTATAGTATTACTTTCATCATCAAAATCAAACTCAATATTTCTGTATGTCTTCCTATAACCATCACAAATAGAAGCGCAAATTAATGAAACATCTACTTCGGTCAAACCTTTATCAATTTTTACATCACTTAAAGTTAAAACATCATCTATGCTGTCTGAAATATTATCTATAAATTTAAGATATTCTTGATTATTATCTATTTCTAAGTTAGTCCTTAAAATTGCTATAGCATTTTTTTGTTCATGTGATAAATAGGAATTTAATCTCTTATATTCATCCAAAGTTTGATTAAATTTATCCTTTATATTTTCATATGCAATGCCAAAAGATCTACTTATCAAAGCTGGATCGAAGTCATCGTCTATATCATTAAGCTTATTAACTATATTTTCAATCTCTTTATCATGAATCTTATTTAAGGTTATCCACAACAAAATGGATGCTATTATAAAAATAGAAAAAAACATTAAAATAGTCACTGCTATATTTTCAAATCCAATACTTAAATATACTCTTCCAATTTCGCTAGCATCAGTTAATCTGTTGGATCTTAAAATTATACTATTAATAGTTTCTACATAGCCATATATATTTTCTAATGAATTTTCTCCATAGTTTATATCATTAAGAATTGCTCTATTTTCCTCCAAATTAGAACTTACAGCAAAATATTTAATATCTTTCATAGATGTGCTTTCTTCTAAATTACTAAATGAACTCCTGACACCGTAAATTCCAAAAATCAAAACTAAAGTTAAAATTAAAGAATATATAACTATAACTAACCCACTTTTTAAATTTACTCTACGCATAAAACATATCCCTTTCCTCTAATATTAACTAAAACATCTCCTCCATACACATTACTTAATTTTTTCTTAAGCCTGGCAATATGTACTCGTAATACAGATGAAAACGGATCAAAGTTCTCATCATATATATGCTCTGCAATTTCCTCACTAGATACTACTGCAGGATATTTGTAACAAATGTATTCTAGGATATCAAATTCCTTAACTGCCAATATTACTTCTTTATTATCTATATTCACAGTGCGGGTAATAGGATTAAGTTGTAATTTTCCTACATTTATAATTGGATTTGTACGACCATGAAACCTCCTTATTACAGCATGGATTCGTGCTCTTATCTCTAATAATTGAAAGGGTTTCGTTATATAGTCATCAGCTCCAGCATCTAAGCCTAAAGCCAATTCAGCTACTTTGTCTCTTGCTGTTATGATAATTACTGGAGTGTGTATTGAAGCTTTGCGTAAACACCTTAATACTTCTATTCCATCCATACCAGGAAGATTTAAGTCTAAAAGAATAACATCATATTCATTCACACTTGCTTTTTCTTCACCATCTTCTCCTGTATTTGAAATATCTACTTTAAAATTCATCTTCTCTAAGTATTTTTTCATAGAAGTAGATAATTCTATATTATCTTCTATAACTAACACTCTCATTTGCTTTCCTCCTTATTAAAACTTTTCAATCATTTTACTTTATCATATTAAATGTTTATTTAATGTTAACTAACACCACTTCACAAATAATTAAATTTTAGTTATCAAAAAATATAATGAACCAAACGACTTAATCCTGTACAAACTAATCATAGCAATACAAATAATCTGAAAGTATATGTTTGGTTCTATGAATAGTATTAACAACAAATCAATAACTAAGACATTAGATAATTATCTTCCTTCATATATGCACATATTTTATGAAAGAATTTTTAAAAACTTTACTATGATAATTATAGCAATGCTTTCTATTCAAAAATATGCTCAATTAGATTTTTCTGGGATAATTTTATTAATGAATTTAACATACTCTTCTCTCTTTTAAATATGACTATTTAGATGTATAAATCTTAATGAAATATCTTCATTAAATTATACACGTAAAAATATAATATTTCTTTTGCTAATACCATTGACTTATCTCACTAATAGTACTATACTGAGTAAGAAGCTTAAGGAAACACTTAAGAACTTAATATCGCGGGATGGAGCAGTTGGCAGCTCGTCGGGCTCATAACCCGAAGGTCGTAGGTTCAAGTCCTGCTCCCGCAACCATAAAAAGATTCTATATTTAATATAGAATCTTTTTATTTATGAGTTATTTTTTAGCCTAACTTCTTAATTTAAACTTAGTGGTATAAATGATATAATTGTAATGTTATGCATTGTAATTTAGTTTAAAAGTTGACTATGAGATTTTTAAGTATCCATTAATTCTACATTTGTATTATTCGAATTGTGGAAATTTACTATTTTTATGGAGAGTGATATATTAATGAAATTTATAGATATAGAAAGCTGGAAAAGAAAAGACCACTATAATTTTTTTAAGGGCTTTGATTACCCACATTTTAATATCTGCGGTAATGTAGATATTACAAAATTTTATAGCTATATTAAAGAAAATAAAATCCCATTTTTTATATCCTTTATCTATGTAGCTACAAAAGCAGCAAATGAAATAAAAGAATTTAGATATAGGATAAGAGAAGATAAGGTGGTTGAGCATGAATCTATAAACCCTGCTTTTACTGCAATGGGACAAGATGAAGTATTTAGTTTTTGTAGAGCAAAATTCATAAATCAGTTCAATGATTTTAAAATTAGTGCAACTGAAGAAATAGATAAAATAAAAAATAATATCATTATTGAAGATGAATCTAATTGTGATGATCTCTTATATATGACCAGTATTCCTTGGGTTTCATTTACTGGTGTAACCCACCCAATTCAGATGAATCATGTTGACAGTATTCCAAGAATAGCCTGGGGGAAATACTTTAAAGAAAATGGTAAAATTAAGTTACCACTGTCTGTTCAGGTACACCATGCCTTAGTTGATGGCTTACATGTAGGACAATATTTTAGTGTAATTCAAGATATTTTAGATAATCCTTCAAAATATTTATAAAACATGTTAAAGGAGCTTTTCAAAAGCCCCTTTAATTTCCTTACTGCAAATCCCTATAATATTTAGGATATCTATCACTTTTATTCTTATTACAGATATCTATTGCCTTTTCCTTACTAAGTGGAAGTATCCCTTCTGATTGCTTAAATACTTCCCTATTCACTTTTTGCGCAAAGCATCCAATTTTAGGCTTGCCTATATGATTTTTCATTTCAATCCATAGTTTTTTTATAGATTCTTCTTTTACATTTCCAAAGTTCATAGGCACAAAATCACATGGATATAATTCTCCCGAAGCACTTATATAGGAATGTTGATTTCCTGCTCCACAACCAAATTTAAATTCACTTTCTGTATAAGCAAAGGTACTTATCTTAGGTAAATCACTCCTTTTATTTGCGTTATGTTGCAATTTTATAAGCTTTTCTCTATCACTTTCACTATACATTACACTATTTAATTGTTTTTCTGTTAAAAGATTGCCACTTAAGATAGGTTCAAGTATCTTAACTTCATGAGCCCCATTATCCTTAGCAAATTTAAATAACTTAAATAACTCTTCCTCATCAAGATTTTCTTTCAATATAACGGTTTGTGCCATTACATATAACCCTGCTTTATTTGCATTTCTAAGAGCTTCAATAGCATAATCAAAGGCATTCTCATTATTTCTATTTTTATTATGTACATCTTTTTCATGAGAATCTAAACTTATTCCAATGCCAAATAGACCACTATCCTTTAACTTTTTTGCTTTTTCATAGCTTAGATTAAACCCACTGGTAAATAGAATAGATGTACTTCTATTATCTATACTTCTTACTATATCAAATATATCTTCACGTGCCATGGGCTCTCCTCCAGTAATTCCAATAATAGGAGTACACATTTCTTGAAGCTCCTGTATAACCTTAATCCATTGTTCCTTTGATAACTCTTCTCCTAATTGTCTACTTTTTGCACTACAATAAACACAATTATTAGGACATTTATGTGTTATACATAAATACATAGAAATAGGTGCAGTTCTCTCTGCATAGATTTGCTTTGTAAATATGTTTTTAGGCTCATGAACTGCTAGTACATTTTGTATAAAGGACTTAGATGGAAAGGGTGGTAAAAATGTACTCAGTATATACTTGTCCTCATGCTTCACTAGCTTTTCACCCTTTATAAAACTTCTCATCATTTTTATATATTTTAATAGATAAAACTGCTTATCTTCCCTTAGAATATTGTAAATGTCAAATATACTCCTTATAACATTTTTATCAATAGTCATTTGAGACATGATTTTTAAATTATTTATGCTCATACATTTCTATTCCTTTCTAAATACTCCATAGGCAAATTTATGATTTATTTCATAAGCTTCATTTTTATATTTCTCTTTCCTTATTTTTTCCACTATAAGAGGTTCAACTTCATTATAATTATTAAAGATCTTCTTAGTACCTGCCAAGGCACCAGTTATATTTAACCACTCCATAAGTTCCTCTGGATTCTTAAATCTAAAAAACACTTCACCTTCATCTATTTCTAAAACCTTAAAATTGTACTGCCTGCACCATTTAACTAAACCTTTCTTCCCCTTTGGTAAATTTAATCTTATATCCATAGGTTTAATTACTTCCTTTTCCCTCTCTCTCATCACTTCTAGAAATATTTCCTCTATCTTATCTAAAGTTCCATGAACATTTGTAATTATAGCTAATATCCCCTGGGGTTTTAAAGCACTATTAAATAGCTTAAATAATTCATGATGATTGAAATAAGAAAGTGCCCAACCAAAAAATATCACATCAAATTTTTCATTAGATTTTTTCAAAAATTCAATACCATCACTATTAATAATAGTAACCTTCTCCTTATTAACAGCGTTTAACTTCTCAAGCATTTTACTTGATTGGTCTACAGCTGTGATTTTATACTTTTCAGATTTATCTAAAAGGACCTTAGTTATATATCCTGTTCCACAAGCAAAATCTAGTATTTTCAATTCCTTATTTGGGTCTATATACTTTGAATGAATAATATTATCAGAATGTGTTCCCATTTCTTTGAGCCAATGATTATAGGTATCAGAAACTTTATCGTACTCTGCTCTATAATCTTCTTTGCTTACAACTTCTTTTTTAAAGAGTTTATAGCCAACCTTTAAGTAAAATACCATTTTATTTATCATATTTTCTCACCTACAAATATAAAATAATAGCCCTTATCATAAACCTTACTTATATGAAAATGTTCTTCAAGTAAAACCTTAATTTCATCTTTAGTTCTAAAAAACAATCTTCCGAAGAGAATAAATTCAAATACTCTTAACAGCCTGGTTCTTATATGATTTTTGTGAAAATCCATAATAACTATTTTTCCACTATCCTTTAGTATCCTACTTATTTCAGCAATGAGCTCCTCTTGTTCTTTGATATGATGAAAAACATCACTGATTATAACTGTATCTATAGAACCGCTGTGAAAGGGCGTACTTAAAGCATTACCTTTTATAACTTTAACATTACCTCTTTCCTCTACTCTTGAAAGCATCTTCTCACTTTCATCAAGGACATATACAGTGTTACAGCTATTACAAATATGATTAGCCAAAAAGCCAGTGCCTCCCCCTATATCTACAACCACTTCATCTTCATCAATACTGGCTGCATCTTCTATATCTTTAAGCTTATATAGGTTAAAAATAGCCATAAACTTATCATAATATTTATAAACCTTATCAAAATCCTTTGTATTTCCCATAGACACCCTGCCCTTCACCATGAAAAATATTAACTAAATATATTATAACATTCTTACACAAGCTATTACACAACAATTAACTTATAAGGTAATCAAAACCTTTTATTAAGACTCTGTTTAAAAAACATATCATATTTAGTTTCACAGTAAATGACTATACTATTAAGCCAGAGACGACATTTTACTATGATTATCCAAATTTTTGTCTAAAAAAAGAATGCAGTTTATAATTTCTGCATCCTTTTACTTATTTATTTTTTAAGATGTCTTAACCTCAATTATTAAAGATCGTTATATATCTCCATATTATCTATACATTCTTGAACAAGTCTATCTATATCCAGTGCACTTTCAGAATTCCTTATTAAGTCCACTCTAGGTTTTATTTTGGGATGCTTTGGTACAAATATTGTACAGCAGTCTTCGTAAGGAAGTATAGATGTTTCATAAGTTCCAATATCTCTAGCTATATCCATGATATCTATTTTATCCATGGCTATAAGAGGTCTAAACACTGGCCTATCTGCCACGTCATTGCTGACCATGAGTCCCTCCATAGTTTGACTTGCTACCTGGCCTATGCTTTCCCCGGTGGTTACAGAGTTTATATTATATTTTCCCGCTACAGCACAGGCAACTCTCATCATAAATTTTCTCATTATTATAGTAAGCTCATCTTCAGGGCATTTTTCTATTATATCCATTTGAATATTAGTGAAAGGTGCCACATAAAGATTGATTTTCCCAGTGTAGCCCCTTAGTAGTCTTGCCAAGTCCTTTACTTTCTCTTTAGCTCTTTCACTAGTGTAAGGATGGCTGTGGAAATAAATAGCATTCAATTCTACCCCACGTCTTGCCATCATATATCCAGCAACAGGAGAATCTATACCGCCAGAAAGCATGAGCATAGTACTACCATTGGTGCCATAAGGCATTCCTCCTACAGCTCTTACCCTTTTAGAATATACATAAGCCCTTTTTCTTACTTCCACATTTATTATTCTTTGTGGTTTATGAACATCTACCGTTAATCCCTCTACAGCGTTTAAGACTACAGCACCAATTTCACGACTCATCTCCATAGAATTTAAAGGAAAGGCTTTATTTGCTCGATTACTTTCAACTTTGAAGGTAGTTTCTCCAAAATCCTCAGCCTCCACAACCGCTTGGGCACTGATAGCTTCCATGGTAGGTTCTACTTCCGTAACTAAACAAACTTCAGAAACGCCAAAAACTCTTTTTACTTTTGACATTACCTCCTCCAAATCTTCACTATAGAGGAACCACCTTCCTTGATCGTTTATAAATTCATAGCTACATCCCTTAAGTACTGAATCTATATTTTTCATGAGCTTTTTTTCAAAGATTTTTCTATTTAATCCTTTTAAAAAAATTTCCGATGCGTATTTAATAAGTAATAGTTTTCTCATATTATTTTCTCCTTAAAAATTTCAAACTTTTTTCTAGTACTTCTATAGTATAATCTACTTCTTCTTTTGTATTAAACTCATTAAAGCTAAACCTTATGGTTCCCTTCGTTTCCTGGGTATTAAGGCCTATAGCTTTAAGCACATGGCTATCTCCTTGTTTCTTTGCGGAACAGGCAGAACCAGTGGAAACATATATTCCCTTTTCCTCTAAAAGATGTAGTAGCACTTCTCCTCTTACACCTATAAAGGAAACACTTAAAATATAAGGACTGAAGTAATCCTCACAAGGACTGTTTATCACTATATCTTTTATATCTCTAAGTCTTTCTATAAAGTATTCTTTAAGCTCACTTACCTTTAAATAATTAAGTTGAACATTATTATATATAATATCTGAAGACTTTACAAAGCCTATAATACCCGGTAAATTTTCTGTGCCTGATCTAAAGTTTCTCTCCTGTCCACCACCACTTATTAAAGCCTTAGGATTAAATCCTTTTTTTATGTAGGAAAAACCAACTCCCCTAGGACCATGAATTTTATGACCACTAACGGATAACAAATCTATTTGAGCTTTTTTTACATCTATTTTAAACTTTCCATAGCTTTGGACCGCATCTACATGGAACTTAACTCTAGGACTTTTTTCCTTTATTATAGTTCCTATAGCTTCTATATCCTGTACAACTCCCAGCTCATTATTAACATGGATTATGCTTACTAATCTAGTGTCACTATTTATGCTATTTTTTAGTTCTTCTAGAGATATACGCCCCTTATTATCAACCTTTAAATAAATAACCTTAGTCCCTGCTGCCTCTAATTCCCTAAAGGTATTAAGTACGCTAGGATGTTCAATTTCACTAGTTATTATGTGCGCACCTAACCCAGTAAAACCTTTTACTAAAAAATTATTGCTTTCACTACCACCAGAAGTAAATATTATTTCATCCTTGGTACAATTAATAGTCTTAGCTATTTTATCTCTTGATTCATTAAGCGCTATTTCTGCCTTAAGGCCTAAACCATGAGCGGATGAAGGATTTCCAAAATTATTTTTCATTGTATGTACCACAGCATCTATTACCTCATCATAAGGCTCAGTGGTGGCACTATTATCAAAATATACTTGCATAAAACCACTCCTAATCTATTATTCTACTTATTATATCAAATAATTCCTTAACAGCAACAAACTTTTGAAAAAAGTGTGATAGAGCATTAATTTTAGCACATTAATAGTTAGAGAAAATACCACCATAATTTTCTTAATAATAATAGCCATCAGTTTAATAAACTGATGGCTATTATTATAATTAAGTATTTGTTATTTACTTATTGCTTTAAACGCTTCTGTTTGTGATTTTATTCCTTTTTCCGCTGCAAACCTTTCAATGCTTGAAGCACCAAAGAAACCGTCAATTCCTTCTGTTTTTTCTATTACATATGCAGCATCTTCTGGCTCCGCAATAGGTCCGCCATGACAGATTACCATAATGTCAGGGTTAACTTCTCTTCCTGCTTTAATAATAGCTTCAATTCTCTCTACACAGTCATCAAGTGTAAGTGCTGTTTGTGCTCCTATTGTACCTTTTGTAGTTAATCCCATGTGTGCAACTAATATATCAGCACCAGCTTCTGCCATTACTCTTGCTTGGTCAGGGTCAAATACATAAGGAGTTGTAAGCATATCCAGTTCATGTGCTTTTCTTATCATTTCAACTTCTAAATCATAACCCATTCCAGTCTCTTCTAGGTTCTGTCTAAATACACCATCAATTAATCCTACTGTAGGGAAGTTTTGAACCCCTGCAAAACCTTGTGCTTTTAATTGTTTAAGAAAAATATCCATTACTCTGAATGGGTCAGTTCCACAAACACCAGCAAGAACTGGAGTACTTTTTACAACTGGAAGTACTTCTGCTCCCATTTCAACTACAATCTGATTAGCATCTCCATAGGATAATAATCCTGCAAGAGAACCTCTTCCTGCCATTCTGTATCTGCCTGAATTGTAAACTATAAGCATATCTGCTCCACCAGCTTCACTGAATTTTGCCGTAATACCTGTACCAGCTCCTACACCTAATAATGTTTGCCCATTTTTAACCTGTTCCTTGAACTTTGTCATAATTTCGTTTCTTGTCATTGTATTCATCAATAAAGCCTCCTTTTATTATTTAGATTTATTAATTTACTATTTTTTCATCATATCTATTAATTTTTGTGCTGCAGCTTCTGCAAACTCTACTTCATTAATGGCGCAATTCATTTCTACTACTTCTACAACATTTCTGTTTACACCATTTTTTAATATATTAAATAATACTTCATCCTCTTCTGGACCATAAAAAGGCTGACCTTCTACATCAATAGCAGATACTCCTTTTAGGGGTATGAATAAAGCTGTTTTTCCTTTAGCTAGATTTAATTTTTCAACCAGTCTCATACCAATCGCTTCATTTTCCTCTTTGTTTGTTCTCATAAGCGTTACTGAAGGATTATGTTTATATAAGTTACGTGTTATAAACTTCTCTGGAACTGTTTCATATGGTCCAAAATTACACATATCAATGGCACCTACTGATACAACCTGTGGTATTTGATTTTTGCCTGCTGCCTCTAAACGATGAGGTCCTGCATTTAAAACACCACCGATAACTTCATCTGCCCATTCTGTGGTAGTAAGGTCTAATACGCCTTCAATAAAGCCTCCATTGATAAGTGCTTCCATTGAACGTCCACCTACACCTGTTGCATGAAATACAAGAACTTCATAACCTCTCTTTTCAAGGTATTCCCTTGCAGCTGTTATACATGGAGTTGTTACGCCGAACATAGTTGCAGCAACTAATGGCCTTTCCTCTACGACTTTTGTATTTTCAAACTTAACCATACCTGCAATTGCAAATACTGCATTTGTAAAGATCCTTGTTGAAATCGAGTTAAGACCTGCAACATCCACCACAGAAGGCATCATAATAATATCGCTGGTACCTACATAAGGTTCAGTATTGCCTGAAGCAACCGTTGAAACCATAATCTTTGGAACACCTATAGGCAATGCCCTCATAGCTGGAGTTACTAATGAAGTTCCTCCAGTTCCACCAAAGGATATAATACCATCAAACTTACCCTGTTTATATAATTCAGGTAATAACTTCTCCATACCTTTTGATAATACTTCTGTTGCTAATGCCCTATCTTTTTTGGAAACTAGAGTTTCTATGTCTGAGCCTGCTGCCTTTGCAACTTCATTGTTTGATACATCTGGTTCAAAAGCTGGCTCAAATACACCGGTATGAATGGTAAAAGTACATAAACCCAAACCTTCAATTAGTTCTTTTACGTATAAGTATTCAGTGCCTTTAGTGTCAAATGTTCCTGCAATAGCGATTGTCTTCATTGCTTTAACCTCCATACATAAATTTGATTTTACCTAGTCTATACAATGCTAGATACATCAATAAGATAACGTTCTTATAGAAATTATATTCTTTATAAGTTAATCATACTTTTTTCGTCCCTTTATGTAAAAGTTGTTATGTACTATGTTTTTGTGTTTATGTCATATTTCTAAATTTATATTGTTTTGGCGAACACCCCTTATACTTTTTAAACATTTTGCTAAACTGCACATAATCTTTATAACCAACTAATGATGCTAAGTCTGACAATTGGATATTCTCTTTATTTATAATTTCTGCTGCTTTATTTACACGAAATTTAACTAGATACTCTGGAAAACTACAACCAACTTCTTTTTTAAACAAACTGCTTAAGTATCCTCTAGATACATGAGCTACTTTGGCTAAATCTAGAAATGAAATATCATTCATATAATTTTGAGCAACGTACTCTTTTACAAATTCAACATAATTATAGTGCTTTGTAATCCCATCTAACATTTTGATCATTAAATCATCTTCATCTAACTGAGTTGAAACTTTAAAAGCCTTTGTTATGTTTGTAATGAACTTCTCCGATGGAATTCTTTCAAATGTTGATCCACCTATATATCCCATTAAGTCTTCGATATTACTATACATGTACTGAACATCAATTGGTGTTTTTACAGGTCCACCATATATCAATTTAATTACCTGTGGCTTTAACTCATTACATCTATTAAATATCTGTTCCGCTTTAACCTTTGCAGCTTCCAGTGAGAAGACTTTTTTTGCTCCCAACAATCCTCCTCCTGTTAGACCTAAATGTACGCAAATGACGTCAGCACCTGCAATAATCATCTGCTCCGCCTGTAATTCATTAAATACAAAGGCAACTGTAAACATGTCTTTTTCATTAGCTATTCTTATTGCTTCTACTTCAATTAAATAATCACATCCTTCTTCTTCAAGAGCTTCACCGAACTGACTGTCTATAAGTCCAACTGTAGGATAGTTATTAATACCTGAAAAGCCCATATCCTTTATTTTATCTATGTAACTTTCCATATTCTTTAGAGGGTCCGTTGCATTGAGTCCAAATATAATAGGCATATCTTTTACCAATGGTATTATCTCTTTTGAAGCAAAGTCCATTACCATATCATTGCTATTACAAAATGGTAAATAACCTGCCAATGAGCTTCTCCCCATTTGCCGAAATCTACCCGAATTTAACACTAAAATAAAATCAGCTCCCCCCTTTTTAGCATATTTTGCCGTCATTCCTGTACCTGTTGCTACACCAATAATACGATTTCCATTCTTTATTTGTATATTGATATTCTCTAATAACTTTTTTCTTTTCATGCTTTCGAACTCCTTATTTTTTCATTAAAAAGAAACAGCCGGATCAATTTCAATGGTTAAGGCTTTTTTCCACTAACATTATTTCAATACAATAACTAAACACACCCTCTTTATTTTTTAAATAGTATATCTTATTTATTCATTTATATCTCTCCCAAATTTATATAATCCTCAATTTTTTCATATACCATCTTATCTGGATACAGAGACATGGTACTATCATCACCTATCAATTTATAATATCGAGTTGAGTAGCTAACACTAAATTTACTATTTGGTAAAACAAATCTTAATATCTCCCCATAACAATTAGGTTTTCCTCCTGAAGGTTCACCCCAAATAACACAGTTTGTCTCAAACTTGAATTCATAAGCATTAAGTAATCCTGATGAAAAAGTCTCTCTTCCTATTATTACTTTCAGATTTTCCTTATTATTAATTCTAAGATTATTTTTTATATAGTATAATAAAGGTTCTAATAATCTGGAATCCCCACCAATATTATTTCTTAAATCTATAGTGATTCTACAAATAGAATTTTTCTCTATAAAGTTTATAATCTCTGCTATTTTTGTACTAATTTTTATATTTCCCTCTTCCCTACAATAATTATACTTTATGTAAAGTTCCTCTTTATCTTCTAAATATTCATACCACAAATTCTCATTATGCCTTATTGCATATAAGGGCAATTGACTGCCTGGATATTTTAGTTCACTAATATTAACTGTTTTAACTTTAACTGTATTGTGTTCTGTTGTTATTTTTATATTATCCATAGAATCTGATATCAATAATCCATATAAAACTTCTGCAACCTGCATATACTTCATACTCTGAGCCTTAAAAAAATATTCATTTTCAAAGGATATAATTTCTGAAAGTTCATGAAGAATTTTATCCATGCTAACATCCTCAATTGCTACAACCTTATTAAATAATAAATCCTTATAAACTTCACTAGTTCTTATTATATATATTCCATCCTCAAACCAATAAAACTTAATAGGCAAATACTTATTAGCTGGAAATGCAACTGATGTATGGGCATCTCCAATTGAGGCAACTACCCTTGAAATCTCTACCTTCATCTCTTCATAATCAAGGTCACATATCATTGACTTTAATTTATCTATCCTACTATCAAACTCTTCCCTACTTATATTAAAAAATAAATTTTTATGCTTTTCTATGAGATTTTCTCTGAGAAACTCTATATCTTCTAACCATTTTTCTTCCCACTGGCTTTTCACAATATTACGCTCACCTCTTTATTTATGTCCCTTTAGTAAACAATTCCTAAATTAATCATGTTACTAAGACTTTAACATAAAATCTAATGCTTAAATAGTTATATTTAAAAATATGATTCCTATATTAGATCATATTATTTATCCATTGTTTAAGTATACTTAATCCCGCTTTCAAAATAGGAAAACCCCTGAAACTCGCATGGCTACAACAAATAGTTAAATAGCTAAATAGGTTCATATATTTATAGTTTAATAGTTCTGTATATAAATAGTTTAATAAAAAACAAACTCCAGTTTAAGTTTATTACTAAAACTGGAGCTTTAATTTTTTTGCTATTCTAAATTAAGTTTATTCTTCATGATGTAGTTAGTTATACAGAATAAGATCGCGAAGAAAATTAAACAAACTATAATTGCACAAAGTATTGCATAGTGTGAAGATAGATAAATAAAACTATTACTTGCAACTAATATAGTCATAACTATTCCTATTATTGATTGTTGAGCAATGCTTAGTATCATAAATCCAGCAAATCCTCCTAATAATTTTTTTGATTTAAACAACTGACCTATAGAAAGAGATGCATAAAGCATCATAATTTGATGAGCTAAAGATACAATTCCAAAAATCACAAATTCTATTATAACGAAAGTATTTAATCCAATTTCAGGATAAATATTTTTAAATTCTCTAATTATTTCTTTTAATGCCCCTGGTTCGTAGGCCATTACAAATATAGATATTGCAGCTATGAATCCACTTATTATAGTCCATACCATAGATACTACTAATTTATTAACTATATTATGTGAACTTTTTACGGGGATGGTATTCATTAAATATCCTTCATCTCCAAATAAGTTTTTATAAAATCTTTGTACAGTTATAAAAAGTGTTCCAACAAAAACTGCCACCATGGTTACGAAATATCCTATCATCGTTATAACCGCAGGAATTCCCCCTAAGAAATCCATATTTACTTCAGCCATGTTAGTTCCAATAAATATTTTATTGATAATTGAAAATCCTAGTAATGCTCCATAAAGAGGTAGCATTATTCTGCCTGTAGCCTTAAATTCATATTTCATTAATTTTCTTAGCATCTAAATACCTCCCTAAATAGCTCATCTACTGTCTTTCCGCTCTCTTCTCTTATTTCATCTACACTTTTTTGTAGCATAATTTCTCCATTAGATATAAAAACAACATCATCGAGAACTTTCTCTATATCTGCTATTAGATGAGTTGAAATTACTACAGTTGCATTTTCGTTATAATTGCTTATTATAGTGTTTAAAATATAATCTCTTGCTGCTGGGTCTACCCCCGCAATGGGCTCATCTAAAAAGTATAGCTCTGCTTGCCTACTCATAACTAAAATAAGTTGAACCTTTTCTTTTGTTCCTTTTGATAAGGTCTTAAGCTTAACATTTGATTCAATATTTAACTTGCTTAGCATATCATAGGCTCTCTTTTCATCAAAATCCTCATAGAAGTCTTTGAAAAAATTTATAATATCAGATACCTTCATCCAATCATTAAGATAGGTTCTTTCAGGGAGGTAAGAAACTATTTTTTGAGTTTCTATGCCCTGAGGAAGTCCCGCTATCTTTACTTCTCCCGACGTTGGCTTTAACAACCCATTAGCTAGCTTTATTAAAGTTGTTTTACCACTACCATTAGGACCTAAAAGTCCGACTATTTTACCTTTTTCTAAAGTTAAATTAATACCTTTAAGTGCTTCCTTATTATCATATTTTTTAACTAATTCCTTACATTCAAAAATTGGTTCACCCATTACTTCATCTCCTTTGCCACTTTCCCTATAAATTCCATGATATCCTCATTACTAAGACCTAAACTTTTCATACTCTTAAGAAAATTTACTGCTTGGTCTTTAGCTATATCCAGTTTAATCTCTTTTATCATATCTATATCCTCCGTAATAAATCTTCCACTAGTCCTTTGACTATAAACAAACCCTGACCGTTCTAACTCTGCTAAAGCCTTTTGTATAGTATTAGGATTAACTGATGCCTCTTCAGCAAGCTCTCTTACAGTTGGAAACTTTTGTCCTGGCCTGTATTCTCCTGAAATTATCTTTAGTTTTATTTGCTCAATTAATTGAATATATATAGGCCTTTGGTCCTTAAATTCCCATGCCATATAATCACCTCTCTTGTATTATTGTATCGTTGTACTAACCCATTAATACAATAATACAATTTGCAATTGTTCTTGTCAATACCTATTTCCATAAAAATCAAAAAAATTCATTGGAAGTCTAATTTCCCAATGAATTTTAATTCTTACTTTTATAATATAGCAATTTAAATAGTTTCAATTTCAACTTTTATTGCTGTAGCGCCTTCTAGTTGAATCCATTTTAAATTTGCCTTGAATTCTGTAGTAACCTTATGTAAATTACATATATTTTCTATAACATAAGCTCCTTTATTTTCAACATATTTATCTATTGCTACGTGATCTTTTCCATGTTGTATTCCACTTAGATCAATGCCTATTAATTTTACATTACAGTCTAATAATCTATCTATAAGCTCATTAGTTAAATATGGACTAGTCTTAGAATTAAAATATTCATCACTTCCATATCCATATATTTCTAAGTAACCCGTTCTAAATATTACAAAGGAATCTGCTTTAATTGATAAGTTTTCTAATATGCTAACGTCTATAATATCTATTTTCCTAGCATCTATTACCTTAACATCTATCTGTGATGGTAATTCTATATTGGATAGATTGTAGCAATCTATATGAGTTCCTATATGTTGCCTTTGATGTGCCGGCTGTGAATCTCCCCACTTTAATATTTCTACCGGAATACTAAAATCTGTTAAGTGTAAATTCATATTACATTTCTCCTTCCGTTTCTATTAGTTCATCTAAATAACTATTAAATTTAATCAAGAAATTAGTTACAATCTTTTCTTCCTTCTTATCTATATTTTTGAAAAATATCCTATTTCTTAATTCCCATTGCTTATGCTTTATTTCATGATATTTATATAACTCTTCACCTAACTCCGTTAGTTTGAAATATATCTCCTTATCATTATTAGGATTTTTATATTTATCAATAAGATTACTATTTAGAAGCCTTTTAGTTATCTTACTAATAGCACCTCTTGTCATATTCATACTTTGGGATATTTTAGTAACATTGGGATTTTCTATTTTCCCTATTATATCTATACAGTGTATTTCTGAAATCCCATAATTTTCATATTCACCACCCAAAGCCAGCTTACCTAAAATCTCTTCCTTTTCATATATTTCTTTAAAGCTTTTCATAATAATATTAATATTATCTACTTTAAACACCTCCATATTGTTTCCTTGTAAACAATATTATCATCTTTTTGTTTCCATGTCAACATTTTTGTATAAGTACTAATTTACTATTACAATTCCATTATTAATACAATTTGATAAAAGAAGCCATAAGAAGAATTCTTCTTATGGCTTCTTTTAGGTCATTTTATATGATTTAGTAAAACCTCATCTAATTAAAGTCTATACTCCTTATTAATTTTGATGATTCTCTTTCTTTAATATTTAAAACATTTATTCATATTCCTTAGTCTGTTTTACTAATTTAAGATTATATTTTTCTCTTATTATATTTTCTATTTCAAGAGCTATTTCAGGATTTTCTTTTAGATATAACTTAGAATTTTCTCTGCCTTGACCAAGTCTAGCATCTTTATAAGAAAACCAAGCTCCACTTTTTTCAACTATATCTTCC
Organism: Clostridium sp. UBA7503; assembly: GCF_002477055.1. Lineage (NCBI taxonomy): Bacteria > Bacillati > Bacillota > Clostridia > Eubacteriales > Clostridiaceae > Clostridium > Clostridium sp. UBA7503. Next base: position 44,442 of record NZ_DLNT01000015.1, read on the forward strand.
TTAACTGCTATATCGATAAGTGCACCTTCCTTTGAAATTCCTTCATTGTACATTATATCGAATTCAGCTAGTTTGAAAGGCGGAGCAACCTTATTTTTGGTTACTTTTATCCTTGTTCTACTTCCAAGAATATCTTCACCTACTTTTATAATATCTGTTTTCCTTATATCAAGCCTAACTGATGAATAAAACTTCAGTGCTCTTCCACCTGTTGTTGTTTCAGGATTACCAAACATAATACCTATTTTTTCTCTTAGTTGGTTTATAAATATAACAACACATTTAGATTTATTGATTGATCCAGTTAGTTTTCTTAAGGCTTGTGACATTAACCTTGCCTGCAATCCTATATGAGAATCCCCCATGTCACCTTCTATTTCAGCTCTTGGAACAAGGGCAGCAACAGAGTCAACCACAAGGACATCTAAAGCATTTGATCTTACAAGCGCTTCAGCTATCTCCAGGCCTTGTTCTCCAGTATCTGGTTGAGAAATAATCAGATCATCAGTATTAACACCAAGTTTTTTTGCATAGGACGGATCCAAAGCATGTTCAGCATCTATATACGCCGCTGCACCACCACTTTTTTGAGCTTCTGCCACTATATGTAGTGCTACTGTTGTTTTACCAGAAGATTCTGGTCCATATATCTCCACTATTCTACCCTTTGGAACTCCTCCAACGCCAAGGGCTATATCTAAAGTAAGACATCCTGTTGGGATAGCTTCTATATCCATTGTTGAGGTTCCTCCAAGCTTCATTACGGAACCTTTCCCAAATTGTTTTTCTATATGGTTCATAACTGTTTCTATGGCCATACTTCTATCATTACTTATATTCATTTTTATCAACTACCTTTTCAAAAGCCATTATTGCTTAAATTATGTCTCACTTTTTTTAACTTCTGCTGAGTAAAACAACCCTCTTTACCATACACTTCTATTATAATCATATTTAGTAGTCATTTTCATTAATTAATCTAGCAACTTTTCTATTTATTACTTCAAAAGTTGTGTTTAATTTGAATGCCAATTCTGTAAACAATATACTTTGAACATAAGTTAAAAGTTTGATATCTTGCTGATGAAATTTCCTTCCTTCTGCTTCAATCTTAAGCTTTTTCCTCATTAAAGTACTTATTACTTTAGAGATTTCTTTACGATCTCCATTCTTTACAACCTTAGAATATACTTGGTTTCTTTCAGCATTGGCTTCTATCCAATCTACACCTGGTTCCCTGAAGGATTCTAAGAGTTCTTCTGCCTCTTGTTTATTTACAAGCTGTAACATGGCTACCTTATCACTCTCAACTGGGACGCTTATACTTAATGAACTATCGTCCACTGGGTGCAATTTATAATAATTCCTTTTTTTACCACCTATTTTTTGTTCACATATGTCATCTACACGGCAAATTCCATGGGCCGAATAAATTATTAATTCTCCAATATTAAACATTTCAATTTCTCCCTTGTTGTACTTTGTCAACTAAGTTGACTAGTTTCATTGTACATTAAATTTAACAAATTGTCAATTAAATTGACAATTCTTAATGAATTATGTATATTATTTGTATATTATTTTAGTAAAGATAATGATTGGAGTGAAGCCATTGAATTCTGAATTACAAAATTTACATTTAATTGATTTAATAAGTGAGCGTCACGTTCTACTTCGTAAAATATGTGAAAAATCATGGAATGATAGTAATGATATACATATTTCAAACTCTGAATGGTATATCATGGCAAGGATATATAATAAAAAGACAACTCTATCTTACGTTACAAAACATGTTGATATCTCTAGACAGGCAACTCATAAATTTGTAAAAAATCTTGAAGCAAAGGGCTTAATTGAAATTACAAATTCAACAAACAATAATAGAGATAAATGTTTGCAGTTGACTCCCTTAGGTGAAGAATGTTATGAGATAAATTTATCTCAAAAGGCAGCCATAGAGCAAACACTATGTGAGAAAATTGGAACTGATAAAGTAGAAATACTTAAAGATATGTTAAAACTAGAATGGGACATATAGCCAATAAAATAGCCTTATGTCTCTGCTAATGTGTTTCTATTATATCTTTAGAATCATAAGGCTATGCAATGACTCTATATTTATCAACAACTATTGATTATTTTGCATCTTTTGCTTTTGCAAGTTTTGCTGCTGCTCTCTTTTCTGCAAGTAATATTTTTTTCTCTTCCTTTGCAGCTTTTTCAAGTATTTCTTTTTCCTGTTTTTCTTCATTTCTTTTCTCTTCTAGTTTAGCTTTTGACTTCTCTTGCTTTATATGCAATTTTTCTAATATACTATTCTGAACTTCCTCATTTACTGCTTCTAGAAACATTTTAAATGCTTCTGGATATACAAAAGCTTTTACTCCAAGGTTATCTTGAAATTTCACTAATATCTTATCGCCCTCTACCTCCGTTATAACTCCTGATCCGAATTTAATATGATTAACTTGCTCATTTTTTATATTCATTTTTGACCGTCTCCTCTCTAATTTTAAACTAGTGTTTTAATGATTTTTACTTTCAGCCATTCTTCTTTCATGCTATTTTTCCTTTTAAAATATCATTACCTATAGCATAAACCAACGACTCATAGCTTTGTAAGAAACCTTATTATAAAAAAACTCAAAACCACCTTCAGATGGTCTTGAGTTTTCATACACACTGACAATATAATAATATCATTTTTACTTTTACTTGTCAAACTAACTTACCCATATGGTTACATAAGTATAAAAATTATCCAATATAATCTACTAATTGTTATATAATCCCATTTTCTTATTAATAAAGTTCTCACAAGAACGCATAGCTAGAATTGTTTCTTCAAATAATTTATCCAATTCCCAACCAAGAACTTCTGCTCCTTGTTTGATTACATCCCTTGAACATCCAGCAGCAAATTTCTTATCTTTGAACTTTTTCTTTAGGCTTGAAAGTTCCATATCCATAACACTTTTAGATGGACGCATTCTTGCAGACGCACCAATTAATCCTGTAAGTTCATCTACTGCAAATAATACTTTTTCCATCTGATGCTCTGGTTTCGGTTATTCTTCTGCACAAAGTCCATATCCATGACTAGCTACTGCTCTTATTAATCTTTCATCAAGACCAAGGTTTCTCATGATTTCTTGAGTTTTGGTACAATGTTGTTCTGGATACATTTCAAAATCTAAATTATGAAGTAATCCAACTCTAGACCAAAACTCTGATTCATCTTCATATCCAAGTTTCTTTGCAAAGTAATTCATAACACCTTCTACTGTTAACGCATGCTGAATATGAAATCCTTCTTTATTATATTTAGTAAGTAGTTCCAACGCTTTCTCTCTTTTTATCATCATAATATCCTCCTATAAAAACTTTATTAATATTATTATATTTTAAGAATATTACAAATACAAATAATATTGAAGAAATATATCATATCTTATTTCTATTAATAATATTTAATATATTTCTATTATTAGATATAACCCTTGGAATCTTAATTTGATTTTTTGATATACCCTTCTTATATAAAGATTCCTTAATTGTATTGAAGGTATTTGGTTGTAAAAGTATTACTTTTACCATAGATAAATTCTTGTTATTTCTAGCTCTATCATAGGCTAAGTTAGAACTTCTAATCTCCTTATCCAAGGTTTCCTCTAATAATTTAATCTTATAATTATATATACTATTTTTAAATTCAAAGTAAAACGCATATCTTCCAGGTGTAATTGAGTTATCAGGCATTGTAGTATAGTCTACTAAGTTTAAATTCAATTTTTTTATTGTACTTTTTATAGAATTAGTTAAATGTTCTTCATTAGTTTTTTCAGATACCATATTCAACACTTGATTCTTCCTATATAAAAACTCCACTTCAGGACAATTATTATAAAATCCAACTACCTGAATAACATCACCCATTCTATATCTATAAAGGCCAGCATAATTAGTAATAACGATTTCATACTTTGTCCCTATTTCTAGCTCTTCTAAACAAAGGGTGTGCTGACTATCTTCTTTCCCTTCCTTTTGTGGAATAAATTCATAAAAGGCAGTGTCAGGTATAATTACATATCTTATCTTATTTGCATAAGGATTAATTCCAATCATAGCTTCTGTAGCAGCATAGGCTGGTGAATAAATAGGTAATGAATCAGTATAATAATTTACTTTATCATCATATATAGAAAAATTTGCTCCAGTTACTGTGGCAATATACGATAAATTAGGCCATACTCTCCTACTTATACCCTTCAATCCTTTTCCAAATTCATACTCTAATTTATCAGCTCTACTAGCATCAGGAGAAATAAGTGAAGTTAACTTTTTTCTAGTGTTTTCATCAATATTTAAATTATTTCTTATACATCCTCTCCTTATATCTCTAACTAAATCTTGATATCTACTTTCTAATATTCTAAATAAATCCAATATATTAGATATAAAAACTCCACTAATATATAAAAGATTAGTTTCTTTTAAGGCAAATAACATATGAAGATAAATGGAAGATTCTTTATCTTTTATTTTCATGACTTCTATTGGTGAAGTATATAAGTATGGTAATATAAACCTTATACCATTCATCCCTCCAGAAGTGGCAGAACATATTGGTACTCCTCCTTGGGTATAAGTTGTCATTACTATATCAGCTATCATTAAACCTTTTCCATAATTCCAATTTTCTCTAAAGTTATCATAAGAAAATTTATTGATAAGTAAGGCCATATATTTTGAAGCAATTTTTCTACTTGTTTTAGTAGATGCAATTAACTTTTGCTTTCCTGTGGTTCCTGATGTATGACCAAAATATTCCACACCTCCACTTATTAAAATATTCTTTTCACCATTTGACATTCGTCTTATATAGTTTTCATAATATTCATATTGGGTTAATGGAACATATTCTTTAAAATCATCTATGGAGTTGATATCTCGAAAATTAAACTTAATTCCGATCTCACTTTTACAATTTTCTCTCAATATTTTGAATAACACTTCTTCATTGATTTTTTTGCAACTTCTAGTTTCTTTATCAAACTTCTTTTTAACTAATCCCCCACCTTCAATGGCGATTTTGTACAATGCTTTGCTTATAAAGCTCGTAATAATACACTTCCTAAGTATTTGTATATATCTAATGTATGAAAAAATATAAAATGCTGTTACACCTTGATGGAGACAAATTGCTTAAAATCCCATCCATGACTAAAAAAAGTACTGCAGTATATTACATTTTTTCAACACTTTCCATGCCTAATAAATCTAAGCATTGTTCTAATACATCTTTAACTAAAGTAATAAGAACTAACCAAGAGCCTTTTTTATTTTCATCTTCTTCAGATAATATTCTTGTATCATTATAGAATTTATTAAAGTTATTTGATAATTCATAAACATATTCGCATATCTTATGAGGTGAACGTTCTCTATAACTCAGTTCAATTATTTCATTAAATGTAATTAATTGTAACATAAGGTTCCTTTCTGCATCACTTTGTGGTTTTAATACATTTTCCTTAAACTCTGATGTATTAGCTTTATTTAAAATTGATTTAATTCTTACTATTGTATATAAAATATATGGTCCTGTATTTCCCTCAAATGAAGCAAATCTATCTATATCAAATATATAATCCTTTGAAGCCTGATTTGATAAATCACCATATTTTAGTGCTGCTAAACCTACCTTTGATGAGATTTCTTCAACATCCTCTGATGATATATTTTTATTACCTTTAAGTTTTTCTTTACCTGCTTCTTTAATTAAATTTATTAAATCTGCAAGCCTCATCACTCCACCTTCACGAGTTTTAAATGGCTTTCCATCTTTTCCATTCATTGTTCCAAATCCTATAAAATCTAATTTTACATTCTCACCTGCAATTCCTGATTTTTTAGCTGCTCTAAAGAATTGCTCATAGTGTAGTCCTTGTCTTTTATCAGCTAAGTATATTATTTCATCAGCCTTATAATCTCTAACTCTCTCTACAACTGTAGCCAAATCAGTTGTTCCATATAATGATGCTCCATCTGATTTTAATAATAATAATGGTGGAAGTACACTCTTATCATCTTCCTTACTTACATCAATAACTAAGGCACCTTCACTTTCATAACAATATCCATTATCCTTTAAATATTTAATCATGTCCTGAATAAACTTTTGTGCATCGCTTTCACCATTCCATAATTCAAAGTCAACATTTAGTGCACCATAATTTTTCTTTAAATCATTAATAGAAACATTCAGTATATGTTTCCATAATGCTAGATATCCTTTTCTACCTTGTTGAAGCTCAAGGGTAGCTTGTTTTGCTGCATTCATAACTTTTTCATCATTTTTAGCAAGGCTACTGGCAAAAGGATAAATTTCCTCTAATTCATCAATTGTAAATGGGGCTTCTTTTGGATATTCTCCAGTAAAACTTTCATTAAAATAAGGTAAATTAGGATTACGTCTTTCAACTTCAGATATAACCATCCCCATTTGAAGACCCCAATCACCTAAGTGAACATCTCCAATTACATCATGACCTAAAAATTTAGAAATTCTTTTTATACTTTCTCCAATGATTGCAGATCTTAAATGACCTATATGTAAAGGCTTTGCAACATTTGCTCCACCATAATCTACAAATATTTTTTTAACTTTTGCAGCAGATGAAGTTCCAAACTTTTCATCCTTATTCATTTTATTTACATAGTCAATTATTAATTTATCATTAACAGTTATATTAATAAACCCTGGTCCTGCAATTTCTAGTTTAGAGAAAAAGTTATTTTCTTTTAATTTTTCAACAACTTCTTGTGCTATGATATTGGGTGCTTTTTTGTATTTCTTAGCATTAGCTAAAGCACCATTGCATTGATATTGACATAAATCTGGTCTATTAGATACAGTTACCTTTCCTGATTCTATATCATATCCAAGCTTTTCAAAAACACTTTTTACTACATCACTTATTTCATCAATAAATATTTTCATACTTTACCCCCTATTTTTATAAATAATAAAAGCAGCGCCATTTCCAAATTCCCAATTGCCCCTTTCTGAACCTATTTCAAAATGTAATTTTGCTATGCCAAGATCAACGACCTCACCGTCAGAATTTCCTAAAACCTTAGCAGTAACATTCTCTTTTTTATAATTAAACTTAACTGGTTGCTTATTTATGGCTGAAGGCGCTTTTTGAACTGCTTTCATTCCATTTATAAACCACTGTGGTACATTTTCATCAGATTCATACATTTCCTCTATTGATTTTGTGTTCCTATGAGAAATTTTAGAAATTACCTTTTCTTTCAAAGATAAATTTTCTTCAACATATCCAATTGCAATTAATCCATAAAGAATTTCATTCTCTTCAACTTTACAAGGGCATGATTGCCTATCAAAAGTGCCTCCTACCCAACAAGTCCCAAGTCCTAAAATAGTTGCTTCTAAGACTAATTGTTCACCATAATAACCCATCTTCTCCAATATAAATTCCTGTTTTTTTCCTTTAACTACAATATAATTTTTTACGTTTTTAAATAATCCATATGATTTCTTTACATTATCGAAAGCTTTACCGTTATTTATAATAAACTCAAAATTTAAATTTCCTTCTTTATTTAATTTAAAAATTAGTTCTTCTATATCCCTTATTTTTGATTTTTCAATTGGATTATCAATATAAGTTCTTCTTGAACATCTTTTGTTAATAGCTTCTACTCTATTCATAGCTTCTCCTTATATATATACTTTCTACATTAAAAGTATTTTTTCCTTATATTATAAATAAGAATTTAGTGAATGTATACTATCATAATATCCTATTTTCTTGCCAAATATAAATCTATTGTATCATACACATTTAAAATATTGCCATTTTCTATAATGGCATTTTTAATTTCATTTTCAAATAATTGTTTTGTATTCGCTGGCATGGTCCTGTGATCTGAGTATGTATTTAAAAGACAAATATAATCCTCCGCGTTAAACTTTCGTGTCTGGTGATATAATATCATTTCCAAATTTTTAAAACTGTATCCTTGTATAGTTTCCGAAATCTTTTTATAGCGTGTAGTATCATGTTCTACAATATTAATATCTGAGTGTCTATATTTTTGATATATATTTTGTATTTTTTGATGTAATACATCATCTTCACGTGATACGAAAGGTTTATTCCAAAATAGAGCTAATGTGCCATTATCTTTTAGTAAACTTAAAACCTTAGGATAACCAATATTCTCAGAAATCCAATGAAATGCTGTTGCAGAATAAATAATATCAACACTTTTATTATCGCATTTAAAATCCTCGAAGGAAGTATTGCATACGCTAAAATTCTTATAGTCTTTAAATTTTTCTTTTGAATATTGTGTAAGGTCTTTACCTAGTTCAACAGCTGTTACATCACATCCAGTCATAAGAAAGGGTGTTGTTGCTTGTCCAGTTCCAATTCCAACTTCTATTGCCTTTTTATCCTTAGAAATTTGAGCATACTGAATAATATGATTAAATAGTTCTTTACAGTATATTGGTCGCCATCTATCATAATTTGCAGCATCCTCATTAAATGTTAAACGCTTGTCCATTTTATACCTCCATCATAAAATATCAATAATTTTTATCACATACAGTTCTACAATTATATCATATTTGACTAAGTTATATCTATAAATTTCCATTTAATGTTATTAGCTAATTATATAATAAGAAAAAGAAGGATACTCCCATTACCATAGGATTTTCCTTCCCTACTATTATAAAAAACTTTTAGAACTGCTAATTAACATGAAGCACCATACTCTTTATATTTTTCTTATTTTTTATTGCTATCTCAATTATAATTAATTATCATAAAGTTTTTTTATCTCATAAGGCTATTTTAGCAAGCAACAATTTCCTTAATCATAAACTCTTTTCCACATAACAATTCCCATTCTTCACTGACACAGCTTGGACACTTACTATTATTCTCAATAATATTAAAAACTTTTCTACACTTTTTACAAATAGCATTGCCTGGTAGTATTTCAACCTTTAGCTTTGTATTTTGTAATGTTGTACCATCCACGGCTGCTGGATAACAAGATTCGATATACTTAGGAATCATTGATGAGAGTTCACCAATTTGTAAAACTATTGTATCAATTTTTGTTAATCCATTTTTTACAGCAAAATTTTCTACAGTTTTAACTACTTCAATTACTACACCTAATTCATGCACTTAACTCACCTCTTCTTTTCTAGGATAAAAGGCTGAGGGTAACTTTATGTTACCTCACCTTTTTCCCTACAATACGTCAATTATTTAATTTTATCTTTTTCTCCTTATGAGTTTTTGGTGAATAGCTTTTTAATCTTTCTAGCCGTGATTACACCTTTACGCTTAATTATATTTTTAACAATTATAGGTTTAAGTTTTTCAAGTGGTATACTTTGTGCATCATATTTTCTGAAAAGTGTAATTGCATCAAATTTGCATCTAGTTGTACATGCACCACAGCCTATACATTGATATTCATCTGTAATTGTAGCACCACAGCCAAGACAACGCTCTGTTTCCTTCTTCACTTGCTCTTCAGTAAATGTAGGGCGTAAATCTTTAAAGGTTTCTTTTGATTTCTTTCCATCTACATGGTCTACTTTCTGCCTTGGGATACGATCATACCCTTGTAAAGTTAAGTTTTCTTTATCAAGAGCAGAGTACTGCCTTCTATCTCGTCCGAGAATTAAGCTCTGTCCCGGTTGAACATAACGATGAATTGAAATTGCCCCTTCTTTGCCTAAGGCAATGGCATCTATAGCAAATTTAGGACCTGTCAATGCATCTCCACCAGCAAATACATCTGGCTCACCTGTCTGTAAAGTAAAGGAGTCTGCTTTCACTGTCTTGTTTGGATTCAGTTCTACTTTGCTGTCTTCTAACAATCTACCCCAATCCATTCCTTGACCTACTGAAATTAGTACATGACTCGCCTTAACAATCTTAGTGACCTCTTCATCAAATACAGGATTAAATTTTCCATTGTCATCGAAAACTGAAATGCATTTTTTAAATTCTACGCCTACCACTTTTCCATTTTCTTCTATAATTCGTTTTGGCCCCCAAGAATTATTAACCCCAATGCTTTCTGATAATGCTTCTTCAATTTCTTCTTCAAGGGCCGGCATTTCTTCTCCACTTTCAAGACAATACATATCTACTTTTGAAGCTCCAACTCTTGTAGCTGTTCTTGCAACGTCAATAGCAACATTACCACCACCAATTACAACCACATCTCCTTGAAGTTTTATGTCATTACCCAAGTTTACATTACGTAAGAAATCAACACCCGTAATAACCCCTTCTGAATCTTCTCCCTGGATACCAAGGTTTTTTCCTAACTGGGCACCTATTGCAAGATAGAATGCTTCATATCCTTGACTTCTTAAGTATTTAAGGCTTATATCTTTACCAACTTCAACACCAGTTTTAAATTCTACACCTAGTTCTCTTAAAATATCTATTTCTGCGTTAATAACTTCTTTCTCTAATCTATAAGATGGAATGCCAAGAGTCAACATACCACCAAGTGCCTTTTGTTTTTCAAATACTGTTACCTTGTAACCATCAAGAGCTAAATAAAAAGCACAAGAGAGACCTGAAGGACCAGCACCTATTACTGCAATTTTATTACCATATTCATGTCTTAATTTTGGTACATAACGAGTATCCATTTTTAAATCTTGTTCAGCAATGAATTTTTTGATTTCATCTATAGCAACTGGTTCATCAATGTCCCCTCTAGTACAAGCAGATTCACATTTCCTTGGACAAATACGTCCACATACTGCTGGAAATGGATTTTCATTCTTGATAAGTTCAAGTGCTTCTTTATATCTTCCTTGGGATGCTAGCTTAACATAACCTTGAACGGAAATATGTGCTGGACATTGTGTTTTACAAGGACTTGTACCTGTATCAACAACATTTTCTTTGTTGATACGATGATCAACATTCCATTTATCTGGACCCCACTCTGTATTATGAGCAAAGTCCACTCTTTTCTTCTCTACAATTGGTGTTTTAGTACATAACTTTTGTCCTAATTTCAATGCATTAACTGGACAAACTTGGACACACTCTCCACAACCAACGCATTTCTCTTTATCAACTCTTGAAACATAATTTGAACGCACCATATCATTATTTAAGAACATTCCGGCAATTCTCGTAGCGTAGCATGAACAACCGCAACAGTTACAAATGGCATGAGTTTTTCCTGGACCATCCGCATTCGGCATTTGATGCATCAAACCGTTTTCTTCTGCTCTTTTTATGATTTCAAAAGCTTCTTCACGTGTAATTGCTCGTCCTCTACCTGTACGAATATAGTATTCAGCAGCATGGCCCAGCTGAATACACATATCTTCCTTCAAGTGGCCGCAACCTTCTCCCATAGCTTCTCTTGAGGTACGACAAGAGCAATCTGAAACTGAGAAAACAGTATTTTCATTGAGGTATTTAGAAACTTCCTCATAGGATGCTCTTCTTGTTTCACCTTGGATTGACGTTTCTATAGGAATAACACGCATAGGTCCTGTTCCTACTGGAAAAATGCCTGCTGTTATAGGTGCTTTTTTTCTTCCATAGGCCTCAAAAGCCTCAGCAATTTGCTTATAATTCTGAACATTTTCCTTATGTGGGTGGTTAACTATCATTTCCATGTGTCCTGGAACCCAAATCTCAAACCAGTATTTGTCAACGCCATCTTCTTCACCAACAAAGCAAACACCAGCAAGGGCTAGTTCCCATAGGATTCTCTTAGTTTCCTCTAAAGATTTGCCACATAAAACAGCAACTTCTTCTACGCTCTTTGGTTTACGGAATTCAACGCAAAGCCCTACTTCTGCCATTTCTTCTGTAACAACTGGTTCCAAAATTTTATATTCTGGATCCTCCGGCTTTATTTCATTTTTTGAACCAGGTTTTATCTTACTTATATGATTGGCAAGCTCTAATACTTTTACTTTTACCATACCCATTCCCCCAATAATTTTTCAATATATTCTATTTTTTATTCCAATCTTTTACTTCATTACGTATCCAGTTAACCCAGTCATCAATTCCCTCACCAGTTCTAGCAGAGATTGGGATAACCTTGATATTGGGATTCAATTTTTTCACACGCTCTTTCACTGCTTCTAAATCAAAGTCAAAATAATCTATTGCATCTATCTTGTTAATTAATAAAATATCAACAATGGAAAACATCAAAGGATATTTTAAGGGCTTGTCATCTCCCTCTGGTATACTTAATATCATTGCATTTTTTGATGCACCAGTGTCAAATTCTGCTGGACATACTAAGTTTCCTACATTTTCTAATAATACAAAATCAACATCTTCTGTTCCCAATCCAATTAGTCCTTGTTTGGTCATATCTGCATCCAGATGACACATGCCACCGGTATGCAACTGTATTACCTTTGCACCAGTCTTTGAAACAGTATTAGCATCCACATCTGAGTCAATATCAGCTTCTAAAACCCCAATACTCATTTCATCTTTTAAAGCTTCAATTGTTCTTAAAACTGTTGTTGTTTTCCCTGAACCAGGTGATGACATTAAATTTAACAAAAAAGTCTTATCTTTTTTTAAATCTTCCCTAAGTAGTTCTGCTTGTTTATCATTGTTTTCGAAAATATTTTGCTTAATCTCGATAACTTTATACATATCCATACTATTCTACCCCCCCCATTTAATTTTTCTTTTTTACATTAACTAAAAATATTCCTTACAATAAAATTGTATCATGGAATCCATATTAATGAAATATATTCCCATATATGCTTTAATATGATATATTTTACTGTATACTATCTGTTATTTTCTCATTGATTATTTAAAAATTTTGTAGCATGATTACTACTAAGACTTTGAACATTTTATTTCCGTGGACTATTGACGATATTTCACCATGGTTATGGTTGGCATCGCATATATATTAAACCTACTTTCGTACTACTTTTTTATATAATCTATACCTTAACTGATAATTCACTCATTCATATTACTAGCTCTCTCATGTGTTAATATTCCTTTACAAAGTTCCTATTCATATATTATCTTAATCATTTAAAATTCTCTTTTAATACTAATATATATTCAATTTAAACCACTACTTAAACTAACAAAAAAATCGCACCTACTTATGGTGCGATCACTTTCTTTATGTCTCAACTTAACTTTTTTAATTCTTTCATTAAATACGAAATTACTTCTTCCTTCGTTTCAGGTTTATCATGTCCCAGAACATAAGTATTAAAATCAATTTCTTTAATTAGCTCAATAAAACACCCTAACTTATCCTTATCATATTGTCCATTATTATCATAGTGATCTTCACAATCTGCATCACCAATAAACACCACTTTTTCTTCGGGTACATAAATCAATACCGAATCTTCTGAATGTGGTGCTTCAATTTCAGTTATTTCGCAATAAATTCCACCTAAATCAATTTTTAAACTTCCGCTAAATTCTATATCTGCAGAAGTTACTTTTATATCTTTTCTGTTTGAATACTCCAATTTAATACATTTGTCACACATTTCAATATCTTTACCTGTTTCAAGTCTACTTTTCATATCATCATCAGACCATTGCCATGTTGCAACATCTTTCAATTTATTATTTGTCAAATGTCCAGCAATTGTCTTTCCTACTACTGAATGCATGCCAAATGTATGATCCCAATGCCAATGGGTAATAACTGTATATTCTGGTAATTTCAAACCTGCATTATTTAATTCACAATAAAATTTTTCTACATGTTTAGATGAATTACCTGCATCTATAGCCAATGAATATTTATCTCCTTTGATATATCCAATAACTGGTCTATCAGTTTCTTCTTGTGCAGATAAGTAATAAATTCTATTAGATATTTTTTTAAATTCCATAAACTAACTTCCTCTTCTTCCTTACTTATTCAAAAGTATTTTATATTTAGTTAAGTATAATAGCAATTGAGGCATATCTACGTGTAATTAATATAAGTAAACTTTAATTATCTTATTTGAATTTTATCATATATACTTACATTTTATAACATAATATCCATACGAACAATATTATTTATATGTTTATCTTCTTAACCCTCAAGTTTAAAACATACCTCAATATTTTATGTTCTATAACAGCAGGTATAGTCTTATTATCATTTATCAATCACATCATCAAAGTTTGGAATAAGTAGTTTATTGAAATTGCATGTAAGAGCAATTGTTGTAGCTTTTTTTATCTTTAATTCAATTTCGTCAATTCCTCTGGCTCTAATAAATATAATAAGAATATCATCTTTATTTGTAGTTCTTACAGTAATATACCCTTTTTGTTAAAAACACAAAATAACATCCATTTTCAGGATGTTATTTTATATATTTACCTTATTTTATCCGATGACTATCAGCTCTAATACTCCCATCTTCTTCAAAGTGAGACTAAAGAGCTGTTATGTCCCTGGATAACGATTTCTAAAGCTTCATAGAAGCTAAGAATTCTGTTTATAATTCTTTATTCCTTATTTCATTACTGATTCTTTCTATTAAAGATTCTAATTTAAAAGTTCCTTCATCTCCATTTTTTCTACTACGTAGTGAAATTGTATCTTCTTTTTCTTCCTTTTCTCCTACAACAATAATATAAGGTATTCTTTCATTTCTAGCTTCTCTTATTTTATATCCTATCTTTTCATCTCTATAGTCCATTTCAACTCTTATTCCATTTTCACTTAGCTTCTTTTTAATACTCTCTGAATACTCATTGAATTTATTTGATATAGGCAGTACCTTTACTTGGACTGGAGCAAGCCATGTTGGAAACTTTCCTACAAAGTGTTCAATTAATATACCTAAAAATCTTTCTATACTTCCATATATTACTCTATGAATAACTATTGGTCTATGTCTATCATTATCACTTCCAATATACTCTAATTCAAACCTTTGAGGTAATTGAAATTTTGAATAAACTTTATCACTTTTGTAATATGTTGTAAAGAGTTTTCTTATTATTTTGATAAATTTATTTTTAATTCCTTTAACTTTAATAATAATTCATTATATTCTTCATCCAGTGCTACTACATCATCCTTTTTTGATGGCATGGATAGCCTTCCAACAACTTTTGAAAGACGATTTTGCAATATGAAAATTTCATTTTCAATTTCTTCTTTATCATTATCTTCACATTTATTTTTACTATCTAAGTACTCCTTATAGTTACCTTTAAAAACCTTAATTTTATGATTTTCTATAGTCATTATATGGTCTGCAATAGATTCTACAAATCTTCTATCGTGGGATACAAACAATAAAGTGCTATGATAATCTTTAAGTACATTTTCTACAATCTCAAGAGAGTTTATATCCATATAATTAGTAGGTTCATCTAGTATAAGGATATTTATATCTTGTAATAGCATTTTGGCAAAGGAAACCTTAACTCTTTCTCCGCCACTTAATACACTTACTTTTTTATAAATATCTTCTCTTTTAAATAATAATCTTGCTAGTAGTATCCTAGCAAAGGTTTCATCCTGTATACTACTTTCCATTACATTTTCTATGATAGTACAATTTTCTTTTAAAATGTCTATAGCTTGGCTAAAGTATCCTATTTTTGCTCCTTTAGCAATTCTTATAGATTTATCATTATCCATTATCATTTTTATTAAAGTACTTTTTCCACATCCATTAGGTCCAATTAGTGCTACCTTTGATGTATTATATATACTAAATTCAGCATTATCTAATATAATCTTTTTACCGAATGATTTGCTTATATTTTTACCTTCTATAACTATTTTGCTATGGAGCTTCTTTGAATCTTCAATGTCTAGCTTTATGCTAGCTTGTTCTTTGGGTTTTTCTTTAACTTCAAGGTGATCTATTCTCTTTTCAATATTTTTCACCGTTCTTTCAATATTTGCCCTTGCCTTTTGACCTCCCATCTTGTGAAGCCTAGCCTCGGAATTTCCCATTCGTTTAGGAGTTGTCTTTATACTCTTTACCCTTCGTTTTGCATCGGTAATTACACTTCTAAGTTGCTTCTTTTCTTTTATATACTCCTCATATTCAAATTCAGCACGGTCTCTCTCCTTAGCTTTCAAAGCAGCATAGTCACTGTAATTACAATAATATATTTTTATTCTTCCATCCTCTATTTCTAAAATCTTATTACATAACCCATCTAAGAAATTTCTATCATGGGATATAAGTATTAGAGCTCCTTTATATTTTTTAAAACTTTTTTCCATAAGCTCAATGCCCTCTATATCCATATTGCTAGTAGGCTCATCTGCAAATATCAACTGGCTATTCTGGCTTAGTGCATAAGCAAGTTTAAATCTAGTCTTTTCTCCTCCACTCATGTTCCCATTCCAAATACTTTCTACATTAAATCTAGAAGCCATTTCACTAGTTATTGATATATTTTCTGGTTCTTCTAACTGTGATATATATGAGTATGTTCCATATAACTTAACCTGGCCTTCATCTGGCTGCAATCTTTGGCACAATATATTAATTAATGTAGTTTTACCAACTCCATTTACACCTACAACACCTATTCTATCCTGGGAACAGACCTTTAAATTTTCTATATCCAAGATGGATCTATCACCAAAACTTTTTTTAATATTACTACATTCAACTAATAACAAAAAATCCCCTCCTTATAACCTGGAGAGGATAGCATCATAACTATATCATAACCTTTAATCTGCACTAAATAAAACCTTAAAATATATACAAAAAAATCAGTATATATTAGGATTCAAAGTCATAATTAAGGTTAATAACACACTATATTGACAAACCATCAACAGTTACAAAAATACTATCCACTCACAAAATCAAATAAAATGCATAACAACAAAGCCTTTCTTTAGGCCTCATTCTAATTTTGATTTTTTATAAATAAAAGTGAATTATATTCTCATGTCTGCAAATACCTTGCCTTTCTTAAAATTGAGTTTTTAGTTACTCAATGATAATTATATAAATAACTCATTGGACTGTCAACTTCTTTAACCCTAAACTTATCTCTACACGTCTTACATTCATTAACCATCTATATTATATCGTTTTTATAAACAGGTTATTTCAAATTTAGAGCTACACTCTATATGAAAAATATCTCCTAAACATGCCTATATTCATGTATAATATATATTAGTTAATATACATTTGTTTTTATAGTATTAACAAATTAAAAATAAAATTCAAAAGCATAAGATATAATAAACAAAAAGGAGTCAGCTATGTTAAAATATAAATGTTTAGTCCTTGACCATGACGATACCGTTGTTAAAAGTACACCTGAAATACATTTTCTGAACAGCCCCCTGTCAAGTAGACATGGGGCTGTTGAGACTATGGCAGAGATATTTATTTTTCTACTAACTAAGTAGAATTTTACTCACTCCATCAACAGCTTTTTTATGTGTCTTTTTACTATGCTTGGTTCTAGGATTGCTTGCCTTCTTTTTCCTGTTAACTTATACAAAACACTACTGTTTTTACTCATGCGTTTAAACCTTCTTATAAAAAATAAAATTTACTAAAATCTAAACAATTAACCCCTAACTTCTTATCATCAATAATATTCCTATTCATATTTATCCAACTCTTACATTTATCAATGATAATTGCATCACTAGATACTACATTTTCTTTTGCTTCTAATATACTATCCACATTGTTAATAATCTCTACCTCCACTTCAAATTTAAAATTTTCTAGCAATTCTAAGATTCTCATCTTCAGTCTCCCTGAATTTGAAACTGGTTTATCTAAATAGAATATAGCTTTACTAACTTTATATTGTCCTAATTTTTCACCTAGTAGTTTAATTGCTATATCTGTTTTATCTATAACTGAATATGTACCCCGAAGTCCTGCTAAATCTCTTATTGTACCATCCATTGACTTTATAATTAATGAATTAGAAAGTGCAACTTCTAGAGTTATTATTGTATTAAAGCCATCTATATTTATTATTTTTCCTGAAAAAGAATCAATAACTTCTTTAGATTTTCTATCTGTAACATCTTCACTTTTAGAAATTCCCCTCACTAAAGCAAGCCTCTGCCTTTCAGATAAAAGATAGTGATTTCCTATAAAGGTTGATGCTCCCTTTATGTTATATCCCCTATTTAATAGAAACAAAAGCTCTTCTACTGCTTTTTGTAATTTACATCTGTATTCATCTCCAAATTCCTTTTCATCCCTTGGTACATACCCTCTTCTAGTAGTTTTACTCAATATATTCACCTTACTTTCAACAGTAATATATTTTATATTATTACCTTTCAGTGACCTTTTCTACTACCTTTCTTTTTTCACCATTCATTATCCTTCACATTATAAGGATTATTCATCTCTTTTGTATGGAATCTATTAAATTGATAAATACTTTAATATGTGTTACTATTAGGCGTTGACTAAAGGATGAAAGGTATGAGTAAATGAATTTTAAAGAATTAGGAATTAGTACAAATATAATAGATATATTAAACAAGTCTGGAATAAAAGATCCAACTGATATTCAAAGAGAAAGTATTCCATATATTAAAGAAGGAAAAGACCTTATAGCTGAAGCTCAAACTGGTACAGGTAAAACTTTAGCATTTCTATTGCCCATTTTTGAAAATATTAATCCGAACCTTGATGCTACACAAGTGTTAATATTGACTCCAACCCGTGAGTTAGCTATTCAAATTACTAACGAGGCCTCTAAATTGGCTGAGAGCATAAATATAAATATTTTGGCTGCTTATGGCGGAAAAGATATAGGTTCCCAATTAAATAAGCTTAAGGGAAGCATTCACTTAATAATAGCTACCCCTGGAAGACTTCTTGACCATCTTGAGAGAAAATCAATCAATTTATCTAAGCTTAAAACCTTTGTTCTTGACGAGGCAGATCAAATGCTACTTATGGGTTTTAAAAATGAAGTAGAAAATATAATTAAGCATACCCCTAAAAACCATCAAACATTATGTTTTTCTGCTACTATGGATTCTTCTGTTAAAAAACTTGCTTATAAATATATGGAAGATCCTATTGTGGTGTCTGTAAAAAAAGAAAGCATAACTCTTTCTACTATAAATCAAGAAATCGTTGAAACTACAGATCGCTTAAAGCAAGATTCTCTCTTCAAAGCTCTTGAAGAAGATAACCCATTTATGGCAATAATCTTCTGCAGAACTAAAAGAAGAGCCGATGCTCTTGAAATGGCTATGTGTAAAAGGAAATTTAATTGCGAGAAAATCCATAGCGACGTTCCTCAAAATAAAAGAGAAAGGATCATGAAGTCCTTTAGAAATGCGGATATTCAATATCTAATTGCAACGGATGTAGCTGCAAGAGGTATCGATATTTCTGGTATTACTCACATATATAACTATGACATCCCAGAATCTCCAGAAAGCTATATTCATAGGATTGGTAGAACAGCTAGAGCTGGTGAAAGTGGCTATACCTGCTGTTTTATGGATCCCAAAGATTCTAATTTACTTGAAAAAATTGAAGAAAAAATAGGATTTAAAATTTCTAGAAGAACTATAGATTTAGTGTAACTTGAAGTTTAACATAATATAAAATAAAAAGGTACTAGGGATTTATTTCCCTCAGTACCTAGCTTTAAGCTATATATTTTAATAGTTTTCAAATTACAAATTATTATATAAATCTTTTTATTAAATCAAGATTATTCTTTAAACGCTTGTTACTAGGAGATATTTCAACTGCTTTTGTTATATAATAATATGACTTTTTATAAAGTCCTAAATTAAAACAAGCAATGGAAGCAAGATCATATGGTTCTGAACCCCATGCTCCTGGTTCATTAATATAAGACAACGGTCTATCTTCTATTTTAAGTGCACATTCTATCATATAAAGCACCCCTGACCATTCTTGTAATCTATATAATAAATTTGCCATATTTACATAGGGTTCTCTCAAATTAGGTTCCTCTAAAATGGATTTGGCAAACCATTCCTTAGCTTTACTAATATCTCCTTTCTCCATATAAGATTTTGCTATATATCTCATAGAAGCAGAACGTTCAGCTTTCCATAATGCTGTTGGTAATTCTAGGTGCTTTAGTAATGTACTAATACATTTATCCCACATCTCCATATACATATATTCTCTGCCTAAATAGTGTAAGTTTCTATCATCATTTGGATCTTCTTGTACCGACAATTCAAGAAGACCTAAATATTGTGCCCTAGATTTTGATTTTTCCGGATAGTGATTTAATTGTATTTTGGGTTCAGTACTAACAATATACTGTTGATCACCATAATAATTCAAAACTTCATGAACAGGATGAACCCATTTAAAACCATTACGTGCATGAATTTTTTCGTATAAAAATACATATCCTTCATTTCCATCTTCATCAAAATTCCAAGTATATCTATATCGTAACTGTTGAGTATCCTCTTTCCATGCATTCTCAACCTTTTCTCTCCACCCTTTTTCAAATACCTCATCTAAATCTGTGCATACACAAATATCAGTGTCTTCTGGCACTAGTTCTAACGATTTATTTCTTGCTACATCAAACCTCCAAGGATTAAAAATTTCTTTATATACATTCACCCCTAATTCTCTCAGCTTGTTTACTGTATTATCTGTTGAACCAGTATCTAAGACTATTATACTATCAGCTTCAGACATTGAGTCTACCCATCTTTCAACGAACTGCTCTTCATTTTTACATATTGCATATACACAAATTTTATATGAATTCATCATAAAACACCTCACTAAGCTCTAAAATCTTTAGAATTTATACATTTATTTTTATAATCTTTAAGTATTTCTATTACTATCTTTAAATTTAGCTGGGGTTATTATAACCCCAGCTGAGTAAATTTTATAGGTGTACGCTAACTATTGATAAAGATGCACGAACATTTGCATCTGCAGCAAGCAATACTGAACTCGTACTTATATTGGTTAAGTTAATTGTATCACCTACAGCTCCATTTATTATTACAAATCCAGAAATTTGATCTCTTACATTACTAGGATTACTTGCTGGTCCCTGTATTGAACCATTTTGCAAGACTGCAAAAGAAACATAACTTGCTGTTGTTATCTCATAAGAAACCCACCAACTAATGTAGTAGATTCCTGCTCTGTTAATAGTAATAGTTGTGTTTGTATTCCAAACTAAATCTCCATCATAATTTGCATTAATAGCATCAAATATGATTGGAGCATTTGCTAGAACTTCTTGTTGTAGATTTCTAGAAACTTGAAGTCCTCTTAATTGTGAATTTCCACCAGTAGGTCCTGTTGGGCCTTGTGGTCCTGTTGGTCCTTGAGCTCCCGTTGCTCCTTGTGGGCCTGTCGCTCCTGTTGCTCCTATCGGTCCTTGTGGTCCTGTTGGTCCTTGAGCTCCTGTTGCTCCTTGTGGTCCTGTTGCTCCTGTTGCTCCAATTGGGCCTTGTGGTCCTGTTGGTCCTGTTGGTCCTTGTGGGCCTGTTGATCCTTGTGGACCTGTTGGTCCTTGGATTCCAGTTAACCCTATTGGACCTGTTGGTCCTTGAGCTCCTGTTGCTCCTGTCGCTCCTGTTGCTCCTATCGGTCCTTGTGGTCCTGTTGGCCCTTGCGCTCCTGTCGCTCCTGTTGCTCCAATTGCTCCTTGTGGCCCTGTTGGTCCTATTGGTCCTTGTGGCCCTGTTGGTCCTCGCGATCCTGTTGCTCCTTGTGCTCCTGTTGCTCCTGTTGCTCCCGTTGCTCCTATTGGACCTGTTGGCCCTTGAGCCCCTGTCGCTCCTGTTGCTCCCATTGCTCCTTGTGGGCCTGTTGGTCCTATTGGTCCTTGTGGCCCTGTTGGGCCTTGAGCTCCTGTTGCTCCT
>NZ_DLNT01000017.1:0-212 GCF_002477055.1 Clostridium sp. UBA7503
TATTTCCAAATAACAAGGTTAATTTAAAATTTTTATTATTTAAAATTATATTAATAATTTTTCATAATTAATATATATTAATTCTAGAATTTTAAAAGACAGATCCCTGAAATCTGCATGGATAAAACAACTATTTACCTATTAAACTATTTAAATAGTTTACATTTTAACTGTTCATCCGATGACTACCAACTCTAATACTCCCATCTTCT
>NZ_DLNT01000017.1:313-155088 GCF_002477055.1 Clostridium sp. UBA7503
AAACTCCCTCTGAAGCAAAGACCTTTGATTATATGTTTTCCTAGAAAACTTTTAAAATACATGTGAGCAGTGAAAGAATCTTCTATATTAAAAATAAAAATCCTTTATCAGGACTTTTATTTTTAATATATTTCTACATATTGTATTAAATTATTTAAGCTTATTTAATTCATCTATTAATTTCTCATTTAGAATCTTTATGTGAGTACCCTTCATTCCTAAAGATCTAGATTCTATAACTCCAGCACTTTCAAACTTTCTAAGAGCATTTACTATAACAGATCTAGTTATTCCAACCTTATCTGCTATTTTAGATGCAACTAAAAGTCCCTCACTACCATCAAGTTCGTTAAATATATGTTCTACGGCTTCTAACTCTGAATAAGATAATGTTCCTATTGCTAATTGAACTATAGCTTTTTTTCTTGCTTCTTCTTCTATTTCATCAGTCTTAGCTCTTAACATTTCCATTCCTACAATAGTACCACTATATTCTGCAATAACTAAATCATCTTCAGTAAACTGGTTAGAAAATCTTGATAACAATAAAGTTCCCAATCTCTCTCTATTCCCATTAATAGGAACTATAGTTGATAGCATATCTTTGAAGTCACATTGAACTTCTCCATTAAATACACAAATACCACTGCTTGGCATATTTGCCCTTGTCTCATCTATATTTAGCAGTTTAGCATTATATTGCTCTGGAAATCTTTTATTTTCAACTACTTGTTCTTTAACTTTATCGCATTCAAATCCATAGGAAAGATTATATCCTAAAACTTTCCCCTTTCTACTAATAACATATACATTACAATCTAACACTTCACTTAGAAGTTCACATATATCATCAAAAACTACTGGCTCTGAACCTGACTTTTGTAAAATCTTGTTTAATTTTCTTGTTTTATCTAATAATGACATCTCTATTCCTCCTTTTTTCTTTTTTCATTTTTCATAATGCTATTTATCACTGCAACTTTTTAAATAATTCAAAATATTCTTTTCTTTCACAAATTTTAGAATTGTTTCGTTGCCATATATCATCATAACATATAGAATTTATTCTATCAACATGTTTTTTATTAATTTTCGACATATTTAGCTTATTTTTAAATTAAATTTTACTTCAAGGTAATTTTTAACTAATATAAACCATTTTATTTATTATCTGTTAACTCTTTATGCTTGCATTCTGAGTTAATACACTCTAAATAATCACCTTTTGCTTTGCTATATCTTTTAGCCATTATACTTCCACACTGAGGGCACTTCTTTTCTGTGGGTTCATGCCAACTTACAAAATCGCATTGAGGATAATTTCCACATCCATAAAATATCTTACCTTTTTTGCTTCTTTTTTCTAAAACATTTCCTCCACACTTAGGACACTTTACATCTAATTCTCTAGCCATGGTCTTTGTATTTTTACACTCTGGATATCCTGGACATGCGAGAAACTCACCAAATCTTCCCTGTTTTATCACCATAAGTCTTCCGCATTTATCACATGGTATGTCAGATACCTTATCTTCTATAGTTATCTTAGCTATTTCTTTTTCGGCTATTTCTATAGCTTCCTTTAGTGGTACAAAGAATTCTTCTACTACGGATTTCCAATTTGCATTTCCTTCTTCGATTCTATCTAATTTACTTTCCATTTCTGCAGTAAATTCTACATCAACTATTTGTTTAAAATATTCGCTAACTATATTATTAACTATAAATCCTAATTCTGTAGGAAATAATACCTTCTTTTCTCTATCTACATATTTCCTGCTTAATAAGGTGGTAATTGTAGGTGCATAAGTACTCGGTCTACCTATTCCATTTTCCTCTAAAGTTTTAACTAAGGATGCCTCTGAAAATCTTGCTGGAGGTTGAGTAAAATGTTGCTTACCATCTACAGATTTTTCTATTAACTTTTCATCTGTATTTAATGTTGGTAATTTTGCATTTCCATCCTCATCTTCATTATCTGTAGCATAGATTTTAGTAAACCCATCGAATCTCACCTTAAATCCTGAAGCTTTAAATAAATAATCCCCATTGCTTATTGAAATTGATGTACTATCAATTATTGCAGACTCCATTTGGCTAGCTACGAATCTATTCCAAATTAAAGTGTAGAGTTTTAATTGATCATTGCTTAAGGTTTCCTTAGCAATTTCTGGAGTTATCTCTACATTAGTGGGTCTTATAGCTTCGTGAGCATCTTGTGCTCCCTTCTTACCCTTGTAAGCTCTTTTAACCTTTGGTGCATATTTATCTCCATAGATATTTTTTATAAATTCAAGAGTAGCTCCCTGAGCCTCCTCTGATACTCTTACAGAGTCCGTTCTCATATAAGTTATAAGACCGATAGTTCCATGTCCTTTAACTTCTATACCCTCATACAACTGTTGTGCTGTTGACATGGTTTTTTTAGTTGAAAAGTTTATTTTTCTATAGGCATCTTGTTGAAGAGTACTAGTAGTAAATGGTGGTAGTGGATTTTTAGATTTAGCTGTATCTTTTATATCTTTTACCACAAATTCACCCTGCTGCACAACTTTTATAATATTATTAGCTTCTTCTTCCTTATTTATAATAATTTTTTTTCCTTTTTTACTGTGCAGTTTCACTGTAAAGGTTTTTGTTTCTGCTAATTTAGATATTTTTGCTTCCACAGTCCAATATTCTTCTGGTACAAAAGCTTGAATTTCCTTTTCTCTATCGCATATTATTCTAAGAGCTACAGATTGTACTCTTCCAGCACTTAATCCCCATTTTATTTTTCTCCAAAGTATAGGACTTATCTCATATCCTACTAATCTATCTAATACTCTTCTCGCCTGTTGAGCATCAAATACATTTTCATTTATCTTTCTTGGAGATTTTATGGCATTTTTTACAGCACTTTTTGTAACCTCATTAAACTCTATTCTACATGACTCTTCAGTGTCTATCTTTAATATGTTAGCTAAATGCCACGATATAGCTTCCCCTTCTCTATCAGGGTCCGTAGCAAGATATATTTTTTCACTTTTTTTAGCTTGTTTCTTAATCTTATCTAAAAGTTCTCCTTTACCTCTAATAGTTATGTATTTGGGTTCATAATTTTTTTCTATATCTACCCCTAACTGACTTTTAGGTAAATCTCTTACATGACCCATAGATGCTTCTACTACATAATTTTTTCCTAAATACTTCTTTATGGTTTTCGCTTTTGCTGGCGACTCAACTATGACTAATTTTTGCCCCATTCTAACCCCTCCATTATAGCTTATAATTTTTTACTTTATTACATATTTATAAGCACCATGCAGATTTCTCATAATCTTTTTATTATATATAAAATTCTACATCCTACTATATTTTAAAATATTATTATCTCATTGCAAGTCATAATATACAAACATTATTAAATATTTCATAAATTTTTAACTATTTATTAATTCTAACATAAAAGTTTCCACTTAAACATAAAATCTCCTCTTTTACTTGCAACTCAAATAATAACTTATATAATCGATTAATGTCAACATCAACTAATTTAATTATTTTATCAATGTGTATAGGATTATCATCTATAACTTGATATATTCTTTCCTCTAGTTTGCTTTTTACAGTAGTTATATTTCTATTATCCATGGAAATTCTAGAAATATTCAATAAATTTAACACATCTTCTATGTCTGTATAAACATAAGCACCATCTTTTATTAATTTATTAGTTCCTCTACTTTCACTGGAGAATATACTCCCTGGCACAACAATTATATTTTTCCCTTGCTCTAAAGCTGCTCCTACAGTAATTAGTGTCCCACTTTTCTCTCCGCCTTCAGTGACAACTAACAATTCACACATACCACTAATAATTCTATTTCTCATTGGAAAATTTCTACTTAAAGGCGGTGTTCCCAAGGGAAACTCGCTAATTATACAACCACCTTTTTCTAAAATTTCATGGTATAGTCTATAGTTTTCTTTAGGATATATAACATCAATGCCACTACCTAAAACTGCAATTGTATTAATGTTGTTCTTTATTGCAGCCCTATGAGCGACAGAATCAATACCTTTAGCCATACCACTTACAATATTTATTTCATAAGGGCTTAACTGTTCTACTATACTATTAGTTACGTCTATCCCATACCTAGAACACTTCCTAGAACCCACAATAGAAATATTCTTTTTTTCATTAATCATTGAAATATTCCCCTTGTAAAACATACCAAAAGGTGCATCCTCATACCGCAGTAAACTTATAGGATAATCTATATCATACATAGTACAAATATGTATATCCTTAATGGATTTACATTCTTCAGCAGCTAACTCTTCAATTTTTATATAAGACTTTTGAAACCTTTCTACAATTTTTTTAGGCAATAGTGTCATATTACCATTAATCACAATTTTTCTCAATGTATCAAAATCATGATATTCATCATAAACGTATTTTTTCATATTATTAGATACTTCCGTAATAATAATCCATAATTTAAATAAATCAACCATCTATACTCACCCAATTCTTTATATTATATCTTCTCTTATATACTTCCTATATTGAAGTGCTTCAATAATATGATTTTCTTCTATAGATTTATTTCCATCTAAATCCGCAATAGTTCTAGCTACTTTTAAAATCCTATTATAAACTCTAGTACTAAGTCCATATTTTTTATAGGTATATTCAAGAATCCTATTAGAACTCTCATTAAGCTTACAGTATTTTTTTATATGACTAGAAGACATATTACTATTGTATTTTATATGTTCATTCCTAAATCTTTCACTTTGTATTTCCCTTGCCTTTTCTATCCTAAGGGCCATAACCTCTGATTTTTCTTCTTTTTTATCATTATTTATAGTCTCATAGGATATGGAATTTACTGAAGCAAAAATATCTATTCTCTCTAATAAAGGTCCAGATAATCTAGATAAATATCTTTTCACTTCACTATCGCTACATTTACACAACCTTGTTTCACTTCCATACATCCCACAGTTGCAAGGATTCATAGCTGCCACAAGCATAAAATCTGCTGGATAAGTTATAGTTCCATTTACTCTTGATATTCTTACCCTCTTATTCTCTAAAGGTTGCCTTAGAACTTGAAGAGCTCTTTTATCAAACTCTAATATTTCATCTAGGAATAACACTCCATTATGAGCTAAAGATACTTCTCCTGCTGAGGGGTTTCTACCACCACCAATTAAAGCAGTACTAGTAATAGTATGATGAGGATTTCTAAATGGTCTATTTCCCATTAATCCTTCTTCTTTAAGTTCTCCACTAATACTATATATCTTCGTAACCTCTAGAGCTTCGTCATTAGTAAGAGGTGGCATAATAGAAATAACTCTCTCTGCCAGCATGGTTTTTCCCGATCCTGGAGTTCCATACATAAGTACATTATGATTTCCTGCTACCGCTACCTCCAATGCTCTTTTAGCTGCTTGCTGTCCTATGACATCTTCAAAATCTAATGAACAATTATTATTTTTATTTTTCCCTCTATTGGTAAATGTATAGGGTTTTACATCCTTATAAGTAAAAAGATGAATTACTTCACTCAAATTTTTGATAGGATATATATTGGCTTCTTCAATACAAGCACACTCATCTTTATTTTCCATAGGCACTATATAGTTCTTTACACCATGTTTTATACCTTCAATTACAATAGGAAGAGCACCCTTAATTTTATTTATATTTCCATTTAAGGACAACTCACCCATAAATATAAAATTATCTGGCTCTTCTAAGAAAAGTTGATTAGTTGCTAAAAGAATTCCTACTGCTATAGGTAAATCATAGTGGGAGCCTTCCTTTCGTATATGAGCCGGAGCTAAATTTATAGTTATTCTACTAATTGGAAAATCTAAAGAAGAGTTGGTTATAGCCGATCTAACCCTATCCTTAGATTCTTTTACAGCAGTATCCCCTAAACCTACAATATTAAAATTAGGTAACCCATAGGTAATATCTACCTCTACATTAATTAATATACCTTCTACTCCTGAAAAGGCTGCAGTTTTTATTTGAATTGACATAATTTCACCCTCTAAATATAAATTTCCAACTTTACTAGTGTAAGTATTGACCATTGAATTTAGAATAAATCAACTTTGTAAAAATTTTAATTAAATCAAAGTTTAGCTTTGGATTATATTGTCTAAAATGTAGGCATAGTTCTTTGCATTAAAGGGGTTTTAAATGAAGATTTTAAATAAAACTATAGGTAATTATGGAGAAAATCTAGCTAGAGAATATATTGAGAAAAAGGGATATATAATATTAGAAGAAAATTTTTTATGTAAGTTAGGGGAAATTGATATTATAGCTAAGGATAATAATTATATTTGCTTTATAGAGGTAAAAACTCGATATAGCAAAAGATACGGCACTCCATTAGAAAGTATCACTAATACTAAGAAAAGAAAATTGTATAAAACTGCACAATATTATATTTGTTTAAAAAATATACATAAATCTTATTTTAGATTTGATGCCATAGAGGTAACACTTATTTCTTCTGGTGAACCCCCTAATATTACACTCATTAAAAACGCTTTCTGAAAAGTAAATACCTGAATAAAAAAGTAATTAGATAACTTTTTTATTCAGGTATTTTTTATTTTATTAATTATTTGTTAAGTATATTTTTCAGAAAACTTTCTCTATGAATTGGACAACTACCATGACAAATTATTGCATCTATATGTTCTTTGGTACCATATCCTACATTATTATCAAAGTGGTATTTTGTATATTTCTTACTATACTCTTCCATTAAATTATCTCTATATACTTTAGCTATTATAGAGGCACATGCAATGGCAGCACTTTTAGTGTCTCCTTTAATTACAGCTTCATTTCTAAATTTAAATTCTCTTATAGTATATCCATCAGATAATACTATATCAGGAGTAACTTTTAGTTCTCCCACAGCCATCTTGAAAATTTCATTGTTACAAAACCCTATGCCTTCTTTATCTATTTCTCTGTTGGTTTTTAGGGCTATAGAATAACTTATTGCTTCTTTTTTTATTATATCACTTAACTCTTCTCTTACTTCTTTAGTTAACTTCTTAGAATCATTTATTCTTAATATTAAATCCCTCGAATTATTGTCAAGAACTACTGCAGCAGCAACTATAGGACCTGCTAAGGGGCCTCTTCCAACTTCATCTACACCAGCTACAATATCATGTCCATAGCTTTTATCAAAATTATATAATTTTTCTACTCTAGCATATTCATTTTTATAATGCTCCACATATTTTCTTAGGGTTTCTCCTAAAGCTCTTACATTTTTCCTATGATCATTGTTTAATAATTGATATATAGATTCATAATCTGCTTCATGGCTTCTTACCTCTTTTAATGACATAAACCCACGGACAGAAGATTTTATATCGTTAAATCTCATAGTTTTAATTTCTTTTAAAAAATTTATACTACTCATATTTATTTTCTGTATCAGGTACCTCTAGTGAAATAGGACCTAACTTCCCCCCCCTAAATTCATCTAATAGCATTACAGCTACTCTATTATAATCTATGTTGCCACCTGAAATTATAGCACCTCTTTTTTTACCTATGTTATCCATATTATTAAGAGGATTCTCATCTAATTCTTTAAGCTTATATCTCTCCAACAGCCTTGATCCATGGGTATTTTGAAGTCTTTCTATAAGCTTTAATGCCAGTTCCTCAACATCCATTATTTCATCCTTTATAGCTCCAGTAAATGCTAAATTAAGCCCTACTGTATCATCTTCAAATTTAGGCCATAAAACCCCTGGAGTATCCATAAGTTCTATACCCATTTTTGTTTTTATCCATTGTTTACTCTTTGTAACACCAGGTCTATCTCCAGTTTTAGCAGCACTGTTTTTTGCCATCCTATTTATAAATGTAGATTTTCCTACGTTAGGTATTCCTACAACCATTACTCTGGTAATAATATTTACTACGCCTTTACTTTTAAGTCTATCATGCTTCTCTTTTAAAAGCTCTTCTAGAGTGGGTTTAATCTTGTTAAGCCCTGATCCTGTAAGGCAGTTAACAGACAATACTCTAGTTTTATCGTCTGATAATTTATTTACCCACTTCTTTGTTACATATTCTTCACTAAGATCGCTTTTATTAAATAATATTATTCTAGGTTTCTCACTACAGATATCTTCAATATCTGGATTAGAACTTGAATAAGCTATTCTTGCATCACGAATCTCTATTATTGCATCTACTAACTTTAAGTTTTCCTTTATTTCTCTTCTGGTCTTTGCCATATGTCCAGGAAACCAGTTTATACTCATTTATCTCACTCCTAAGAATTTTATAATTAGATATATTAAATTAACTATTTTAGTATTTACCACATTTACAATAAATACTTCTATATATGTAATAAAAAAAGGGACTATCTAGCCCCATTTTCTTACATTCTCTCTTTTACTTTAGCAGCCTTACCTACTCTATCTCTTAAGTAGAATAATTTAGCTCTTCTTACTTTTCCTCTTCTAACTACGTCAATTTTTTCTATAACAGGCGTATTTATTGGGAAAGTTTTTTCAACTCCAACTCCTGATGCAAATCTTCTTACTGTAAAAGTTTCTCTAGCTCCACCATTTTGTCTTTTAAGAACGGTACCTTCAAATATTTGAACTCTTTCTTTGTTACCTTCTTTAATTCTGATGTGAACTTTAACTGTATCTCCTACATTGAACTCAGGTAAGTCAGTTCTTAATTGTTCTGCTTCTATAGCTTTTATTATATCTAACATTGTGCATTCCCTCCTAAAATTTATTATGACGTTCTTACTCACATTTAGTGACAGAGGACCGCCCGTACTAGCACAATCCTCATTTTATCACATAATATTTCAATGTGCAATATTATTTATCCTTTTTATGATGATTCTCCAGCAGCTTTTTATCTTCTTTAGTCAGTTCTACATTTTTATATAAATCACTTCTTCTCTCCTTTGTAATCAGTAATGATTTAAGCCTTCGCCACTTTCTTACATTTTCGTGATGTCCAGATATTAATACCTCTGGAACTTCATGTCCTTCAAAGGAAAAAGGCCTTGTATATTGAGGATATTCTAATAATCCTTCATAAAAGGATTCTTCTTCATAACTCTCATTACAGGATAAAACTCCTGGTATCATTCTAGCAATGCTATCAACTACAGGTATGCAAGCCATTTCTCCCCCAGTTAAAACAAAATCTCCTAGAGAAATTTCCATATCTATATATTTATATACTCGCTCATCTATACCTTCGTAATGACCACATAAAAATATTAACTCCTCCTCTTTGGCAAGTTTTTTACATAACTCTTGATTTAAAGTCTTACCTCTAGGACCTAAAAATATAACTTTTCCTTTATTATTTTCTCTTAGATGTTTTATGGAGTTTACAATGGGTTCTGGGGTCATTACCATGCCTGCTCCACCTCCATAAGGGTAATCATCAACCTTTTTATGTTTGTTAGTAGAGAAGTCTCTTATATTAGTAGTATTTATAGATAATATTCCTTTTTCCATAGCATTTCCTATGATACTATGATTAAATACCTGAAACATCTCTGGAAATAAAGTTAAAATATCTATCTTCATTATTCAGACCATACCTTCACTGGCTTTATTACAATTTTATTATTTTCTATGTCTACTTCTTCTACAATTGTCTTTAAAGCAGGAACTAGCACGTCTTCTTTTCCTTCCGATTTAACCCAATATACATCATTACTTCCCGTTGCAATAACATCATATACTTTTCCTAACTTTTCTCCATCTGTATCATAAACATAACAATCCATTAAATCTGCAACATAGTAGCTACCCTCTGGTAATTTTATAGCATCTTCTCTTTTTACTTCAAGATATTTATTTCTATAAAGTTCGGCTTCTTCAATAGAGTCAATTCCTTCTATTTTTAATATAGCTCTATCCTTTTGAAGCTTAACTGATGTAATTTTTATTTCTTTATCATCTATATATACCTTATCTAAGCCTCTAAATCTTTCTAAGCTATCTGTTAGTGAAAGCACCTTAACTTCTCCTCTTACTCCATGGGGCTTAGTTATCTGACCAACGCTCATCAATTCCCTCATCATATATCTCCTCACTATTTAATTACTTAATATTATTAGCACAAAATTTTTTCATAAACATTTATTCATCCGATGACTATCAGCTCTANNCTTCTTCAAAGTGGGAGTAAATAGCTACTACATCCCTGGATAACGATTTCTTTGCTTCAGTAGGAGTAAAAACCTCCTCTGAAGCAAAGAACTCTGTTTATTATAATAATTTTTTGTAATTCTTGTCAACTACAATATATAAAAAAATAAGAGCTAGGTATTCCTAACTCTTATATTATTTCTACAACAACTCTTTTATTTTCTTTAATCGCTGCTGCTTTAACAACAGTTCTAATAGACTTAGCTATTCTTCCCTGTTTTCCAATTACTTTCCCCATATCTTCTTCAGCAACCTTTAATTCTAAAATTATAGAATGCTCTCCAGCAATTTCATTTACTTGTACTGAATCAGGGTTATCAACTAATGACCTTGCAATAATTGTAAGTAATTCTTTCATGGATTGCGCCTCCAATCAATTAAACTTTCCTATTTTATTCCTGCATTGTTGAAAAGTCTTTTAACTGTGTCTGTTGGTTGAGCTCCATTTTTTACCCATTTAACTGCTTTCTCTTCATCGATTTTAACAGTTACTGGCTCTGTAGTTGGATTGTAGTATCCAATCTCTTCAACAAATCTTCCATCTCTTGGAGATCTTGAATCAGCAACAACTATTCTGTAGAAAGGAGCTTTTTTAGCACCCATTCTTCTTAATCTTATTTTTACTGCCATTATATTTTCACCTCCTTCAAAGGTTATGTGTATTTGAACTTAGAAAGGTAATTTTCCAAACAAGCCTTTTTTACCAAATTTACCAGCCTTGCCTCCCATGCCCTTCATCTGTTTCATCATTTTTTTCATCATCTCGAAGTCTTTTAAAAGTTTATTCACTGCTTGAATGTTAGAACCTGAACCATCAGCTATTCTCTTCTTTCTAGATGGTGAAGAAGATACTATACTTGGATTTTTTCTTTCCTTAGCCGTCATTGAATGTATTATTGCTTCCATTTTTCCCATGGCCTTTTCACTTTGTGAAAAGTCTACGCCCTTTAATTCTTTTGCATTAAAGCCTGGAATCATTTCAACTAACTTGCCCATAGGTCCTAAATTTTTCATTTGATTCATAGTTTCTAAAAAGTCCTCAAGATTGAATTCTTGATTCATCATTCTGTTACCGAGTTCTGTAGCTCTCTTCTCATCGATAGCTGATTGAGCTTTCTCAATTAAAGAAAGTACATCTCCCATACCAAGGATTCTTGATGCCATTCTCTCTGGGTGGAAGATTTCTAAATCTGTCATCTTCTCTCCCATACCTACATATTTTATAGGCTTTTCAGTGATTGCTTTAATTGATAGTGCAGCACCACCCCTAGTATCACCATCTAACTTGGTAACGATAACTCCTGTAATATCTAGTGTATTATTAAAGATTTCAGCTACATTTACTGCATCTTGACCTGTCATAGCATCTACAACTAATAAAATTTCTGATGGATTTATTGAAGCTTTTATATCTTCAAGTTCTCCCATTAGTGCTTCATCTATATGCAGTCTTCCTGCCGTATCCACGATAACTACATTAGCTCCAATGCTTTGAGCATGTTCAATGGAAGCTTTTGAAATATCCACTGGGCTATTTTTATCTCCCATGGTGAATACAGGTACATCTATTGACTTTCCTACAACTTGTAGTTGTTTTATAGCTGCTGGTCTATAAACGTCACAGGCTACTAATAATGGCTTTTTATTGCCTTTTCTAAGATTTAGAGCCAACTTTCCTGCCATGGTAGTTTTACCTGCGCCTTGGAGACCAACTAACATTATCATTGTTATTCCATTATTGACAAATTCTATTTTCTTTTCAGTGGTTCCCATTAATTCAGTTAATTCTTCATTAACTATTTTAACTACTTGCTGACCTGGTGTTAAACTTTCCATAACTTGATCACCAAGACATTTTTCACTGACAGACTTTACAAAGTTTTTAACAACTTTATAATTTACATCGGCTTCTAAAAGAGCAAGTTTTACTTCTCTCATAGCCTCTTTAATATCTTTCTCTGAAAGCTTACCTTTACCCTTTAGCTTTTTTATGGTCTCTTGTAATTTGGAAGATAGTCCTTCAAAAGCCATATGAAAACCTCCTATACATTCTCTTCTATATCTTTAATTATATGGTCTATTTCTTTTTTTATATTTTCTTCAGAAGTAGTACCTTTTAATCCTTTTAATTTGTTAATAATTTCAGTCTTAGAGTTTTCTATAGCTAAGGTTTTTTTCATTAAGTTAAGTTTACTTTCATACTCTTCTAAAAGATTACCACATCTTTTAATTAAGTCATGAATTGCTTGCCTACTAGTATTATTAACTTCTGCTATTTCTGATAGAGATAAGTCATTATTATAATATAAATCCATAATATCTCTTTGTTTATCAGTAAGTAATGAGTTATAAAAATCTAGTAAAATTGATATTTCAACTCTCTTTTCCATATAATCACCCAACTCACAAAACTTATATTAACAAATTAATTTTAAGCTGTCAAGTATTTTTACTTAACAGTTAAAATAAAGCTTCTACAAAATCTCTAGAATTAAATTCTTGAAGATCATCTATACCTTCCCCTACCCCTATATATCTAACTGGAATATTTAAAGTATGTTTTATAGAAATAACTATACCACCCTTAGCTGTACCATCTAGCTTTGTTAGAATTATACCATCTATAGGACATACTTCCATAAATTGTTTTGCTTGAATAACTGCATTTTGTCCAGTAGTAGCATCTAAAACTAGTAAAGTCTCCTTTTTAGCTTCTCCATACTCTCTATCGATAACTCTATTAATCTTTCCAAGTTCATCCATAAGATTTTTCTTGTTATGAAGTCTACCTGCAGTATCACAAATTAACACATCAACTTTTCTAGCCTTTGCAGCCTGTACTGCATCGTATATAACAGCTGCTGGATCTGAACCTTCTTGATGTTTTATCATATCCACATTAGCTCTATTACTCCAAACTTCTAATTGATCTATAGCTGCCGCTCTAAAAGTATCTGCTGCTGCTAATAAAACCTTATAATTATTATTTTTTATTCTAGAAGCCATTTTTCCAATGGATGTAGTTTTACCTACTCCATTAACACCAATGACTAATCTTACTTCTGGTGTTGATTCAGGTATTATTGAGGTTTCATAGTCTCCTAACATATCCATAATTATAGATTCTATAGCTGGAAGTATCTCTTCAGTATCATTGATTCTTTCAGAAACAACCTTTTTTCTAAGCCTTTCAATAATTTCTACTGAGGTTTCTACCCCTATATCGCTAGTTATTAATACTTCTTCTAGTTCTTCATATAAATCATCATCTATAGTAACTGCAAGCTTTAATACTTGAGTCACTGCATCATTTATAGTATTTCTAGTTTTGCTAAGTCCCTGTTTTAACTTATCCAAAAATCCTCCAAACATATTAAGCCTCCTTATTTCTTATTAAATTCCATAGATACTACCTTAGATACACCCTTTTCTTCCATAGTAACTCCATAAATCATATCACTGGTTTCCATGGTTCCTTTTCTGTGAGTTATTATTACGAATTGTATGTTTTCAGAGAATTTTTTTAAAAATTCTCCATATCTAAGTACATTAGCGTCATCTAACGCTGCCTCAATCTCATCTAGTATACAGAATGGAGTTGGCTTCATCTTTAGTATTGCAAATAGTAGTGCAATGGCTGATAAAACCTTCTCTCCTCCTGAAAGTAGATTTATATTTTGAAGTTTTTTTCCTGGTGGCTCTACATCTATTTCAATCTTACAAGTTAGTTCATCATCCCCTTGAAGATTTAAATCAGCACTTCCCCCCTTAAATAACTCCTTAAAAGTCTCATTGAAGTAAATCCTGAGTTGCTTAAAATTCTCCATAAACACATCTCTCATCTTTTCAGTCATCTCGCCTATGAATTCAATTATTTCTTCCTTAGACTTAACTAAATCTTCCCTCTGTATGCTCATAAAAGTATACTTTTCATTTACTTCTTTAAATTCTTCTATGGCTCCTAGGTTAACTACTCCAAGATCAGTTATTCTCTTTTTCAATTCAGCAACTTCATTCTTTAATATAGCTATATCATAACCCTCTAACTTAAAACTTAATCCTTCTGCAAAGGTAAGATTGTACTCTTCATTAAGCTTCTTCAATAGAGCTTCTTCTTCTGATTCAATTTTAGCCAAAGAAATCTGATTTTTATGAATTTCTTTTTCTAGCTTATCTAATTGTAAATCAATATCTTCAATTTTTGAAGTTATAACTGGAATTTTATCTTTTATCCTTAACTTTTCTACTTGAGTTTCTTCAAAAAACTGCTCTAACTCCTTAAGTAACTTAATAATTTCCTTAGTATTATCAGTACTTTTAGATATATTTATTCTATATTCTTCCTTAGCTAAAGTGGATGTTTCTATATTTTTTAAATTGCTTTCAATTAGCCTTTTCTCTATTTCTACTGCCTGGGTCATCCTATCTAATTCTTGAATATTATTACTTATAACTTCTAAAAGCTTTGCTTTATTTATTTTTATAGAGGTTAATTCATCTTTAATGGTATCTATATATAAATTTTTCCCTTTAGTTTTATTGTTATGCTCATCATATTGACCTTCTAATTCAATTACTTTATCTTTAAGCTGAGTTAATTCCTGCTGTGAAAAAGTTAATTTAGCTTTTAAGGCTTTAATTTTCTCCTCTTCCTTACCCAGATTTTCGCTAGCTTTTTGAAGTTCTCGTTTGTTTCTTAGTTCCTCTTCTGTAACCCTGGATATTTCACCCTTAATCTTTGTTATATTAATACTCTCATAATGTATTTCATCTCTTAAGTTAAGACCTCTATCATCTAGTTCTTTAATCTTAACATTAACTGATGTTATTTCTTCATTTTTATGAGCAACTACTCCGTGACTTTCTTCTAATTCCTCGGTTAATTTTTCAATTTCTCTCTTTCTACCAATTACGTTAGCATTTTTAGAATAACTTCCTCCCGTTAGTGAGCCCCCCGGATTAAAGACTTCTCCATCTAAAGTAACAATTCTATATTTATAGCCACAAACTTTAGATATATGTAGTCCATTATCCATAGTATCACATACAATGGTTTTGCCTAAAACTTGATCAACTACACCCTTAAATTTATCTTGAAATTCTATAAGTTCACTAGCTATGCCTATATATCCCTTAGTATCCCTTACAATTTTATCTATCACTAAGTTCTTACCCTTTACTATATTTATAGGCATAAAGGTTGCTCTTCCTATTTTGCTACTTTTCAAGTAATTAATAAGATTTTTTGCTATGTGTTCATCCTTGGTGACAATATTAGATATGCTAGCTCCCATAGCAATCTCTATTGCTCTTTCAAACCTCTCTGGAACCTTTATTATATCTCCAAGTACATAGCAATCCTCATTTGCTTTATAATCTTTACTATTCTCTATGTGTTGCATTAGAAGTTTTACAGATCTATTATATCCTTCATAGGAATTCTCTAGAGTTACCAAAGCATTTAACCTAGCTTCTTTATTTCCTTGCTCTCTCAATATTTCTTTTAATTTTTTCTCTAAGATTTCTAAGTCATGCTTACACTTAGATAGTTTTTTTCTATTTCCCTTAACTTCCTCTTCATATTTATCAATATTAATACTAGCCTTATTCTCTTCTTCTATTAAATGATTCTTGGTCTTGTTATTTATTAATATAGAATTTTTAAAAGTTTTAACATCTAATATTAAATTTTCTATATTTCCACTACTAATTTCGATATTATTTTTCAAAATATCTATTTCACTAGTTTTAGAATTAATATTATTATAAAACTTAAATTTTATCTCTTCTAATTCCTTCAATTTATTATTATCAGTAGTTACACTATTTAATACATTTGTCAATTCTATTTCTTTTTTTTCTATTTTATTATTTATGTCAAATTCTTCTTCTTTTAAGGCAGCTATACTTTTTCTTTGATTTTCTATTTTTAAATATGCCTCTTCAAGATATTGATTTTTTTGCAGTATTTCACTATTTAATCTATTTATACTGTCTTCTAAATGTAATATTTTTTCTTCAAAGAGCTTAACTTCCCCAATTACTCCTTGATGTTTATTTTGGCTTTCATAATAAATCTTTTTCTTTTCTTCTAGAATATTATTTAAAGCTTCTAGCTCTTCATTATTATTTTCATAAGCTAGCTTTAATTCATATTTTTCTTTCCTCAAGGTTTCTATATCTGTAGTTACAGTATTTATTGTGTTGTTGTATCTATCTATGTTAATTTTAGTTTTTTCCAAAAAATCTATGATTATATTAACTTCCTTTACTTTTATCTCTTCAGAAGCTTCTAAAAATATTTTGGCTTTTTCACAATCTTCTTCTAGAGATGGAATCCTTTCTTCATAGGTAGAAATAATATCGTTTATTCTAATAAGGTTTTGCTCCGTGTTATCAAGTTTCTTCTCAGCCTCTTCTTTTCTTGTTTTATATTTTACTATACCTGCAGCCTCTTCTAATAACTTTCTTCTATCCTCTGACTTAGCACTTAAGATTGCATCAATTTTACCTTGTCCTATTAAGGAATATCCTTCCTTACCTATACCTGTATCCATAAATAAAGCTTGTACATCTTTTAACCTACACACAGTATTATTTATTAAATACTCACTTTCACCCGATCTATATAATCTTCTTGCAACGGTTATCTGAGAATAGGCTATATCTAAGTCAGAATCGCTATTATCTAAAGTAAGAGAAACTTGAGCAAGCCCTACAGGTTTTCTATATTGAGTACCTGCAAAGATTACATCTTCCATTTTGTCTCCTCTAAGATTCCTGATACTTTGTTCACCCAGCACCCACCTTACAGCATCTGAGATATTACTTTTCCCACTTCCATTGGGACCTACAACTACAGTTACACCCTTTTTAAATGTAAGCTCTGTCTTATCTGCAAAGGATTTGAATCCTCTTATTTCGATAGATTTTAAGAACATCTATTCACACTCCTAAGCTCCTAAGATTATAGGTAAAATAAGTACTGCAGCCATAGCAATGCATATACAAGTAGTTATTATTTTTATATACTTTTCTCTTTTCTTCTTAGTCATCCTCATAAAATCCACTCCTAACATTAATTTAAAGAAAATATCCTATAATCTTCCTAGGATACTTTAAAATATATATTTACTTTAACCTATATAATCAAAAGTTTTATTGATATTTAAGTTTTAAATAATCCTTCTGATTAATTATATCTAACTTTGTACCATTATAAAACCCTATGGAAGACTTTCCTATATTTCTTTCTTGAGTTACAAATATTTCTTTACTCTTTAATTTTTTTAGAAGCAGATTAAAATATTGCTTTTTATTAGAATAAAGCTTAGATATATCTTTAGGATTTATATATATTTTATACTTATCCATTTCTTTATCTTTATAATAGTCATAAATCATATCACAGTAGACACTACTCTCCACTAGCTCTCTAAAAGCAGAATGAAAAGGTCCATCTACCACATCTCCATCAGCACTAATCTCTTCTGTAGGTTGAAGGCCAATTCGGATAACCTTTATATCATTACCCTCCATCATTCCATAGACTATCTTACTTATATCTACAGCTTCCGCTAAAGTATATGGCTTATATATGCCTTCCTTTAAGAGCTTTTCCATAGGAGTTTCCTTAATAACTAGGGATGGGTATATCCTACAGATATCTGGATTCATAGAAATACTTTTTCTTGTAGTTTTAATATCCTTCTCTCTTGTATCTCCTGGGAGTCCTAGCATTATTTGATGCCCTAAGGTGAATCCATATTGCTTTATTAAGCTCGACGCCTTCTCCACGTCCTCTGAACTATGCCCTCTTCCTGATTTATGTAAAACTTCTTCATCTAAGGATTGAACTCCTAATTCTATAATATCTACATCAAAACTTTTTAGGTGATCTAAAATCTCTTGATCTATATAATCTGGTCTTGTGGATAATCTTATAAATTTAATCTTTCCTATTTTTTTATAATTTTGAGCTACTGATAATAGTTCTCTTTGTATGCACATATTAATTCCTGTAAAAGTACCACCGAAAAATGATACCTCAATTATAGCATCACTACTATCTATAGTTTTTAAATAGTCCTCTATGGTTTTTTTTACATAATCACCGTCTACATTTCCTGCACTACCTGCTGACCCTGCATCTCCTGTAATACTATCCTGATTACAAAACACACAAGTATGGGGACATCCTATATGAGGCACAAATATAGGTATAATATAATGATTTTTACTCACTAATATCCCCCCTCTTAATTAAAACTTCCCTAGCGGCCATTTGTTCAGCTTCTTTCTTACTATACCCTGAACCACTTCCTTTAGCTTCTCCATTAATTAAAACCTTCACAAAAAATTCTCTTCTATGAGGTGGTCCTTCAAAATTAATAAGAGAATAAGAAATATCTACATCTCCATTCTTTTGTAATATTTCTTGAAGCTTTGTTTTATAGTCTAAAATTATCTCATTTTTAACTGCTTTAATAATAATTGAGTTAAAGTTTTTAAGGACAAACTCCTTAGTTACTAAAAGTCCTTCATCTAAGTATACTGCTGCAATAATAGCTTCTACAGCATCAGCTAAAATTGATACCCTAGTTCTACCACCCGTTAATTCTTCGCCTTTACTCATATAAATGTATTTTCCTAGTTCCCACTTCTTAGCTATTTCAAATAAAGAATTTTCACATACGATTAAAGCTCTTACCTTAGTAAGGTATCCTTCTGTTTCATCTATGTGATTAGTAAATAAATATTCAGATATAATTAATTCTAAAACTGTATCTCCTAAAAATTCTAATCGTTCATTGAATTCAGTGTTTCTTTCATTAGCGTAAGAACTATGAGTTATTGCTGTTTGTAATAAAGTTAAATCTTTAAAGTCAATACCTAATTTATTTTTTAATTCTAATGTACTTTTTAATACTTTCATCTTTTTACCTCTTTCGCCAAGGTTTATTCTTCAATTTATCTAAATAAACTCAAGCGGATAAATTCAAGAATAAATCTAAAAATAAGGTTCCGCATTTCTACGGAACCTGCTGATATTATTCTTCTACTCGTGCTTTTATGTAGTCAACTACATCTCCAACACTAGCTATTTTTTCTGCATCTTCATCAGGGATTTCCATGTCAAATTCCTCTTCAAGGGCCATAATTAACTCAACTAAGTCCAATGAGTCTGCTCCTAAATCATCAACAAATCCAGAGTCCATAGTTATATCATTTTCATCTATGCTTAGTTGCTCCGCGATTTTTGCTCTTATCTTTTCAAACATTTTATATACCTCCTAAAAATTGAATATAATATCACTATTTAATATAATAGCATATTGGATAATAATCAACTGTTTATTTACAAATACTATATTATAATATACTAAACCTACAAAATTTTATTCACTTATTTTAATTTTTTTATTTTTCTTCTTTAAAAGCATCTTTAACTTTATCTAATACTTTTGTATCATAATAGGTTTTAGAAAGTTTAATTGCATTTTTTAAAGCCTTGGCATCGGAGCTTCCATGAGCTTTTATGCAAATGCCATCAACCCCTAAAAATGCAGCTCCACCGTATTCTTTATAGTCATAGTGCTTTTTAAATCTCTTAAATACAGGCTTTAATAATAGTCCGCCTATTTTTGTTGTTGCGGAACTCATTATTTCATTTTTAAGCTCACTTAATATGGTTTCTGCAACGCCTTCATACATCTTTAATACGGTATTACCTACAAAGCCATCACATACAAGGACATTTACTTCTCCTTTAGGAATTTCTCTCGGCTCTACATTGCCTATAAAATTTAAATTCTCTTGTTTTAAAAGTTGATAAGCTTCCTTGGTTAATTCATTTCCCTTTTCTTCCTCTGATCCTATATTTATAAGTCCTACAGTAGGATTTTCAACAGATAATACACTTTCAAAGTATACCTTACCCATTTGAGCAAACTGAGTTAAATAATGGGGTTTACAATCTGCATTAGCTCCTACATCTATTATCATAAATGGACCATTTTTACCTGGCATAACTGGTGCTAGTGCTGGTCTGCTTATCCCTTTAATCCTCTTTACAATAAGAGTACAGCCTGCTAAGAAGGCTCCTGTACTTCCAGCAGATACAATGGCATCTGCTTCCTTATTCTTAACTAACTCTAAAGCTTTAACAAGAGATGAATCTTTCTTAGTCTTTAGAGCTTTTACTGGCGCTTCATTAGTTGAAATAATTTCAGTAGTATTTAAAATAGTTATTCTTCCTTTGGTATATTCATATTTTTCTAATTCTTTTTTTATAAGATCTTCTTGACCTGTAATTATTATATCTATATTATATTCTTTTTGTGCAAGAACACAACCTTCTACTATAGCTTCAGGTGAATTATCTCCACCCATTCCATCAACTACAACCTTCATAGTAACTCCTTTCATGATTTTAAAATATTTAAATACATTATATATTTTTTTCATTTAAATTTCCACATAAAAATAAAAAGAAAGTCTATCGACTTTCTTCTTATTCCTCAGTTGAAACAACTTCTCTATTCTTGTAGTAACCACAGTTCTTACAAACTCTGTGAGCAAGCTTCATTTCGTGGCATTGAGGACACTCTACTATTCCTGGTAAACCAAGTTTAAAAGTTTGAGCTCTTCTTGAATCTCTTCTTGCTTTTGAAAATTTTCTAGCTGGATTTCCCATTATTACACCTCCTTATGGTTAGAAAACATTTGTGATAGCTTTTCAAGTCTAGGGTCTACATAAAAATTAGTACAAGAACATTGTCCTAAATTTAAATCTTTCCCACAAGTCTGGCATAAGCCTTTGCAATCCTCTTTACATAACCTTTTAACAGG
Source organism: Clostridium sp. UBA7503 (assembly GCF_002477055.1). Lineage (NCBI taxonomy): Bacteria > Bacillati > Bacillota > Clostridia > Eubacteriales > Clostridiaceae > Clostridium > Clostridium sp. UBA7503. Next base: position 21,416 of record NZ_DLNT01000017.1, read on the forward strand.
TAGTTCAAGGAGAATACTGTTTTCAATAATTTCATAAATATCTATATTCTCAGAATTGGTTGAGATAATCTCACAATCATCAGTGTTTGATATTTCTTCTTCTATGTGCACCTTAACTTCATAAGAAAAAGCTTTTGTACACCTAGAACAATTTAATAATACTTCAGTATCTACGTCACCAATAAGTTCTATAACTTCCTTTTTGCGACGCAAAAACCCATTAAACTTAATAGACTTGGAGTATTTTACCATTTCACTACCATCGTAAAACTTCTCTTTCTCAATTTCGATATCTATATTCTTTCTCTCATAGTTCTTATCATTTAAATCTTTAAAGTTTATAATCATAACAACACTCTAAAAAAACATAATATCCCTGTTTTTTCTCATATAACTAAGACTAGTTATATATAATGCAAAATGCATAGCTTGAGTAAAGCTCCAACTTCCCTCCTTAAGTTAATTAAATATATCATTCAAACACAAGTTATTATATAAATTATACCGATAAAAGTCAAGGTAATTTACACATGTATATTTTTTCCTTAAGATAAAAAGCTAATTTTTTACTCAAGCAGATAAATATTTTTACTATTTTGAAGTAAGTTCTTTAGTATCTCTTGCTATTACTAACTCTTCATTTGTAGGAATAACAAATACTTTTACTTTAGCTCCATCTTTGCTTACTTCTGTAGATTTTCCTCTAACATTATTCTTAGCATCATCTATTTCAACACCTAAGAATTCTAAGCCTTTGCAAATTTCTGCTCTAGTTTCTATAGCATTTTCTCCAAGTCCTGCTGTAAATACAACTGCATCTACTCCGCCCATTGCTGCAGCATAAGCACCGATCATTTCTCTTACTCTGTAGTTATATACATTTAAAGCAAGAATAGCTCTTTCATTTCCTTCTTTAGCAGCATCTTCTATATCTCTAAAGTCACTACTTACTCCCGATAATCCAAGAACTCCTGATTGTTTGTTCATTAAATTATCAACTTCTTTAGCTGTCATTTTTCCTTCATTCATTAAGAATGTAACTATAGCAGGGTCAATGTTTCCACATCTAGTTCCCATTGCTATTCCTTCAAGTGGAGTGAATCCCATGCTTGTATCTACACAATGGCCATCTTTTATAGCAGCTAAGCTAGCTCCGTTTCCAAGATGACAAGTGATGATTTTAACATCTTTTATGTCTTTGCTCATTAATTTAGCACATTCTGCTGATACATATTTATGTGATGTTCCGTGGAACCCATATTTTCTTATTCCATACTTAGTGTATAGCTCATACGGTAGTGGGTACATATACGCAGTTTTTGGCATTGTTTGATGGAATGCTGTATCGAATACTGCAACCATTGGAGTTTTTGACATTAAGCTCTTGCAAGCATTAATTCCAATTATGTTTGCTGGATTATGAAGTGGTGCAAGTTTTACACACTCTTCTAAACTTTCCATAACTGCATCATCAATTACTACAGATTCTGAATATTTTTCTCCACCATGAACAACTCTGTGTCCTACTGCTGATATTTCATCCATTGAAGAAATAACTCCATGGTTACCATCTACTAATGCACCTAAAACTAATTTTATTGCATCTTTATGGTCAGCCATTGGTTGCTCTATTATATATTTATCTCTCCCTGGAACCTTTTGAGTTAAAATTGAACCTTCAATTCCTATTCTTTCAACTAATCCTTGTGCTAAGCTCTCTTCTGTTTCCATGTTTATTAATTGGTACTTTAATGAAGAACTTCCACAGTTTATTACTAATACTTTCATTCTCATTTCCTCCTGACGCATTTGTAATATATTAATATATCATTATATTAGATTACAATATAATTTTAATTAAATCAATATAATATTTATTTGTTATTTTGAGCTTGCACTGCTGTAATTGCTACAACATTTACTATATCATCTACACTACATCCTCTTGAAAGGTCATTTATTGGTTTTGCAAACCCTTGACATACTGGACCTATAGCTTCAGCTCCTGCAAATCTTTGAACTAATTTATATCCAATATTTCCTGCTTGTAAATCTGGGAATATTAAAACATTGGAATTTCCTGCTACTGTACTATTTGGTGCTTTAAGACTTGCTACTTTATCAACTATAGCTGCATCTAATTGTAATTCTCCATCTATTGCAAGATCTGGTCTAGCTTCTTTTGCCATTCTTGTAGCTTCAACAACCTTATTTACATTTTCATGTTTAGCACTTCCCATAGTTGAGAAAGATAACATTGCAACTTTTGGATCTATTCCACATAGAGTCTTTGCATTTTCTGCTGTACTTATAGCTATTGATGCAAGCTCTTCTGATGTTGGATTAGGATTAACTGCACAATCTCCAAATAATAGAGTACCATTATCTCCATATGAAGAATTTTCAAGTTCCATAACGAAGAAACTTGAAACAACTTTTATTCCTGGAGCTGTTTTTATAATTTGAAGTCCTGGACGTAATAAATCCCCTGTGCTATGTACTGCTCCTGAAACTAATCCATGGGCATCTTCTAGTTTAACCATCATTGTTCCATAATAAACTGGGTCTTTAACTATTTGTAATGCTTTTTCCTCTGTAACACCCTTGTTTTTTCTAAGTTCATAAAATGCTTTTGCATACTCTTCAGTCTTAGGTGATACTTCAGGATCTACAATTTCAATTCCCTCAATATTTACCCCGAAATTCTTAGCATTTTCCTTAATCTTATCCTGGCTACCTACTAATATAACTTTAGCTATTTTATTTTTATGGATAATTTCTGAAGCCTTTAAATTTCTTTCTTCTTCACCTTCTGGAAGTACTATTGTCTTCATCTCTTGTTGTGCTAATTTCCATACCTTTTGTGTAAAACTCATTTTTCTTACCCCTTTCAGTAAAAATATTCTAAATATCCCTTATTACTATACCCCTTTTCATATATATTTTTCAACCTCTATATTGAATTTTTTTGACTTAATTTAATAATTAAGCTATCATAATTAACATTTTTTTGATATAATCTATGGTTATATGAGTACAGGAGGTAATTTAAATGAAAATATCAGGAATTATTGTGGAATATAATCCTCTTCACAATGGACATCTTTTTCATATAAATAAAACTAAAGAATTGACTAATAGTGATTTAATTATTGCAGTTATGAGTGGAAACTTTAATCAAAGAGGTATTCCCTCTATAGTAGATAAATGGAAAAAAACATCAATGGCTTTAAATAATGGGGTTGATATTGTTTTAGAACTCCCTGCAATATACAGCCTATCTTCTGCGGAATTCTTTTCTTATGGTTCCATAAGTCTTCTTAATAGTCTAGGGATAGTAGATTCAATTTGCTTTGGAAGTGAATCAGGTGATATAGACTTTCTTAAAGAAATATCTGATCTACTAGTAGAAGAACCCCCTTTATTTAAGTCCTTATTGAAAGAAGAATTAGGTAGAGGATTACCTTTTCCAAAGGCTCGTTCTTCAGCTTTAATTCATTATATAAATAAAAAAAATTATTATAATGAAAAAGACATAGCTGACTATCTAAATTCTTCTAACAATATTTTAGGTATTGAATACCTTAAGAGCTTAAAAAAACTTCATAGTAATATTGTACCCTATACTATAAAAAGGGAAGGTGGGGATTACAATAGTACTAATTTAAATAATATCTTCTCAAGTGCTACTGCTATTAGAAAATCCTTGAAATCAAATACTTCAATGAAAGAATTAATATCTCATATTCCTCCTAGCGTTTACGCGGATATTGTAGAACTTAAAAACAAGAATTATAATTTTCCCTTTGATTACATGATATATCCATATATAAAGTATAAGGCTATAACTAGCAAAAATAACTTTTTCGAATTAATTCCGGATGCTTCTGAAGGTCTCCATAATAAGATATTAGCTACCATAAAAGACGCTAAAGATTACGAACATTGTGTTGAAATGATAAAAAGCAAACGATATACCTACACTAGAATTAGTAGAATATTATGTCAGTATTTTCTAGGCTTTTATGAATACAATACCTTAGAAATGCGTAAAGCCCCTTGTCCATATGCCCGTATTTTGGGCTTCACTAAACATGGAGCTATGGCATTAAAATCAATGAAGAACAATTCTTCTATACCAATATATTCAAAACTACCAAAGGATATAAACCCTACCTTAAAATTAGATTTACAATGCACTAGTGGCTATAGTATTCTAAATCCTTCCATAAGTGCTATGGAAGATTATCTGCAAAGCCCGATTATATTATAAACATAATTCTTCAAGGAACCATACTAAAATAACCTAAATCTTAGATTAATTTTTAGTGAATTGTTTTGTAAGTACCTTGAAGATTTTATTTTACCTATATTTTGTTATCATATATTCCCAAGATAAAAAATATATTTAAGTATATCAATTTAAAAGGATTATTTTAATGAAGGCATTATTTTTTATTGTAATTGCGCTTATTATATTTTTAATATATTTATTATTTAGGAAATCATCAAAAAACCTTCTGCTTACAACAATATTTTCTCTCTTAATTATTTATATCATACTAAATCCTAAAGATTGCATAGCCTTTACTATAAATGGAGCTAAACTGTTTTTTTACTCAGTATTTCCATCACTATTCTCCTTCTTGGTCATAGTTAACTTGATTTTTTCTTTTGGGGGTATAGAAATTTATTCAAAAATTTTAGGTAAATTACTATGTACCCCTTTAAGACTACCAAAGGAGTGTAGTGTAGTTATTTTAGCTAGTTTGTTTTGTGGATATCCTCTTGGTTCCAGATATGCTTGTGAACTCTATGAAAGGAAGGTCATTGATAAACCAACTTTTGAAAGACTTTTAAATATAGCCACCAATGGAAGTCCTCTGTTTATTATAGGCACTGTTGGTACTGCAATGCTTGATAGTACATTTCTAGGTTATATCCTTCTTATTTCTAATGCTTTTTCTTGTATTGTTATGGGGTTAATATTACCTACTAAAAAGACTAATAAATATACTATATATAGCAATTCTTCTGTTGCTGCTACACAGATAAAAGAAAACCTTAACTTCGGGGTGGCTATGAAAAACGCCCTTGAAGATGCTACCAAAACCTGCTTATCAATAGGTAGTTTTGTAGTTATTTTTTCTGTAATTATAAACATAATAAAAAGCAGTGGAGTATATCACACTGCCCTTATTTCTTTATGTAGTTCTGGTATTATTAATTACAATCTACTTGATGGAATCTTCCTTGGATTTATAGAAATTACAAATGGATGTAACATTGTAGCTACAAGCTCCTTAACCCTAAATATTAAAATTCTTATATGTAGCTTTTTAATAGGTTTTAGCGGATTATCTATAACCTTCCAAGTATATTCCTTTGTTTACAAATATAAGGTATCAATGAAAAAATATATATTCCTAAAAGTTGTTCAGGGAATAATATGCACCTTAATAACATTGTTATTTTTAAAGCTACCATTTTCTCTAGTTAATCAGGAAACTTTTTTCATAAACAATACTATTCTATCATCTAAATCAGGGTTTTTGGTCCTACTAATATTTATATTTTCTATTCCTGTCATATTTAAAAAGTTACGAGATTGTTTTTAGTCATTTCCTAATTCTTTAATATTTTCTCTTACCTTAGATGTAGTGGAAGAAATTTCTTTATATAATTTTACAAGCATTTCTTCCATTTCATTTTGTATAACTTTTAAAGACTCTTCTCCTATAATGTCTATATCCTTTTGTAAATTACTTAAAGTGCTATCTGCATAATTCATAACTCCAAATTTTAAATCCTTAGCTTGCTTATTAGCTTCACCTTTAATTTTTTTAGCTTCCTCATTAGCACTTTCTAATATTTCTTCTGCTTCTTTTTTAGCAGTTACTAACACATCACAGTTTTCATATTCTTGTTGTGCTCTTTTTCTACTATCCTCAATAATATGTTCTGCTTCACTTCTTGCTTCATCTAAAATTATTTCTTTACGATTCATTAAATTTTTAGCTTCTTCAAATTCATCTGGTAGTAATTTTCTCATTTCATTAAGAGTTCTTAAGACCTCTTTTTTATTAATAGATACTTTACCGACTAAATTCTTTGGTGACATGTCAATAGTTTGTTGTAGATAATCTAATAGTTCTAATACCTTCACTATAATTCCCCCTCAAAACTTTTAGCTCTCTCTCTAATTTCATTTTCTAACTCCTTTGGAATTAATCCATCCAAGTGTCCCTTAAACAAAGCCACTTGCTTTATAGCTGATGAACTAAGATAAGAGTACTTAGAATTGGTCATCATAAACATAGTTTCTTTTGTTTTATCAAGCTTTTTATTCATTAATGCCATTTGAAACTCATAATCAAAATCTGACATAGATCTAAGTCCCTTAACCATTACATCACTGTCTTCTGCTTCCATAAAATCCACTAAAAGACCTGTAAAACTTTTTACTTTTACATTTGGTAAATCTTTAGCCACTCTCTCAATTTGATCAATTCTTTCTTCAATACTAAACCAGCTACTTTTGTTAGGATTTAGTAATACAGCTACTGTAACCTGATCAAATACGTATGAACATCTTTTTATAATATCTAAGTGACCATTTGTTATTGGGTCAAAACTGCCTGGATAAACTGCTTTAATCATTTTTTACTCCTTAAATTCATAGAAACATACAGTGGTGTTTCCGTATTTTCTTTGGTCTATTAAAACAATGTCTTCATAACCTTCACAAATTTCTTCACCTGAATCTATTTTCGTTACAATTAAGCCACCTCTTTGTAGTAAATTATGTTTTTTTATAAGTTCTAGAGCGGGTGGAATCATATCCTTTGCATAAGGTGGGTCTATAAATATTAAATCAAATACCTTACCTATTCTCCCAAACTCCTCTAAGTATTTGTATGAATCACCTTTATAAGATGTACAGAAATGTTCAAATTTCAAATTTTTAATATTTTCTTTTAAATATTTATAAGTTATGTCTCCCATGTCTATTAAATGACACTCTTTAGCTCCTCTACTTGCAGCCTCTAGACCTAAGCTTCCTGTACCAGAAAACTGATCTAAAACTACACTGCCTCTTACTCTATTTTGTATTATGCTGAAAATTGATTCTTTAACTCTATCAAGAGTAGGTCTAGTGCCCATCCCCTCTGGTGATAGTAACTTTCTTCCTTTAGCTTTTCCTGCAATTACTCTCATTTTTATCTCCTTTGACCTTAGTTAAAGCAAATATAACTAGTGCTTTTTTCTAGGTTAATCATTATTTCTNNTCCTTGTTATTAATAAATTTCTTAGCTTCATGATTTGCTATTTTAAATAGTTGAAAATCCTCTGATAAATCACTAAGAATTAATCCATTTTCACCAGATTGTCTAAGTCCAAACATTTCTCCACTTCCTCTTAATTTTAAATCTTGTTCCGCTATATAAAAACCATCATTGCTATTTTTCATTATGTTCATTCTCTTTTTAGTTGTTTCACTTTTTATATTAGCTACAAGAACACAATAAGATTTATGAGATCCTCTTCCAACTCTTCCTCTTAACTGATGCAATTGAGATAATCCAAACCGCTCTGCATTTTCTATAATTATAACCGTTGCATTAGGTACATTTACACCTACTTCAATAACCGTAGTAGATATTAACACCTCAATATTTCCTTCTTTAAATTCATTCATAATTAAATTTTTGTCTTTATTACTCATTTTACCATGAAGAATGGCGATTTCCATACTTTTAAAGTAAGTTTTTTTTAGCTCTTCATATAATGCTGTTACAGAACTTAATTTCATATCTTCATTTTCTTCAACCAATGGACAAACTACATAAATCTGTCTTCCTTTTTTTATCTCCTCTAAAGCAAAGTTATATATTCTCCCCTTTTCCTGAGTAGATAAATAATAAGTATCAATCGGTTTTCGCCCTGGTGGTAAAGTATCAATTATCGATACTTCTAAATCTCCATAAAGATATAAACATAAAGTCCTTGGAATAGGTGTAGCACTCATTACAAGGACATCAATATCTTCACGCTTATTTCCAAATCTAGTTCTTTGACCAACACCAAATCTATGCTGTTCATCAGTTATTATAAGTCCTAAGTTTTTAAACTGGACATTATCTTCTATCAAAGCATGAGTACCTATTATTAAGTCTATTTCACCTTTTAATAACTTTTCTTTTATAAGGTTTTTATTTTTTTCTGTGGTACTACCTGTTAGTAACTCTATGGTAATATTAAAATCCTTAAAGATTTTTTCTGCCTCGTAGTAATGCTGTTTTGCCAATATTTCTGTAGGCGCCATCATGGCACCTTGATAACCATTCATAATAACATTAAAAAGGGCAATAAAAGCAACTATAGTCTTACCACTACCTACATCTCCTTGAACTAATCTATTCATGGGACTGGGTTTCTTTTGATCTCTTAATATTTCTCTAACAGTTCTAGTTTGTGCATCTGTTAACTGAAAAGGTAACTTATCCTTTAAATCTTTCAGCTCCTTTGATATGGAAAATGAAATTCCCTTAGAATTAATACTTCTATTTTTTAAGGCCATAAGCTTTAAAGAGTATGTAAATAACTCTTGGAACTTTAATCTTCTTCTTGCCTCTTCTAATAACTTTAAACTTTTTGGATTATGTATATTTCTTATAGCACTATCCAAAGACATAAAATCATGTTCATCCAAAATTGACTTTGGTAAATTTTCTTGTATTTTTACTGTGTTTAAAGTTTCTGTAACGATTTTATTTAAAAAAGTATTAGAAATATCGTCCCTTAACGGATATCTTGCCATAATATCTGTACTCTCTGTAGTAGTATTTCTCATTATGGTTCCATTTTTAATTATAAAATCTCTACCTTGTTTCTCTATAATGCCACTTATAACATATCTACTGCCAATTCTAAAACTACTTTTCACATAGGGCTGATTAAACCATATTCCCTTAACTATTCTTCCTTTATGAATAAATCTAATGGTTGTAAGTATTTTTCCTGTTTTTGTCCTTATGTCAGGTAAAATTCTCTCCACTCCAACCTCTAATATTATCTTTCCCTTAGAATCCACTTCATCTAAATCTTCAACAATAAAGATACTCTCATAATCCCTTGGAAAGTATAACAATAAATCTAAAATACTATATATTCCACATTTACTCAATTTCTCAGCCATTTTAGGCCCTACACCTTTAATGGCTGTAACACTACTATAAATATTCACCTTATCAACTCCATATGGCTAACATAGAAAAAAAGCCCTAAGGCTTTTATTCTACTGATGTAATAAAATAGTATAATGGTTGCTCACCATTAAAACATTGAACATCTATGTCTGGATATGCTTCTTCTAATTCTGATACTAACTGGTTAACCTTATCCTCTTCACAGTCCTCACCATAGAATATAGTAATAAGCTCGTTATCTTCATTTACCATGTTTTCTATAAGCTTTTTACATACAGCATATACATCCTGACCTATTTCATTTATTTTTCCTTCTAATAATCCTAGAATATCTCCCTCTTTAATATGTCTACCATTGTCTTCGGTATCCTTAACCGCATAGGTTACTGAACCTGAAGTAACAGTTTCTATAGTTTCATTCATAGCTGATTCATTTTCTTCTGAAGTACCATCTGGATTAAACATAGTTATAGCTGTAATTCCTTGAGGGATAGTTTTTGTAGGAATTACTATAACCTTTTTATCTTCTATTAAATCTACAGCTTGTGTAGCTGCCATTATTATATTTTTATTATTGGGAAGAACAAATACTACCTCAGCATTAATTTTATTGATGCTATTAACTATATCTTCTGTACTAGGATTCATAGTCTGACCACCTTCAATAACCTGATCTACGCCAAGATCTTTAAATATTGAAGAAATCCCATTACCTCTAGCTACAGTTACAAATCCATAAGCTTTAGGATCCTCTTTTAATTCTTCCATTACTGCATCATTGCTACTTTCATCTATGCCTAATAAAGATCTGTGTTGTTCTCTCATATTTTCGATCTTAATTTTTGAAAGATCTCCAAAGGTTACTGCTTTAGATAAAACTGCTCCTGGATCATTAGTATGGACATGAACCTTAGTTATATCCTCTAATCCTACAAGAACTAATGAATCACCTTGAGATTCAAGGAAATCTTTAAATTTTGGTATATCTTTTACTTCATTAAGTATGATAAACTCTGTGCAGTATCCAAATTTAATATCTTCTGGATCCATGTTTAACTCTGGAATATCATAATTATTTTCTGATTCACCTTCTAAATCATTAATTAAAGAAACTTCACTTTTATTTTTTAGAACTTCTAACATACCTCTTAATATTATTAATAATCCCATTCCACCAGCATCTACTACCTTAGCTTGTTTTAACTGTGGTAACATTTCTGGAGTCTTATCAAGCATCTTTTTACTTTCTTCACATACTTCTTCAAATAATTCAACTATATTTTCAGCTTCACTACAGATAGCAGCTTCTCCTGCCGCTCTAATTATAGTTAAAATCGTTCCTTCTGTTGGTCTCATAACTGCTTTATAAGCAAAATTTGAGCCTTCTACAAAAGAATTCTTAACTTCCTCTATAGTTGCCTCCTCTGCATTTTCAAGTCCCTTTGCCATACCTCTTAAAATCTGCGAAAGAATAACTCCAGAGTTTCCTCTAGCCCCCATTAAAGCACCCTTAGCTAACTTCTTAGATACTTCTCCTATACCTTTATTCTCTAAGCCTTCTATTTCTCTAGCTGCAGCCTTAAAGGTTAAAGACATATTTGTTCCTGTATCTCCATCAGGTACTGGGAATACATTCAAGGAGTTTACATATTCTTTCTGCTTCTCTAATGCATTTGAAGCACTTTTTATCATATTTGAAAAATCACGTCCATTAATCTGTGTATATGCCACTTTATGTTCCCCCTTAAACTCTAATGCCTTGAATATTAACAGTAACTTGAGAAACCTTAACACCTGTAAGATTTTCTAAATTGTATCTAACTGTTTGTATTATATTATTAGCGATTACTGCAATTTTAGTTCCATATTCAACAATTATATATAGTTCTATAGCTATAGCATTCTCTTTTTGAGTTATTTTAACTCCTTTTGCTAGGTTTTCAGCTTTTAATAATTCCCATAAACCATCCTTAGCATTCTTTAAAGCCATGCCAACAACTCCATAGCATTCCATGGTTGATACACCTGCTATATTAGCTATTACATCTTCAGAATAGTATATATTTCCTATTTCAGTTGTTATATTAGCTTTCATAATCAATTCCTCCTTAATTATACCTTATAAACATTTTATATTAACTTAAGATTTAATTCAACTAATATAATTATATATCATTGAATTTTATTATAACAATATGTATAATATAATGGTATGTGTTTATTTTTCTTAATACTTGCAACAATCATAGTAATTATGTTAAAATAACTTGTGTTTGATTTATAGCAGTATGTTGAAATTTTGAGGAGGTGTAATATATGTCAAGAAGATGTGAAATATGCGATAAAGGTGTAGTTTCAGGAGTACAATTCTCTCACTCTCACCGTCAATCAAAAAGAAAATGGGCTCCAAACTTAAAAAAAGTTAAAGCTATAGTTAACGGTTCACCTAAGACAGTACACGTTTGTACTAGATGCTTACGTTCTGGTAAGGTTCAACGTGCCGTTTAATTGGTAAAAAAAATGCAACTACCTTTATAGTTGCATTTTTTTATGTGCAAAATTAATAACTATGTTTTTTTCTTACAAAAATTTTAACTATTTTAGATAAAAACTTAGGTAGTTTAATCACTCTTATAGTCACCCTTTAACCTCCTTAACCGATTATTAGCAAAACTTATTCATTATAAACCATCCAGCACATATAATGGCACAACCTATGGCTACCATCCACCCCCAAAATGGAATTAGCATAGCTAATACTATCCCTGCTCCTACAGAACTAACAATAAGTCCCAACCTTTTAGTTGTCCTACTCCTCATACTTACTTCCCCCATAAGCCTTTTTAGTATTATTATATGTATTGACGTAAAAAGTGGTACATAAATAAAAAAATTACAATCATCAATTGTAATAATGACTGTAATCCTATATTTTAAATTTATATTTTATGAACTCTAACTACTATAAGACATCCTTTAGAAAAAGATATGCTAACTTTTTCCTCTTTAAACTCATTAGATACAGTGAGATTGTTTCCTTGTACTAGCTCAAAATTCTTTAATTTATATTTGACTCCCTCTATAGTTAAATCATGAGTATCTTCTAAATAGCTAAATAGAGAAAATATATCACCTTTTTTACCAAAGATATTTGTAGGTTTATCTATAAGATAGATTTCATTATACTCATCTATTATACGACAATTTATTGATTTTTTTAAACCTTCATTGAGAATACATAAATTTGCATAGAAATGGTCAATTCTCTTACCTGTACATCCTAAAAAAATTATTTCTGTAGCTCCTAACTCCACTGCCTTATTAAAAGCTATATGACTATCTGTATAATCCTTCTCCTTTGGAAATCTAATAGTTTTAGAGCTATTACTTATTTCCATATATGTTTTTTCATCAATAGAGTCAAAATCTCCTAACAAATAATTTGGATGTATTTCATTATTTAAAAGAATGTTAGCGCCTCCATCAGCTGCTATAATTATAGACTTTTCATTTATATATTTATCTAAAATCTTTTTACTTGGAGGATCTCCTCCTCCAACTATAACTGCTTGCATACTAAAACCCACTTTTTATATTGCTTATATTTTTTTCTATTTCATTATTTTTAAATACTGCTGAACCCGCTACTATAGAATTAGCTCCACATTTTACAACTTTACTAACATTGGTTGCATCTATGCCACCATCTACCTGTATATATAATTCTTTATTATATTTATCCTTTAACTCTTTGACCTGTGATATTTTATCTACGGAATACTCTATATATTTTTGACCTCCAAATCCCGGATTAACTGACATGATAAGTACCATATCTAAATCTGGAATTAAGTTTTCTATCATAGAAACAGGAGTACCAGGATTTAAGGCTACTCCAGATTTAACTCCTAAGCTTTTAATATATTTTATAGTTCTGTCTATATGTCTATCTGCTTCATAATGAACTGTTATCATGTTAGCTCCTGCATCTACAAAATCTTTTACATATCTAGCTGGATCTTCAATCATTAAATGTACATCAAAAACTAAGGTTGTAAGATTTCTTATGGATTTTATAACAGGCACTCCAAAGGATATGTTAGGTACAAACATCCCGTCCATAACATCAATATGAACCCAATCCGCTCCATGTTTTTCTATTTCTTTGACCTGCTCTCCTAACCTTGAAAAGTCTGCTGACAATATAGATGGTGATAATTTTATCATTTTCTATTCCCCCTATTAATAATTTCTTCTAGTATTTTTATGTAGAATTCATATCTACTTTTATTTATTTTTCCAGATTCTACCTTTTGTTTTACTATACAACCTGGTTCTTTATAATGAACACAATTATTAAACTTACATCCATCTTTAAATTTTTCAAATTCCGGAAACATATGTTGTAGTTCTTCTTTATCTATGAAATCTAATTCCAAGGAAGAAAATCCTGGTGTGTCAACTAAGAATCCATCTTCTATCCTTATGAGCTCACTATGCCTAGTTGTATGTTTACCTCTTTTTAGTTTATCACTAATATCCCCTATTTTCATAGCATCTCTACCTAAAACTTTATTCAATATAGTAGATTTACCAACTCCAGAAGGCCCACAAAATACAGTAATATTTCCCTTTATCTTTTCCTTTAACTGGTCTATTCCAACACTATGTTTTCCTTGTACATACATTATTTCATATCCAGCTTTATTTAACATACTACCTATTTCCTTGCTATAATCACTTTCAATATCCATTTTATTAAAGCAAATAATAGGTACTACATGATTATACTCACATAAAACTAAAAATTTATATAATAAGCTTAAATTCAAATCTGGATTCTTACTAGTAACTACTACAAAAGCTTGAGTTACGTTGGCAACGGCAGGTCTTATAAGTTGATTTCTTCTCTTTAATATTTCTGTTATAACACCCTTCCCATTTTCTTCTTCTATGATTACCTCATCACCAATCATGGGAGTTTCACCCTTATGCCTAAATTTCCCTCTAGCCTTACACTCTATAACTTTTTCTTCAACATCCACATAGTATAATCCACCAATTCCTTTAACTATTACACCTTGCATATATTCCTCCTAAATTTTAACTAATCCTTAGGCAAGTTTATAACTTACCTAAGGATTATTAACTTCATTGGTTAAGGTTCTTCATCTTTGTCATCATCGCCGCCAATATTAGGGGCTTTTATTTGAGCTATAAGATTTATGGTACTTCCTTTATCTAACTTATTACCTTCAGGTACATCTTGACTTATTATAAGACCTTTTCTATCTCCAGTAATAGTTATTCTAAATCCAAGTGAATTAGCTACTGCTTGCGCATCTTCAGTGGTTCTTCCAATGAAATTAGGAACTTCAACCTTGCCTTCATCTGGATCCTTATATTGATAGTAATTAACACTTATCTTTTCATTTTCTTGTACTGAAGTCAGAGCAGGTTCACTTTGGTTGAATATCTTTCCATCCCTACTTATATCATCAGTTATTACTGCAGTAGTAGATCCAAGTTTTAGATTTACTACGGCTAATACTTGCTCTGCTTCTTTTAGTGTTAATCCAATGAGATCTGGTACTTGTGTCTTCTTTATCCTAGAACCTTTACTTATAACTATATCTACTGTATCACCTTTTTTAACCTTAGTCTTTGCTACTGGATTAGTACTTATTACTGCGCCTTGTTCTATTTCTTCAGAATAGTCTTCTGTTATCTTTCCCACCTTAAGCCCTTGAGTAACTATATGATCTTGAGCAACACTTTTACCCAGCTTCACAACATCTGGAACCTCAATCTCTCCTGGTCCTGTACTAATCCTTACTCTAACTTCACTTTCTTTTTTTACTGCAGTACCTTCCGATGGAAATACTGCAATTATAGTTCCAGCTGGCTTATCACTAGATTCCTCTCCTAAGACTACATAAGTCAATCCTAATTTTTCTACAGCATCTTTAGCTTCATCTGCTGTAAGTCCAATTATCTTTGGAACCTTTAATTCGTCTTTTTTAACGTTATCGTTGACTTTATTATATACAGTAGTACCTACAAATACACCTATAAGAATAGTTAATAAAAGAGCCCCTCCAACTATTAGTACCTTTTTCCATGTACTAGTTTTTCTCTTTTCACCATCATAATCTTCATAATCCTCGTTTTCTTCCTCTTCTTCCTCATCATCCATATCTCTATTATCTAATTTCTTTCCAGGATTGCTAGCATACATAGTATTTTGAATTTGGGTTGCATCCATTACTGTAGTATAATCATTATCCATATTGGAAGGTGTTACTATATACTTATTATTATTTTCTATTCTCATTAAATCTATTAACATATCTGTTACATTATTATATCTTTTTATAACTTCCTTCTGAGTAGCCTTAATCACTAAATTATTTAGACTATCTGGTACTTCTGGAACTAAAACCTTAGGAGGCACAATAGTATCTTGTATATGTTTAAGCGCCACTGCTACAGCACTTTCTCCATCAAAGGGAACTCTTCCTGTTAGCATTTCATATATCACAATTCCAAAAGAATAGATATCTGTTCTATTATCAACTATCTTTCCTTTTGCTTGCTCAGGAGAGAAGTAATGTGCAGAACCAATAACTTTATTAGTATGAGTTATTGTATCAGATGACGTAGCTTTGGCTATTCCAAAATCTGTAACTTTAATTATACCTTCTTCATTTATTAATATATTGTGAGGTTTTATATCTCTATGGATAATTTTATTTTTATGAGCACATTCTAAAGCTTTAGCAATTTGTATTGAAATCTTTAAAGTTGAGTCCATGGAAAGAGGTGCATTTTCTCTTATGTATTCTTTTAAAGTTTTTCCATTCACTAATTCCATTACAATATAATTAATATTTCCTTCTGAACCCACATCATAAATATTAACTATATTACTATGAGAAAATGTTGCTGTAGCTAAAGCTTCTCTTCTAAATTTCTCCATAAATTCACTATTATTAGAGTACTCTGGCTTTAGTATTTTTATTGCTACAAATCTATTTAAAATTCTACATTTAGCCTTATATACTACTGCCATACCTCCTTCGCCAATCTTTTCTATGAGCTCATATCTATTTCCTAACATAGTTCCTATCATCTGCACTCCCACTCTCCTTTAAAAATGATGATAGAAATATTATCTCTTCCACCATTTTTCTTACTCATGTTTATTAGTTCCATACATTGATTGCCATCATAACCTTGTAAAACTCTAAAAATATCCTCCTCACTTACTTCATTAGTAAGTCCATCACTACAAAGAAGAATTTTGCAAACCCCTCTTATATCTAAACTGTAGTAATCTGCCGTCACTACTGGATTAGTTCCTAAGGCTCTTGTTATAACATTTTTATTAGGATGATTCTTAGCTTCCTCATTAGTTATTGTTCCATTATCTAATAGTTCTTGTACCAATGAATGATCTTTTGTAACCTTAACAAGCTGTCCATCCTTTAAAATATATCCTCTACTATCTCCTATGTTTACCATAGTTAAGTTATTTCCTCTCACAAAAGCTCCCACAAGAGTAGTTCCCATTCCATTACAGTCTTCGTTTAACAAGCTTTCTCTATATATTTTTCTATTAGCACTTAAGATTGCCTCATTTAAAATTTCCTCTTCTGACCTATCCTTTTGATGATTAATTACATATTCAATAATGGTATCTATAGCAATCTTACTAGCAACTTCACCAGCATTATGCCCTCCCATACCATCGGCTATTACAAAAATACCGAAATCTTCTTCTTCATAGTACCCAACGAAATCTTCATTAAAAGTTCTTTTATTTCCAACATCCGTTTCTATTCCTAACAATCTCCCCATTAAAAACTACAACTCCCTTTTTTCTATATAACTTTTTCTCAACTGACCACAAGCAGCATTTATGTCTAAACCCATTTCTTTTCTAACAGTAGTTTCAATCCCGTGTTTCATTAAAATATCTCTAAAGCCCTTAACTTGCTCTTCATTTGATTTTTTTAAATCATTTTCATCTATTTCATTTATTGGAATTAAATTTACATGACATAACATACCTCTTATTAGTTTTACTAATTGCTCAGCCTGTACTTTAGAGTCGTTTACCCCCTTTACTAATGCATATTCAAAGGTAATTCTTCGTCCCGTTTTATCAATATAATATTTACAACTATCAATAAGATCAGCTATAGAATATACCTTAGCAATAGGCATAGTTTTCACACGCAATTCATCATTAGGAGCATGTAATGAAATTGCTAGTGTTATCTGTAAATCTAAATTTGCTAAGCTCTTTATCTTAGGCACAATTCCACATGTAGAAAGAGTTATATGACGTTGTCCTATATTAAGTCCATACTGAGAATTTACATCCTTAATAAATTTTACAACATTATCATAGTTATCTAACGGTTCTCCACTTCCCATAAGTACAATATTTGAGATTCTCTCCCCAAGTTGTTTTTGTGAAACCATAATCTGACCTAACATTTCTCCACTACTTAAACTTCTAACAGCTCCTCCAATAGTTGAAGCACAAAACTTACAACCCATATTACATCCTACCTGAGTTGATATGCATATAGAATTTCCATGACTATACTGCATAACCACTCCTTCAACTATATTACCATCATGTAAAAGAAATAAATGCTTGCGAGTATCACTATTTTTAGAACTATATGTTTCTACTATTCTAGGTATTCCTATAAAAAAATTTTTTTCTAATTTTTTCAAAGTATCTTTAGATATGTTAGTCATCTCTTGGAAGTCCCAAACTTCATTATAAATCCAAGAGAATACTTGTTTAGCTCTAAATTCTTTTTCACCATTTTCTTTCATCCATGATTTAAGTTCTTCTATATCTAAATCTAATATATTTTTCATTTCTACTCCTATTTATTTCTACGAATTTTTGCTATAAAAAATCCATCCATATATTCATTAGGTAACACTGTTACAGAACCCTTTTCGTCATAGACCAGATTTTCCACCTGTCCAAAGTTTAAAGGCTCTACACTAAAATCTTTAAAATTACTTAAAAACCAATTTATATTTCCTTGATTTTCTACTTTATTTATAGTACAAGTTGAATATAAAATTATTCCATCTGGTTTCACATATTTAGCTGCATTCTTCATTATTTCACGTTGAACTGTTATTAAAGATTTTAATTCTTTCTCTTTTTTTGTATATTTAATTTCTGGTTTTTTTCTTATTATTCCTAAGCCAGAACAAGGTACATCTATAAGCACTCTATCTCCCACATCTAATAATTCTTTGCATTCTTTAGTAGCATCTAATATATCTAATTCAATGTTTGTTAGTCCTAATCTTTCACTATTACTTCTTATAAGTTCTAGCTTATGATCATAAATATCGAAAGCCTTAACTATACCTGTATTATCCATTATTTCAGCTATATGAGTAGTTTTTCCTCCTGGAGCACTACATAAATCTAACACAGTCATATGCTCTTGTAAATCCATACTAGGTGCTACTAGCATAGCACTCTCATCTTGAACTGTAATAGCACCTTTCTTAAACAGTGGATTTTCCTCTACACTCTTTCCTCTTACGATTCTTATAGCTTCAGGACATATAGACCCCTCTTCTACGTTGTAAGCATTTTTTTCCAACTCATGAAAAACCTGTTCAAAATCTCCCTTTGTGGAGTTTACTCTAACTGTAACAGCAGGTCTTTTATTAAGCCCATCTAGTATCTTTTCTCCAACTACCTCTCCATATTGCTCAATAAATAATTTTACCATCCATTGAGGAAAAGAATATGAAAATGCTAATCTTTCATTAATATTTTCTTTATTACAATAATCTTTATTCTTATTTCTTAAATAACTTCTTAATACCCCATTTACTAATTTGGAAGCTCCCACAGATACATTAGTCTTAGCTAAATTAACGCCCTCATTTACTGCTGCAAACTCAGGTATTTTATCTAAATATCTAAGCTGATATATACAAACCCTTAATAAATTTAAAATATATTTATCTGTTTTGTCAAATTTTTTTTCTAAAAAAGTCTTAAGTATTTTATCAATTGCATACCTATATTTTATAGTACCATAAACAAGTTCTGTAGCTAATGCTTTATCTTTATCTCCAAGATTACATTGGCTAAGGTTGTTGTTTAAAACAATATTAGAATAAGCCTTATTTTCAAAGACTTGCATTACTGTATTTACTGCTACTTCTCTAGCACCTATCATTCATATCATCCTATCTACGGTTTCTAGTGTTTATCCATTTTTGTATTAATTATTTCTATTTCTTATAGCAATGAGTCTTAAAAGCTGTGCAATAGCTGTAACTGCTGCTGCTACATAGGTTAATGCTGCTGCAGTCAAAACATTTTTAGCTCCCTTTACTTCATCTTCATAAAGTATATTCCTTGCACTTAATATGGCTACAGCTCTACTGGATGCATTAAACTCTACAGGCAGTGTAACTATCTGAAAAAGAACTGCTGCTGAGAATAATATAATACCAAAGTTAACTAATGGTGTAAAAGACATTACAATTCCAATAAAGAATAATATCCAAGAACCTTGGGAGCCTATATTAGCAATTGGCACTAAAGCTGTTCTTATTTTAATTGGTGCATATCCTTCTTTATGTTGAATAGCATGACCTATCTCATGAGCAGCTACACCTATAGCTGCCAGGGAAGTACCGTTGTATACATCTGTTGATAGTTTTACCACCTTTTCACTAGGGTCATAGTGATCTGTAAGATGCCCCCCTGTAACTAATACTGGAATATCAAAAAGTCCGTAGGCATCTAATATCATTCTAGCCACTTGATTTCCAGTATATCCATTTCTACTATATACTTGTGAATATTTTGCATAACTACTTTTTATTTTCATCTGAGCCCATATTGAAATGATAAGAGCTGGTATAAGAATAATCATTGTTCTGTCAAAAAAACTTCCATAATAATATCCCATATATATTTCTCCTTATTCTATTTAATTAATTTTTACTCTTCTTTTAATAATATATTTTCTTCAATAGAATTTCCTTTTATATATTCTTCTACTCTTAAAGGCTTTTTATTAGGAAATTGAACCTTCGTTATTAATATATTATTATCTTCAGTTGAAACCAACATTCCTTCTTTATCAACTTTTAAAATAGTCCCTGGAATTTTAGAAGACTTCTCGTTAGTAAGTCTAGTTTCAATTACCTTCATAGGCTCATCTTTATAATAAGTATAAGCTATTGGAAAAGAGTAAAGTCCTCTTACAAAATTATGTATATCTTTAGAACTTTGATTCCAATTAATCTTTGCCATCTCTTTATTCAGCATACTGGCATAACAACTTTCACTTTCTCCTTGCTTTATTGGAGTTATCATGTCATTATAAAGACCTTCTACAGTTTCAATTAAAAGCTCAGCTCCACTGTTCATAAGTTTATCATGGAGCTCTGCAGTAGTCATATTTTCTGTAATCTCTACTCTGTTCTTTAACAACATATCTCCTGTATCTAAACCTATATCCATTAGCATGGTGGTATTTCCACTTTCCTTTTCTCCCTTCATAATAGCATAATGAATTGGTGCTGCACCTCTATATTTAGGAAGTAGTGAACCATGAAGGTTTATACATCCATATTTAGGTATATCTAAGACTTCCTTAGATAGGATTTGACCAAATGCTACAACTATTATGAAATCTAAATTCATATTTTTTAATTCTTCTATTAAACTTTTTTCATTTTTTAATTTTTCCGGTTGATATACTTTTATATCATGCTTAAGTGCTACCTTTTTTACTGGTGACATTGCCACAGATCTTCCTCTTCCTTTAGGTCTATCTGGCTGAGTAAGTACTGCCTTAACTCCATATTTTTCAATAATTGCTTCTAAAGATGGTACTGCAAAATCTGGTGTGCCCATAAATACTATATTCATCTTCATACCTCCTATTTCACTATCTTATCAGTATATAATATTCCATTTAAATGATCTATTTCGTGACAAAGAGCCCTTGCTAGAAGATCCTCCCCCTGAATTTCAATAGAATTTCCATCTCTGTCTTCAGCTTTAACTTTTACATATTGGGGTCTTATAACATTTCCTTGTTTAGCTGGCACGCTTAGACATCCTTCTACATCTTTAACTTCACCATTAGCCTCAACAATCTCTGGATTAATAAGTATTATTGGTCCATTACCAATATCTATAATCACCACTCGCTTCAAAATACCTACTTGTGGTGCTGCAAGACCTACTCCATTAGCTTCATACATAGTATCTAGCATATCATCAATTAATATTTGTGTTCTTTCATCAATATTTTTAACCACCTTACTAATCTTCCTTAATATTGGGTCTTCATTAATTCTTATATTTCTTAATGCCATAATCATTCTCCCTTACAGTAAATTATTTGGATTTATATCAATACCAATTCTTATATTTTTATAATTAATCTGTTCATAGACTAAATTTTTTATATCCATAGCATAATTATCATCAAAATCACCTTTGATTATAATCTGCCATCTATACAAACTTTTTATTTTAGAAACCCCACAAGGACATGGTCCTAATAACTCAATTTTATCACTTTCATAGTTTTTTATCCTTACTTTATCTGCTAAACTTTGTATACTTTTTATTAAATGTTCCTCATTTTCACTGCTTAAATTTATACACAAAATCTTAGAAAAAGGTGGATAATCCCTTAGCTTTCTAATAATTATTTCTTCTTCATAAAAACTTCTATAATCATTTACAGCAGCATACACTATACTATAATTATCTGGATTATAAGTCTGAAGTATTACTTTTCCAGCCTTATTACCTCTACCTGCTCTCCCGGCTACTTGAGTAAGTAATTGAAAGGTCTTTTCCGAAGCTCTATAGTCCGGTAGATTTAAAGACAAATCTGCAGCAATTATTCCTACTAGGGTTACTTCTTTAAAATCCAAGCCCTTAGCAATCATTTGAGTACCTATTAACACATTGTACCTTTCTGCAGAAAAGTCTTTATATATTTTTTCATAAGAATCTTTTCCCCTTGTAGTATCAAAATCCATTCTAAGAGGTTTACTATCCAAAAAGGTCTTTCTAACACTATGTTCTAATTGCTCTGTGCCTACTCCAAAATATTTCACATATTTACTTTTACATTTTGGACAAGTTTTTAATGCTCTTTGCTTTGATCCACAATAGTGACAAGTTAAATTGTTATCATTGTGATAGGTAAGAGAAATATCACAATTATCACACTTAAATACGTAACCACACTCTCTGCAAGATACAAAAGTAGAATATCCTCTTCTATTTAAAAACATTATGGCTTGCTCTTTTTTTTCTAAACACGCTGTCATTTCTTCATATAGTCTTCTACTAAACATAGACTTATTTCCTTCTTTTAGCTCATCTCTCATATCAACTATCTCTATAGTTGGAAGATTAGCTCCATCGGCTCTGTGATTTAAAGTAATTATATCATATTCACCTTCCGTAGCCTTATAATAAGTCTCAATGGACGGTGTAGCAGATCCTAAAACCACTTTACATCCTTCAATTTCAGCTTTTAAACTAGCTATATCTCTTGCATGATATTTGGGGTCACTATCTGATTTATAGCTAGTTTCATGTTCCTCATCTATAACAATAAGACCTAATTTAGAAAAAGGAAGAAAAATTGCAGACCTAGCACCTATGGCTACTTTAACATTTCCCGTTTTTACTCTCATCCATTCATCAAATCGCTCACCTGTAGATAACCTACTATGAAATATAGCAATATCTCTTCCAAACCTTCCTTTAAACCTTTCAACCATTTGAGGAGTTAAAGCAATTTCCGGAATTAATATTATAGAATCTTTATTTTTTTTAATCATCTCTTTTACTAGGTTCATATATATCTCAGTTTTTCCACTACCAGTTATACCATGAATAAGAAATTTATTACTACTACCCTTGGATAATATAGTATCAACACATCTTTGTTGAATTGAATTTAATATTTTTTCCTCATATCTTTTATATACATTTTCATTATACCTATTAATTATAGTTTTTTTAATATCTAAGAATCCATTCTTAATTAATGTGTTAATCCTCGATAAGGAAAATTTAAATTCACTAGTAAGTTCTGCCTTATTATAAATTCCATTATGTTCTCCTATAAAACTAACAATATTTATATATTCTTCTTTACTATATTTTTCTGTTAATGGTCTACTAATAATTATACTATTTTTTGTTTTAAAGGTTGTTCCTTTAGTTATTCCACTGGGAATCATAACTTTTATACATTCTAAATAAGTGCATAAATACTTCCTTCTCATTATTTCAATAAGACATATATTATCCTCCGTAAGAAATTCCATACTGTCATCTATATCAACAATTTCTTTCAATTTAGTATTATCATCTATATCATAAAATATATCAACTATAAATCCATATATTTTCTTATTTCCATTTCCAAAGGGAACTGTAACCATTCTACCTTTTTTTACTTTACCATATAAGCTTTCAGGTACCTTATATGTAAATATTTTATCTACTTTTACAGCTTCATTATTTACTATAATTCCTAAATACACTTTTAGTCCCCCTTCTAGAGGTGTCTACCTCCATTCTAAATTAACTATTAACCATATTTTCTTTTTAAACCCATTAGATATATTATATAAATAAATAATAAAAAAAGCGACTTAGTCGCTCTTTTTTATTTATTGTTTAAAATCATATTAAAAAGCTCATGTCCAACTAATCTTTTACTCATATTATCAAGAGATATTTCTTTCCCATCTCTATTTATAACAGTAACCCTATTAGTATCACTTCCAAAGCCTGCATTACTTTCAGTTATATTATTAGCTACAATATAATCAAGATTTTTCTTTTTTAGCTTTATGTGAGCATTTTCTATTACATCGTTACTCTCAGCTGCAAATCCAACTAATATTTGGTGTTTTTTCAGGGTTCCTAGCTCCTTTAGAATATCGTTATCTCTTTCTAGCTCTATATTAAAATTACCTGGTCCCTTTTTTATCTTCTTATCTGAATAAGTCTTAGGTTTGTAATCGCTTACTGCTGCAGATTTAACCACAATATCACTAGTATCAAATTCTGCTTTAACTGCATTTAACATTTCTTCATTAGTTTCTACTTTTATGATTTTAACTCCTAGTGGTACCTTTATACTGGTAGGACCACTGACAAGAACTACTTGTGCTCCCCTATCTCTAGCCTCTTCAGCAATTGCATATCCCATCTTACCAGTAGATCTATTAGTTAAAAACCTTACTGGATCTATATTAGCCCTAGTAGGTCCTGCTGTTACTAGCACTTTTTTACCTAATAAATCCTTTGGTTCATGAAGATATGATAAAATCACTTCTGCAATTTCTTCTGTATCAGCAAGTTTTCCATCTCCTACATCTCCGCAAGCTAATCGCCCACTACTAGGATTTATAAACTCATACCCATAATTTTTTAATTTTTTAATATTTTCTTTAACTATGGGATTGTTATACATATTAGTATTCATAGCTGGTGCAAAGATTACCTTTGCATTAGTAGCCATAATAGTAGTTGATAACATATCATCAGCAATGCCATTTACTACTTTACCTATAATGTTTGCTGTAGCTGGAACTACTACTAGTACATCCGCTTTTTTAGCTAAAGATATGTGCTGAATTTCAAAAACCTTAGGTTCATCAAACATATTTTTTATTACCGCATTTTGACTTAACGATTGAAAACTTAATGGAGTAACAAACTCACAAGCTGACTTTGTCATAATAACATCCACATTTATATCTTTCTTTTTCAATCTGCTTATAACATCTAGAGCCTTATAGACTGCAACTCCACCTGTTACTCCAATAACTACATTTTTCTTACTCATCTAAATTTGAGCCTTCTTCCACTACTTCATTTACTAGTTCAACGTCTTGAACCTTAGTAAACTTATCATCTACATCTCTAATTTCTATAATCCCTTGCTTAACTTCATTAATAGCAATAGTTAATGGCTTTGCACCTACCCCTTGTACTTTTGGCTCTTCACCGTCAATTATTTTTCTTGCTCTTCTTGAAGTAGATACTACTAATGAATATCTATTATCCACTTTTTCTAATAATTCCACAATAGATGGATTAATCATTGAATTGCTCTTTGAATTACTCATATCTTTTAGAACCTCCCTAATAGCTCATCTTTAATTTTAAATACTCTACATTTTTCAGCAACTATTATACTTTCAATTTTTTTAACTGCATCTTCAACCTTATCATTTACAACGGCATAGTCATATTTAGATGCAAAGCTTATTTCATCATAAGCACATTCCATTCTAGTCTTTAAAGACTCTGGAGTTTCGCTTCCTCTATTTGTTATTCTATTTCTAAGTTCTTCCATAGATGGAGGCATAATAAATATAAATATTCCTTTAGGATATGAAGATTTAATTTTTAATGCACCTTGTATATCTATTTCTAATATTACATCCTTACCTTCTTCTAACATCTTTAAAACCTCAGATTTAGGTGTTCCATAAAAATTACCATAAACCTCTGCATATTCCAGAAAATCTTCTTTATCAATCCTATTTAAAAACTCATCTCTCTCTATAAAAAAATAATTTATTCCTTCTACTTCACCTTCTCTTGGCTTACGCGTAGTGCAAGATGTAGAAATCCATATTGGATTTTTTTCAATTAGTGACTTACATACAGTCCCTTTGCCTGCTCCTGATGGTCCAGATATAACTAATAATTGTCCTTTACTTCCCATATTAATCCTCTACCTCATCTATAGCATCATCACCTTTAGATGACAATCTATGTGCTACTGTTTCAGGCTGAACAGCAGATAGTATTACATGGTCACTATCAGTTATTATAACTGCTCTAGTTCTTCTTCCATAGGTAGCATCTATTAGCATACCCCTATCTCTAGCTTCTTGAATTATTCTTTTTATAGGCGCTGATTCTGGACTAACAATAGCTACTAATCTATTTGCTGAAACAATATTTCCAAATCCAATATTTATAAGTTTTATACCCATGCCCTACCTCCTAAATTTATTCTATGTTTTGAACCTGTTCTCTAATCTTTTCTATATCACTTTTTATATTAAGTGCTATATTAGTTAATTCCAAATCGTTAACTTTAGACGCAATTGTATTCGCTTCTCTGTTCATTTCTTGAACAATGAAATCTAGCTTTCTACCTATTGGCTCTCCTAATTTAAAAGTTTTGATGACTTGTGCAACATGGCTTTTAAGTCTAACAATTTCCTCATCAACACAGGATTTATCCGCTTGAAGAACCACTTCCATAGCAATGCGATTTTCATCAATACTTTTTTCTGCTAAAATTTCTTCTACTTTCTTTAGAAGTCTTGCTCTATATGCTTCTGTAACTTCTGGCACCCTTTTACTAATTATATCAACATTACTTGAAATACATTCACATCTCTTTGTAATATCTATCAAAAGTTTTTCACCTTCTTGTTGCCTCATGGATACAAGATTGTGTACTGCCTCTTCTACTGCTGGTAATAATATCTTCCATGTTTTTTCTAAATCTTCTTCCTTTTGTTCTAATTTTAGAACTTCTGGAAACCGTGCTAAGGTTGTAGCAGAAATATCATCCCTTAAATCATACTTATCCCTTAAACTATGTAATACCTCCACATAATTTTCAGCTAAACTCTCATTTACCACTACAGACATATCTTGGTTAGCTCCTTGATTTTGAGTAATAAATATATCTACCTTTCCCCTCTTAATCTTGTCATTTACATATTTTCTTATACCATCTTCTAAAGATATTAAAGTTCTTGGCATTCTAGCATTAATCTCAAAGTATCTGTGATTTACTGTCTTTATTTCCACAATAAAACTAGATGCTTCACTCTCTGATGTACCTCTTCCAAATCCAGTCATGCTTTTTATCATATACAACGCACCCTTCTAGATCTTCTTAAATTCTTTATTTATTATACATAAAGTATGTGGCTTATTTCAACCCATAAACAAAAGAATTTTAAAGAAAAATGAAATATTCTTTAGAAAACCTTAGAAAAACCATTATAATTTAAAATATTCACTCTGTAAATAAGGGACATAAGCTTATATTTTAAGCTTATGTCCCTACTTTATGAATTAGTTCAATAAAATCACCAATATTAATAAATATATATTTAAAACTTTATTTAACCAAAGATTATTTTTAATAAGAATATTATTGCTAGAATATATACAACGAAAGATACTTGTTTTCTATCCTTAGCTTCCTTAGTTGTAATATTAGCTATTAGGTTTAATATAGCATAAGATAACATTCCTATCATTAATCCATCTCCAATACTATATGTCATAGGCATTAATGCTATAGTAAGGAATGCTGGTACACCTTCAGTGAAATCAGAAAAATCTATATTTTTAACTGATTCTATCATGAAGAACCCTACAATAATTAAAGCTGGTGCTGTTGCACAACCTGGTATAGCAACAAATAATGGTGATAAGAACATAGCAAGTAAGAATAATATTCCTGTAACTACTGCTGAAAGACCTGTTCTAGCTCCTGATGCAACTCCAGCAGAACTCTCTACATAAGTTGTAACTGTAGATGTTCCTACAAGAGCTCCAAAAGTTGTCCCAATTGCATCTACTAGTAATGCTTTCCCTGCATTTTTGACTTTACCATCTTTATCTATCATTCCAATCTTTGACGCTACTCCAACTAATGTTCCAGCTGTATCAAAGAAGTCTATAAATAAGAATACAAATATAACTGAAATAAATTCTGATATAGCTCCAGCATTAGCGAATACTGAGAAATCTAATTTACCTGCAATAGGTGCTATAGATTCAAACTTTAAGATACCTTTTGGTAAATATATTCCTGCAGCTGTAGCAGCTTCTGGTGATAAAGCAGCATATATCCATGCAGCTATAGCACTAGCAGCCATTCCCCAAAGTATTGCACCTTTTACATTTTTTTTAGATAAAATTACTATAACCATTACACCCAATATTGTAATTAATGCTGTTGGACTTACTAAACTACCCATGGTTACCTTTGTAGCTTCACTTCCAACCACTATTCCAGCATTACCAAAACCTATAAATGCTATAAACAGTCCAATACCTGCTGTAACTGCATATTTTAAGTTAGTTGGTATACAGTTTACGATAGCTTCCCTAATCTTTGTTAATGATAATAAAATAAATATAATTCCTTCTACAAATACTGCTGTTAAAGCTATTTGCCAAGATATCCCCATTTCCATTACTACTGTATATGCGAAGAACGCATTAAGTCCCATGCCTGAAGCTAATCCTAATGGTAGATTCGCATAGATTCCCATTAAAATAGTAGTAACCCCAGCTGCTAGGCAAGTTGCTGTAACAACTGCTCCTGGATTCATTCCAACACCAGGATCTCCTAATATGTTAGCATTAACGGCTATTATATACGCCATAGTTAAGAAAGTTATTAATCCACCAACAACTTCCCTCTTTACATCGGTACCATTTTCTTTTAACTTGAAAAATTTTTCCATAATACTTGTCCTCCCATTAATATGTATTATTGCAAAAAATAGTCACTGGATAAGAATCCCAGTGACAGTTTTTTAACATAGGAATTCTCATAGTCGGATTTTATCGGTATCCGGTAGAAACATCTAATCCATCGCATTAGACCTATATGAAAATTAGTGGTTATTTCTTTTTACAAGATTATAATATCAACTTTATATACCTATGTCAATGATTTTTACGTATATTAATTTTATTTTTATTTATAATGTTCGTATATTAATAATGCCCTTTCTCAAATACTTCTCTTATTTCATCTAAATTCCTTGTTTTTCCCAGGGCTAAAATCATCTTTATTCTAGCCTTTTGCCCTGGCATGCTATCTCCAAATATGACACCCATATTTCTTAATTGTTTTCCTCCACCTTCATAACCATAACTATCTAGAACTCTCCCCTTATAGCACCTAGAAACTATTACCACTGCCACACCTTTATTTATAGCCTTTTCTACAGAATTAGCCATTAATGGTGGAATATTACCTCTCCCCATAGCTTCAATCACTAATCCCTTAGCACCTTGACTAACACAATAATCTATAAGTGTACCATCCATTCCTGCACAGGATTTAATAAGCTGAACATTATTCTCTATTACATGAGTATTTATATATTCCTTTGTAGTACTTCCTCTATAAAACCTTACTTCATTACTGTCAACAATACCTATTGGCCCAAATTCTGGACTTTGAAACGTATTAAGGTGCATAGAGTGAGACTTTGTAACCTCACTAGCACAATTTAGTTCATTATTTAAACATACAATTACTCCACGATTCCTTGATTCTTTAGATGTAGCAGTACAAATTGATGCTGCTAAGTTAGCAGGTCCATCGTATCCTAGCTCAGAACTATTTCTCATGGAACCTGTAACTACTACTGGCTTTTCACTATTTATAGTGAGCTGTAAAAAATAAGCTGTTTCCTCAAGAGTATCTGTTCCATGGGTAACTACTACTCCATCTACATCTTCTCTTTCTAAAAATTTCTTAACATAATTTGATAATTCCATCATTATATCTGGGGTCATATGAGGGCTTGGAAGACTAGAAAATGTATATGATTCTACTTCTGCATAGGATTCAATACCTGTTACCATGGACATTATTTCTTCACCTGTTAAATTAGGCACCGCTGCTTTTATTTTTTCATCTACCTTCATAGATATAGTTCCACCATTAAATATTACTACAACTTTACTCATACTTTATGTACCTCCAAAATCTTTATTATTTACAATCCAAAATGAAAATTCAATTACACTTAACTTGTTTATAATCAATTTTAATTATATATCTTTATCAAGCGCATTGTAAATGTACCTTATCCATTATAATAATTCCAATGAAATCTTTTACATATTTAAATATATTACAGTGATGAGAATTATACAATAAAAAATATAGTTTTGAAATTAATATTAATTTCAAAACTATATTTTTGAATTTGAAGAAAACGTCTTAACATTCATCAGATAATTATGCAGATAAGTCCACCATTTCCCTCATTAATAATTTTCTGAAGGGTTTTTTGAAGTTTAATTTGCACATCTTCAGGCATTTTATAAAGTTTATTCTGAAGTCCTTCTTTAACTAATTCTTCTAAAGACTTTCCAAACATGTTACTTTGCCAGATTTGTGAAGGATCATTTTCAAATTGCTCTAAAATTGATTTGTAGAACTCTTCACTTTGTTTTTCACTACCCATTATTGGCTGAATTTCAGTTTCAATATCAGCTTTAATTAAATGTAATGATGGAGCTGAAGCTTTTAGTTTTACTCCATATTGATTACCCTTCTTAACAATTTCAGGCTCTTCTAATTTCATTTCAGTAAGCTGTGGTGCAACCAATCCATAGCCAGTCTCATTAACTTCTTTTAATGCCTCCTCAACCTTATCATATTCTATTTTAGCCTTGTAGAAACTCTCCATAATATTTAATAAATCATTTTCATTTTTTATATCAGTATTACAAATCTCTCCGAGGATCTTATAAAATAATTCATGTTTTGGATTAATATCAACACAGGAAGTACCTTCTCCCATATTCATTTCTTTAACTTTTATGTCTGATAAGAATTCGATTCCTTTAAAGGCATCAAGACATCTCTTAACATCTCTAACTTTATAAATATCTTTACACATGGCTTTTAGAATAGTCATTATGTTTACCTTTAACCAATGAGATGAATTTAAACTCTCCATCCACTGAGGCATGTCAATATTTATTTCTTTTACTGGGAACTCTCTTAGAACTGTATCAAATATTTCTGTAATCTCATTGTTTCCTATATTCATTACATCCATAACTTTTACAGGAACATCATACTTTTCTTCCAGGTCTCTTCCTAGGTCTTTACTCTCTTGTGAATTAGGATTTACAGTGTTTAAAACTATTATAAATGGCTTATTTATCTGTTTAAGCTCCTTTATGACTCTCTCCTCAGCATCTACATAGTCCTCCCTATCTAAGCCTGTAATACTTCCGTCTGTAGTTACAACTATACCTATTGTAGAGTGATCTGTTATTACCTTCTTAGTTCCTATTTCTGCCGCTTGCTCAAATGGAATTTCATAATCATGCCATGGAGTAGAAACCATTTTAGGTGCATCAGCCTCTGTATAGCCTAATGCATTCTTTACTATATATCCAACACAATCAACCATTCTAACTTTAAATTTTACTCCGTCCTCAAACTGAATTTCTACAGCCTCATTAGGAACAAATTTAGGTTCTGTAGTGTGAATAGATTTTCCTGATCCACTCTGTGGCAATTCATCTTTTGCTCTGTCCTTCTTATGAGGATTTTCTATGTTAGGTATAACCATTAGTTCCATGAACTTTTTAATAAAAGTAGATTTACCTGTTCTAACTGGCCCAACTACCCCCACATATATATCCCCTTGAGTTCTTTCTGCTATATCTTTATATATATCAAAATTTTCCAAGGCTACCCTCCCGCAACTACATATTAACATTATATATATATTGATGTAGAATTAATATTATGCATTAATAAAATAAAAAGTTCCCCTTTTTATTTTAAAAGGAAAACTTTTAATACCTAATAGGTTTTTAAATTAAATTATTCACTTTTAGCATAACTAAGTAATTCTTCTAATGTTAAGTCCTTGTTGTGACAAAGTTTACTAATTGTTTTATTCCCAACATATCTATAATGCCATGGCTCATATTTATATCCTGTTATATCTTCTTTAGTCTTAGTATACCTTAAAATAAAGCCATACTTATACGCATTTTCTAAAGCCCAAGCACCCTCTTTGGTATTCTCAAAGGATTGATTTAAATCAAAGGACATATCTCTGCTAGTAATATCAATAGCTAATCCAAGTTGATGTTCACTTTCACCAGGTTTTGCTACATATTCACTATGTTCACTATCTTTATTCTGAATATCCTCATTGTAGATATATGTCTGAGAATCATATCCTCTAAATCCATTACTTAAAAATAAATTAATACCTTGTTCTTGAGCATCATAAAACATCTGCTCTAAATCTTCAACCATAGTTCCACTAACTAGGTTTTTTTCATTACTTCTTTCAGATACTAAGTTGATATTAGGAATAACTAAATTACCTGGCATATACTCCTTAGAAAGTAAATTTTCTTTGTTTACCAATGTATATAATCCTGTTGTATCACTATTAATAATATCTTTTATTTCTTTTATCTCATCCTTTGTTAAGGTAGCGCTAACTGCAGAATCACTTAAATCAGGAACTTCTTCTAAATTGTTATATTCATGTTCATTAATACTATTGCCCCTAGAAGGTGTTGTTTTCCCTTGGCTATATTTAGAAGTTTTATTCTCATAATCATTATTGAATATATTAGCAGTATCAAGGACTTTTGAATCTTCCTTTAACACAAGTCCAATCATTATACCCATTAAAAATAATAACCCAATAATTATTGTAGTTCCATTATTAAAACCTGATTTCTTTTTATAGAAAATATCTTTTCTTTTATAAAATGCATTTTTTTTCTTTCTATAATTTTTATTATTCAACATACGTTTTTGTTAGCCTCCTACCTTTATCTTCAATTTTTCATTGAAAATAAAATTAATTCTCATCTATCTAACCTTATATCATTATATCAAATATTAAGATATTATCAAAATAAAATATTTTAATTAAATAAATGTTTACAATTCATTGTTTTCATCTTTATATTTTCTTCCCATTAATTTTATAACACAATCTTTAGCATTCTTGCCTTTAAAAAGAACTTCATACAATGCAGTAGTTATTGGCATATCTACATCAGTTTTAGATTTTAATTCATGAAAGGCTTTAACAGCCTCAATTCCTTCTACAACCATACCTATCTCTTTTATGGCTTCTTCCATTGTCTTTCCACTTCCAATTAATATTCCTGCTCTTCTATTTCTACTATGCATACTAGTGCAAGTGACTATTAAATCACCCATTCCTGTAAGCCCATAGAATGTCTCAGCTTTTCCTGAGAGCTTAGTTCCAACCCTTATTATTTCACTCATTCCTCGAGTCATTAAAGCTGCCTTAGTATTATCTCCATAGCCAATACCATCTGAAATTCCAGCAGCAAGGGCAATGATATTTTTAAACGCTCCCCCTATTTCAACTCCAATAAGATCATCATTGGTATAAACTCTAAAGGTATTATTGCTAAATATATCCTGGATTTTTTTTGCAGATGTCATATCCTTTGATGATACAGTTACAGTAGTAGGTATATCCCTTGCTACTTCTTCAGCATGACTAGGACCTGATAGCACTACTATAGGATTACCTTTTATTTCATCTTCAATTATTTCTGACATTCTTTTTAATGTATGATTTTCTATGCCCTTAGCCACAGTTACAATTATTTCATCACCTTTAAGAAAAGGCTCTATTTTTTTTGAAATCTCTCTAATAGCCTTTGAAGGTACTGCAAGAACTATTATATTACTATTTTCTATAGTTTCTTCAAGATCACAATAGGCAGTAACTTTTTCTGGTATGTCAATTCCCTTAAGATACTTAGTATTTTCTCTTTTTAGATTAATATCATTAACTGTGCTTTCACTATGGCACCATACAGAACATTCTGCCCCTTTCTTAGAAAGTAATACAGCTAAAGCTGTACCAAAACTTCCTCCTCCTATAAAAGAAATCTTATTCACCTTATCCCTACTTTCTTAAATTATATAAAANNATTGTCTCTATTAATTCCTTCTTATTTATTAAAAATCCATTTGTAATAAAAGATATAAAATTTTTATTAATCTTCTTTTCTCTTCCTAAATATAGTCTTTATTCCAGTGCCTTTAAAATCAAAACTTTCCCTTAGCTTATTCTCTAAATATCTCTCATAAGAGAAGTGTAGTAAGGCTGGATCATTTACAAAAAATATAAATGTAGGTGGTTTTATATCCACTTGGGTTACATAATAAATTTTTAGTCTTCTTAATGCAACTACTGGAGGTTCATTCATAAGTACAGCTTTACTTACCACATCATTTAATACCCCTGTAGCTATCCTCTTAGTATAATTATTATAGCACTCTTTAGCTACATTTAAAACTTTGTTTACCCTTTGACCCGTTAAAGCAGATATAAATAGATAATTAGCATATGGCATAAAAGATAATCCTCTACCGATTCTAGCTTTATAATCATTCATAGTCTTATCATCTTTTTCAATTAAATCCCATTTGTTAACTATTACAACTATTGCCTTATTAAGTTCATGGGCATATCCAATAATCTTTTCATCTTGATCACTTAACTCTTCTGTAGCATCAAGAATCAATATACACACATCAGCTCTCTCTATGGCTGTAAGAGTTCTTATAACGCTATATCTTTCTATCTCTTCTTTAATTTTACTTTTTCTTCTTAATCCTGCAGTATCTATTAATATAAATTTACCCTCATCAGTTTCTAATTTACTATCAATAGCATCTCTTGTGGTACCTGGAATATTACTTACTATATTTCTATTTTCACCTAGTAACTTATTTATAAGTGAAGATTTTCCAACATTAGGCTTACCTACCATTGCAATTTTTATGTATTCTTCATCTTCTTCGCTACTTCCTAACTCATCAAAGTGAGCTACAACTTCATCAAGCATATCTCCAAGACCTAATGCTTGAGTCGCTGAAATAGTTACTGGATTACCTATACCTAAGTTATAAAATTCATAGGCATTATCTTCTAATTCTCTTCTATCAATTTTATTTACTACTAATGTTATTGGTTTTCCTGATTTTCTAAGCATTTGCGCCACTTCATAATCTGATGGATGAAGACCGGCTTTACCATCTACTATAAATACAATTACATCTGCTGTTTCAATAGCAATATTTGCTTGCCTTCTCATTTGAACCATTATAATATCTTCATTTTCTGGCTCAATTCCACCAGTATCAATAATTGTAAAGTTATGTCTTAGCCATTCAGCCTCTGCATAAATTCTATCTCTTGTAACTCCTGGTGTATCTTCTACTATAGCTATTCTCTTTCCTGCTAATTTATTAAAAAGTGTAGACTTACCTACATTTGGTCTTCCAACAATAGCAACTACTGGTTTTCCCATATTAATCCTCCCTTAAATGTTTATTTATTATAGTTATTAAATCATCTCCTGTGAAATCACAAATAATAACTTTTCTATTTAGTTCTCTAGATAAATCTTCCACAGTATAATCATCTAACAGTATGGCTTCATCTGAATTAGAAAGTTCATATCCTTTTCTAAGGACGTTATCAGGTATTATTATATAGTCTCCAATTTCTCTTTCTTTAAGTGTGTTTATTATGTCTATTCCTGTTAAAAGCCCTGTTACTGTAATAGTCTCTCCAAAAAACTTATTTGGTATCTCCTCTACGGTAATATTTATATTATTATTTAACCTTTGAATTTTATCTTTTATATGTACTATTTCAGGATAAACTAAAGCACCTGTTACAAATGTAAAAGATCCCACTCCATCTTTCTTTAAATCTGGAAGTGTAGTATCTATGGTATCCTTTAATATAGTTACCATTCCTACACCATCTTCAATTTGCTCAAATCCTTGGTAATGCTCAGAGTCTGGTAGTGGTTCCCCTGATACTATATAAAATTCGTCTGACAATCTAACAAAGGGTGTTCCACTTTCTTCATAGTACTTTTTTTGTAGCTCTTTAACTAAATTAATTTGTTTTAAAGAAGTTTCTTGGGTAAATAAATTTAGTTTTTTTAATCCTTCTCTATGCTTAGTTATACCTAATGGTACTACTGCTACACTATTAACATTAGGATAAAGTCTATATAGATCTTCTATCGTGCTAACTAATTCTTCTCCATCATTAATTCCTGGACAGCAAACAATTTGAGTATTCATCTTTATTCCTGCTGCTGATAACCTCTTAAGTATATCATATATTTTACCCGCAAATCTATTGTTAAGCATTCTAACTCTAAGTTGTGGATTTGTAGTATGTACAGATACATTTATAGGACTTATCCTATATTTTATTATTCTTTCTATATCCTCTTCTTTCATATTAGTTAAAGTTAAAAAATTTCCTTGTAAAAAGGATAGTCTAGAATCATCATCCTTAAAGTATAAAGTTTCTCTCATTCCTTTAGGTAATTGGTCTATAAAGCAAAAAATACAATCATTATGACATGTCATAGGTTTATCAATAATTCCTTCTCTAAATACTATGCCTAAATCTTCATCATAATCCTTCTCAATCTCAATTTCCCAAATCTCTCCTTCTTTCTTCTCCACTTCTAAAAGAAGTACTTCATCAGTAATAAGAAATTTATAATCTATTATATCTTTAACATCATTTTCATTTATCCTTAAAAGTCTATCTCCAATCTCGATATCTACTTCTTCTGCAATAGAATTTGGAATAACCTTACTTATTTCATTTTTCATATTTGTATCTCCTTCATTCCTATAGCATGATTATACCACTATTATGTTATATTATCTTAATTATATTCCCTAGTCAATGCACCTCATTAAGATTACCGCAAAGCTTCCTTTTTTTCAACAAAAATATAAGTTAATTTCTAAGTAAACTAAAAAAGCTGACTATAAATAGCCAACTTCCACTTTGAAGGGGAATTAAAAGGTATTTGTATTAGTTTAATTTTAGTTTTTCTCCACATTCTAAATATATAGTCCATTCGCAAATATTAGTAGCATGATCTGCCATACGTTCTAAAAATTTGCATACAAATAAAAATTCACTAGCTTGATTTATAGTAGCTTGATCATTCCTCATTATTACAAGTAGTTCATCGAATATACTCCTAAATAATATATCTACCTCATCATCCATTTTACTTACTTCTTGAGCTCTATTTATATCTGTAGTTATATATACCTCTAAAGAATCTTTAATCATCTTTTCTACAATTTTAGCCATCCTAGGTATATCTATAAGTTCCTTAATATAAATTCCTCCTACAAGTTTTTTCGCAATCTTAGCTATGTCTACAGCATGATCTCCCATTCTCTCTAAATCAGTTATGATCTTTGTGGTGATAAATATCCTTCTTAAATCACTGGCTAAGGGCTGCTCTGTAGCCATGAGTTTTATACACTTATCCTCTATATCTTCTTCAAAGTCATCTATTACATCATCCTTTTGAATTACTTTTTCTGCTAAGATTTCATCCTGTTTTTTTAGTGCATCAATGCTATCTTCTATTTGTTTGGCTACAGCCTCACCCATAGCCATTAAATCTTCATGAAGTTGTTGCAATTTAAGGTCAAAACTATTTCTTGTCATCTTCTTCACCTACACTTTATAAATTTTAATTATTGATAACTACCTAATTTCATTCTATTATTAACCAAATCTTCCTGTGATATAATCTTCAGTTCTCTTATCCTTTGGCATATGAAACATTTCTTCTGTCCTTCCATACTCAACAATTTCTCCATTTAAGAAGAATGCTGTTTTATCTGATATACGTCCTGCTTGTTGCATATTATGAGTTACTATGACTATAGTATATTTTTCTTTAAGTACGTCCATAAGTTCCTCTATCTTAGAAGTTGATATTGGATCCAATGCAGAAGTAGGTTCATCCATTAGTATGACCTCAGGTTCAACAGCTATAGTTCTAGCAATACAAAGTCTTTGTTGTTGACCTCCTGACAATCCTATAGCGCTTTTTTTAAGCCTATCCTTTACCTCTTTCCAAAGAGCAGCTCCTTGAAGAGATTTCTCTACAATTTCATCTAACTTCTTTTTATCCTTTATTCCATGAATTCTAGGCCCATAGGCAATATTATCATATATAGACATTGGAAATGGATTTGGTTTTTGAAATACCATTCCTATTCTTTTCCTTAATTCTATTTCATTTAGCTCCTTGTAGATATTGTTATCTTCAAAAAAAACTTGCCCTTCTATTTTTACATCATCAATTAAATCATTCATTCTATTTAAAGTTCTAAGAAAAGTAGACTTTCCACACCCTGATGGACCTATTAAGGCTGTAACACTATTCTTATCTATTTCTATATTTATATTTTTAAGAGCATGATTTGTTCCATAGTGTAAATTAAGACCTTTTGCAGATATTATTGACATCATATTTCCTCCTAATTGCATTCTAATGATTAAAATTTTTCTTTATTTATTTTTTTTGTGATTCCCTTGGCTATCAAGCTTAAAGCTAAAATTATAAATATTAGTATAACCCCAATTGCAGAAGCTAGCTCTATATTTCCGGCTTCCTTAGTAACTAGATAAGCATGTACAGTAAGAGTTCTACCACTAGACATAAGGTTTTTCGGCATTGTAGCTACTGTACCAGCTGTTAAAAGAATTGCCGCTGATTCTCCTATAATTCTTCCAATAGATAATATTATTCCTGATAAAATTCCTGGCATTGAACTAGGAACTACTATTTTGTATAAAACTTCAAACTTAGTTGAACCTAAAGCTACTGCACCTTCTTTATAACTTTGAGGAACTGCCTTTAAAGCTTCTTCTGTGGTTCTTATAATTACAGGTAGTACAATAATAGCTAATGTTAAAGAGCCTGATACAATTGAAAATTGCAATTTAAGAGTAGATACAAAGAATACTGTTCCAAATAGTCCATATATTATAGATGGTATGCCTGCAAGACTTTCTGTTGCAAACCTAATTAATTTAACTCCTCTTCCTTGTTTTGCATACTCTTGTAAATATATAGCTCCACAAATCCCTATAGGAATTGATATTAATAAAGATAATATTACTGTTAACAATGTAGTAACAATCATCGGGAATATACCACCACCATTTATGGGAGAATAATCTCCAAAAATAAAGTTAAAATCTACAAGTCCAAAACCTTTTTTAAATATATATCCTACTATAATAGTAATAATTAGCGCTGTAATAGCTGCAGATAACCATAAAATAGTTTTTAATATATTGTCTTTTATTTTTCTCATATTAATTACCCGCCTTTTCTGATATTTTAGCTATTACAAAGTTTAATAATAGAATGAAAGAAAATAATACTACCCCTGTTGCAAAAAGCATTTCTTGATGTGTTCCAAATGCATATCCCATTTCCAATGCTATATTAGTAGTGAGAGGTCTTACACTATCTGTTATATTATTTGGTATTATGGGACTATTCCCAGCAACTAAGATTACTGCCATGGTTTCTCCTATTGCTCTTCCCATTCCTAGTACTATAGCTGTTAAAACTCCAGACTTAGCTGATGGTAAAATTACTTTAAATATAGTTTCAATTTTAGATGCACCTAAAGCTAAAGATGCCTCTTTATATTGTTTGGGTACTGATCTTATAGCTGTTTCTGCCACTGAAATAATAGTTGGTAGCATCATTACTGAAAGAACTATTATAATGGCAAGTAAACTTTGTCCTTTAGGAAGGGATAATTTACTTTGAATAGCTGGTACTATTATTCCAAGGGCAAAGACTCCAAATAATACAGAAGGAATTCCTGCTAATAATTCCACTCCCTGAGACATTATCTTAGCTACTGATTTAGGTGCTATTTCAACAATAAAAATAGCTGTCAATATTCCTATGGGTACCCCTACAACAAGAGAACCTATGGTTCCATATATAGAAGCAATTATCATAGGAAGAATTCCATACTTTTCTGAGCTAGGTACCCACTCTGTTCCTAGTAAAAATTCTCCAAAGGAATATCCTTTAGATATAAATGGTGCCAAGCCCTTATAAAATACAAAACCTATTATTAAAATTAAACTAATTACTGCTATTAACGCACATACTTTAAAAACATTCTCTGATATACCATCAATGATATATTTTATCCCCTTAAGTTTGAGGGGTTTTTCTGTCTTAACTAATTTCACTGACATATATTTGACCTCCAATTTAAATTCAATAGACCTTCAAGATAATTTTTTCTTAAAGGTCTATACCCATTGTGGCATACAAATTATCTATTTTACTTTTATTCCACCAGCTTCTTCAACAATACCTTGACCTTTTTCACTTAAAATATAATCAATAAATTGTTTTCCATCCTTTGTTAATTTATCTTCTTTATATACTACTAAGAAAGGTCTTGATAATTTATACTCTTTGCTTAATACTTTTTCAGGTGTTGCTTCAATTCCCTCTACTTTCAAATCCTTAATTGAATCATCTAATTGTTCAAAAGAAATATATCCTATTGCATTTTCATTTGTTGAAACTGTAGTCTTAACACTTCCATTACCCTCTGCTATAGTTGCATTTTTCTCCAACTCTTCTGAAGTATATCCTACAATTTCTTGGAAAGCATCTCTTGTTCCTGAACCATCTTCCCTTGAAACTACTACTATTGGAGCATCACTTCCACCAACTTCCTTCCAGTTAGTTACAGCCCCTGTATATATGTCCTTTATTTGTTTCATAGTTAAGTTTTGTGCTGTATTTGATGGATGAACTACTAGAGCTATTCCATCATAAGCAATTACCGTTTCAGCAAGCTCTGATTTTTCTTCAGCTTTTAGTTCACGAGAAGCCATACCTATTTCACTAATACCTTCTATAGCATTTTTTATTCCTGCTGAAGATCCTATTTGTTGAACCTCTACAGCAATATTTGGATTTTCACCTTTGTAACTCTCAGCTTCCTTTTCCATTAATGGCCCTACAGAAGTTGAACCTGATATTTTGATAGTTATAGCTTTTGTTGTATTATCACTAGTATTATTACCGCTATTATTTGAATTGGAAGTATCCTTTCCGCCACAACCTACTAATAATCCCATGGTCATTGTTGCAACTATTCCTGCTATTAATATTTTTATTGACTTCTTTTTCATTTAAATTCCCCTCCAATTTGTTTTTTTATTTATCTTACAATATTGATTATATTCTTCATTAGTTAAGCTATTATTATACATATATTAAAAAAACTTTACTTAGGTTAATAATACTTAACATAAACAAGTTCTTTGTATTTCAAACGTGAAAAAGACTAGAGAATTTTCTCTCTAGTCTTTTATGAATTTATTATCTTAATATTTCTATTTTTCTATATGATATGGAATTGTAATAACAAATTTTGTACCAACGCCTAAAGTACTTTCTACATCTATACTACCATTAAAACCAATAATTATATGTTTAACTATAGCAAGACCTAATCCTGTCCCACCTTTTGCCCTAGACCTAGCTTTATCGACCCTATAAAATCTTTCGAAAAGTCTTGGTATATACTCTTTTGCAATTCCCATACCACTATCTTCTACAATAACTTTAAAGTAAGTGTCATAAATTATCTTTGTTATTACTACTGTATCAAATGCTTCACTATATTTTATCGCATTATCTACTAGATTTATAAGCATTTGTTTAAATTTATCCTTATCTCCTAAAATATTAGGTATCTCATCTCCTACTATACTTACATGTACCTGCTTTTGTTCACCAGTATTCTTCATTAAATAAAATACATCCTCTATAGCTTTATTTACATTAAATACTTCTTTCTTAAATTCTTGCTTATGTTCAATCTGCGATAACAATAATATATCTGATATAAGTGTGGTAAGTCTTTCTGCTTCTTCGTTTATTATAGTTAAAAATTTTTTCTTAGTCTCATCATCATCTACCTCTTTTAAAGTTTCGGCAAAACCCCTTATAGATGTAAGAGGAGTTTTAAGTTCATGGGATACATTAGCCACAAATTCGGTTCTCATATTTTCTAACTTTTTCAAGTCCGAAATGTCTTGTATTACTGCTACTGCCCCAATATGTTGATGATTGTGAACTATAATATCTGCGGTTCTAACTCTAAGAAATTTTATAGTAGGAGCACTTAACTTAAACTCTTTAATATCTCTATCTCTCATAGAGAATATAAACTTTAAATTGACTTCTTTGCATATATTTTCAACTGGATTGCCTACTACATCTTCTTTAATATTAAAAATTTTCTTTGCATAGTTGTTTATCATTATTATATTATGACTATTATCTATAGCAATTACGCCACTTTCCATGCTTTGAAGAATAGCTGAAAGTCTATTTTGCTTTTCACTTACCTCATGTAAGCTACTTTCAAGCCTATCTGCCATATGATTAAAGTTTAAAGCTAACTTCCCAAGCTCATCATTGGTGGTAATTTTAATTCTTCTACTTAAATTTCCATTAGTCATCATGGAAGTAATAATATCTAAATCCCTAATTGGTTTAACAATTATATAGGATAACTTATTAGCAATCCAAAGAGATATAAAAATCATTATAATTATAGCA
This sequence comes from Clostridium sp. UBA7503, assembly GCF_002477055.1. Lineage (NCBI taxonomy): Bacteria > Bacillati > Bacillota > Clostridia > Eubacteriales > Clostridiaceae > Clostridium > Clostridium sp. UBA7503. The sequence goes on from NZ_DLNT01000017.1 coordinate 64,004, forward strand.
CTACCATACCATACCATATATGTACCATTTAATTTATGCGTTGCTTTTACAGGGGTTGAAACTCTAACTACTATTCCATCTTCTATAGCTACAGCATAGTAAATAACATAAGTTCCTTCCCTATCACTATATCTAGTAGTAGTACCGTCTCCTTTAGATTTAGCCATGATAACTTCATCTTCATAATTATAATTTATTAATTTTTCCACATTCCCTAAAGAATCAAATTGGGCAGTTCCATTGCTATTTATAATAGTAATTCTAATATTCAGATTTTTCATTTTATCTACTATATTAGAAAAACTCACCTGATCAATGTTGTGTAACTGCTCACTTATTAAATAAGCATAAACATTTAATTGTTTTTTATAACTTTCTTCACTTTCATAGGTAACTATTGTATAAAATACTGTAGTTAAAAATCCTAGTACAAAAACTAATGCTGCAAAAACACTTAGCATTAGCCTTTTTTTCATAGTTCTTTGTGAATTATCTTTCATAACTTTCCCCAGAATTAAATTTATATCCTATACCTCTAATAGTTTGAATATAAATTGGATTTTTATCATTATCTTCTATCTTTTGTCTTAAATGTCTCACATGAACATCTACAGTTCTAGTTTCTCCTACATATTCGTAGCCCCATATCTTATCTAAAAGAAAATCTCTTGTCATAACTTTTCCTTTGTTTTTTATCAGTATTTCTAAAAGTTCAAACTCTTTTAATGTAAGTTCTATTTTTTCTTTTCCTTTATATACTTCATGTTTTTGATAATCTATACTTATATCTCCAAATTTAAAGCTATTATCTTCTTGTTTAAAACTAGTTCTTCTTAATATAGCTTTAGCTCTAGCTACTAGTTCCCTCACCGAAAATGGTTTTGTTATATAATCATCTGCTCCTAACTCTAAGCCTAAAATCTTGTCTAATTCCTCACCTTTTGCTGTAATCATAATTATTGGTGTAGACTCTATATATGAATTTTTTCTAATAGCCTTGCATACTTCTAATCCATCTATCCCCGGCAACATAAGGTCTAAAAATATTAAATCTGGTTTTTCATCTTCAGCTAGTTTTAACGCATCAATTCCATTATCAGCAGTTATAACCTTGAATCCATTCTTAGTTAAATTAAATTTAATTAGTTCCTGAATATGTGCCTCATCATCAACTACTAATATTGTTTTCTCCATAAACATCACTCCTTAAACTCATGGATAAATACAAATGAAAATAACCTACCATGAGATTCTTCTTCTTTTCTATATGAATATAACTTTTTATCTCTGCTACAGTATGTACATAAATTTAAACACACTATATTATTATTTTTGATACCTTCATTCATTAACTGTATCTCTACACACTTTTGTAAATCTAAATTTCTACCATAACTAATCTGTTGATTTTTAAATAAATCACAATCTCTGAAATCATCTATAAGCTCCTGACTTACCTCATAGCAACAGCTTTTATTATGGGGTCCTATAAAAGCTTTAATATAGTTATGATCACACCCATAATTTTTCTTCATAACTTTAATTCCTTGAGAAACTATATTATTCAAAGTTCCTTTCCAACCACTATGAATGGCTGCTATTACTTTAGTTTTAGTATCTATTAAAATTATTGGTACACAATCCGCTGTAAATACTCCAATAGCAACGTCTTTCTCTTTTGTTACAATACCATCTCCATCATAATTTACTATATCCATATTTTCTTCGTAAGAAAATACTTTGGTTCCATGAACTTGATTTAAATATACGACATGATTTACTTTAAACCACTTTTTTAAATTATTTAAACTAGACTTTCCTTCATTAAATGCTTTATTAAAGTTTAAATTATTTTTTGCTGTAGAAAATCCAATAGTCATATCACATAAATCATAGGTTAGAAATTCATTATTTTCTATATTATATGATCTCATATTAATTATCACCACTTAAACCCTTTATCTCTTCTATAAAACTATTAATATCATCAAACTTTCTATATACAGATGCAAATCTTATATAAGCAACTTCATCCATATACCTTAATTTCTCCAATATTAATTCTCCTATTTCCTCGGATTTTATTTCACTAGTCATGGTATTATTAAGTCTTTTTTCAATAGAATTTACTAAGTTTTCTATCTCTAATCTTGATACAGGTCTTTTCTCACAGGCTCTTATAACACCACTTACGATTTTATCCCTATTAAATAACTCTCTAGTTAAATTTCTTTTTATAACAAATATTTGTATATCCTCTATTTTTTCATAGGTAGTATATCTTTTATTGCAGCTAAGACATTCTCTTCTACGTCTAATTGCACCATCATCTTCTGTTGCTCTAGAGTCTACAACCTTACTTTCTTCTCCATTGCAATAAGGACACTTCACGATAATCACATCCTCTAAGTTTTTCTGTTTATACTACGATTATACACAAAGTATTCACTATTTGTATATAATTAATTATTTTCTCCTAATTATTTTCAACAATTCCCTCTCCATCCACTAAAATAACATCTACTCCAATTTTTTTGATTCTCTCCCAAGGCAATTCTATATCTTCATTTTTTGAAAACCATCCAGATTTCTGTGTTGGAAGTATTATAGCTTCTAATTTATATTCTTCACAATTAACTTTAAAATCTTTTATATACCCAAGTTTAGTACCTGTGTTAATATCTATTATCTCCATAGTTTTCAAACTATTTATCGCAAACATTGAAGTTTCCATAAAAAATTCCCTCCTTAAATTTTATATCATTTAATCTATATTCTCTTTAAAATAATATAGAACATAAAAAAAGAGCCTAGGCTCTCCTTTTTATACTAAAGTAAGTTTATTTATTTCTTCTATTATAAAACATCGTCTATCTACATTTACTAAAACAACTATATAATCTCCACCTATTAATTTTACATTACCTGTGGGTATTATTTCTTTTTCTCCTCTTTTTATAGAGACAAGAAGACATCCCTTCGGCCAATGAACTTCACTTATAAATTTCCCTTCACCTATACTTCCCATTTCAATGCAAAATTCTAATATGGTCTTTTTACTATCACTTTCCTCTTTAGTTAATCCAACCCTTTTTAGCAATCTTTCTAATAGCACTTCATAAATTGGTTCATTTCTTAACAACTCTGAAGTAATGTATGAAATTATAACTACTACTGATAAAGACAACAAATGATTAAAGGAACCTGTCATTTCCATTATAAGCACAATTCCTGTTATAGGAGCTTTGACTACAGATGCAAAATATCCTGCCATACCTAAAGCTATAAAGTTAATAATATATGAACTGTTTATTCCAAAAACATCTATTGAAAAACTTCCAACTATGGCTCCTATAATTGCTCCTAACAATAACATTGGTAAGAATATCCCACCTGGTACCCCAGAGCCAAAACAAATTAAAAGTAATAAAAACTTAATTATGTATATTATTGTTAAAAATAAGATTGATTTTTCTTCTAATGCTAAATGTAATATCAGCTCATGACCTCCACCTAATAACATAGGTGCTGTCAATCCAATAATTGCTGTTAGTACAAAAGGGATCATTATTTTTACTTCTTGAGGTATATTTTTAAATTTAGAATATAAATCTTGAAATAAGTATATTCCTTTTGAAAATATAACTCCCATTATTCCTGTTAAAATACCTAATATAATTAAAATCCAATAATAACTTAATGGCAATGCATCCATTGCACCCACAGTTAAAGCTGGCTCAATGCCTAAAAATCTTTTTGTAACAAAATCTGCAGTTATAGCCGCCGGCATAACCGTCAATAATACTAACGGAGAAAAATTTCTATGAATTTCTTCTAATGCAAAAATTATTCCAGATAAAGGTGAATTAAAAGCAGCAGACAAACCTGCCGATGCTCCAGCTGTTATTAAAAATTCCTTTTTAACTGGCATGTTTTTATAATTTTTTTCTCCAACTCCTTCACCTATTGAAGCTCCAATTTGAACCGAAGGACCTTCTCTACCAACAGAAAGTCCAGCTGACAAAGCTAAAAATCCTCCAATAAACTTATATATTAATATTCTAGACCAATTCATTTTTAATTTATTTATAACTCGTCCTTTTACTTGAGGAATACCGCTTCCTGAAATCATGCCTTCCTGTTTAACCATGATTCCTACTATTATTCCAATAGTTGCTAAAATTCCAATAACTAAAATCGCTTTTAATAAATCCTTATTTCCCCATGAATAAAAATTATTAAAAAGTATCGAGAATTTATTTATTAGTATCCTATTAAGTACTATTACTCCCCCTGTTACTAATCCTACAATAATTCCTTGAAAAACTAACCTATACTTCATATTTTTTCTCTGAATCATCATTTCCTTTATTCTTTCGCCTTCCACTGTTCCATCACCTCAATTTTAAATATATACTTAACTTTATCTAATATTTAAGAATTACTAAAATCTTCTCAAATAATTTATCCTATCACAACTTATTTTGCAAACAAATTATAAAAGCCCTATTTTTATCTATCAATATGATAAATTCAAAAAATTTTAACACATAAGTTAAATAATATCTCTCCTAAAAATAGTTTAACAGAACAACTATCTTTTAATCAAATTTTATTCAATTTGAAATTTTCATAATTTTAAGCTTACCTATTCAATATATTGTATAAGATATAAATATTTATTTTAATACAAAGGCTCGTATCAAATTATCCACATATTCTAAATCTATAATATCTTATAAAACAAAAAGGAGCCAAGGCTCCTTTTTGCTGAGTCATAAATTTTAAATTTTAACTTCATTGCAATGTAAATTTTAATATAATATAATTTCATTACATAAACTATTGCAACTAGTTTTAATTCTAAATTAAGCTACCTACCTGTAAATAAGTATATTACACGTGTTTCCTCATATGTTTAAGTGCTGTCTTTTCCAATCTTGAAACCTGAGCTTGAGATATTCCAATTTCATCAGCAACCTCCATTTGGGTTCTTCCTTGAAAAAATCTTAAGTTTAAGATTAGTTTTTCCCTATCTGTAAGCTTCTTCATACCTTCTTTTATTGATATATTTTCAAGCCATCCATCATCTAAATTCTTGCTATCACTAATTTGATCCATAACAAATATGGCATCTCCACCATCATGGTAAATAGGTTCAAATAATGAAATGGGATCTTGAATTGCATCTAGTGCAAATACTATCTCTTCTTTAGGTATTTCTAGTTCTTTTGCAATTTGAGAGATAGTTGGTTCCTTATTATCTTTGTTAACAAGCTTATCTCTCACTTGTAATGCCTTATAAGCAATATCTCTTAAAGATCTACTTACTCTAATAGAGTTATTATCCCGAAGGTATCTTCTAATTTCTCCAATTATCATCGGTACTGCATAAGTGGAAAATCTAACATTTTGACTTAAATCAAAATTGTCAATAGCCTTCATTAAACCTATGCAACCTACTTGAAATAAGTCATCTACATTTTCCCCTCTGTTATTAAATCTTTGAATTACACTTAACACTAACCTTAGATTTCCTTTTATAAAATCCTCTCTACAGCCCTTATCACCTTGCTTTATCTTGATTAGTAGTTCTCTCATTTCCTTCTCTTTTAATACAGGTAGTTTCGAAGTATTCACTCCACAAATTTCTACTTTATTAATCATCATAAGGTCTCATTCCCTTCAGAATAATTACATTAAAATTATTTCCTGATGTAGTTTTTTTATACTAAAGACAACCTTATAACATTTTATTAATTTCTTTTTTAAGTCTCTTAATTATTCTTTTTTCCAGTCTAGAAATGTAGGATTGAGATATACCAAGCATATCCGCAACTTCCTTCTGGGTTTTTTCTGTAATTCCATTTAGTCCAAATCTCAACTCTATTATTTCTTTCTCCCTACTATTTAATTTATCCATTGCAATTCCAAGAAGTTGCTTATCTACTTCTTCTTCTATATAGTTATATACTACATTACTATCAGTTCCTAATATATCCGATAATAACAGCTCGTTTCCATCCCAATCAATATTTAATGGCTCATAAAAAGATATTTCTGTTTTTATCTTATTATTTCTCCTTAGATACATAAGTATTTCATTTTCTATACATCTAGAAGAATAGGTTGCTAATTTAATCTTCTTTTCTGGCGCAAAGGTGTTTACGGCTTTTATAAGTCCTATAGTCCCTACTGATATTAAATCCTCTACATTTACTCCTGTATTTTCAAATTTTCTTGCTATATAAACTACCAATCTTAAGTTACGTTCAATTAATATGGATCTTATGCTTTCATCTCCCATTTCTAGGTTTTCTACCAATACTTCCTCTTCTTCTTTAGTCAATGGTGGTGGTAATGCATCATTTCCCCCTATGTAGTAAATTGATTTTGCAAAGCCTTTAAACTTACTTAAAAATCTACTTAGTATGCCCTGCAACCCATTTCTCATTTCTAAAATTTTCTTTGATATCTTATTCATAAAAATTCCTCCTATTCTATAATCCCCCTTGGTAAAAGTCCATTATAATCACTATGTTTGCTAAGCTTATTATCACAAAATGCCAATATCAAACTTTCTTCTTTTATATCTCCATTAATGTTTATCTTCACACTATCTGGTCTAATTCCAATAAGTTTTCCATTATATCCACTTACCACAGAGTAAGGAATGTTATATATGCTATGGTTCTTTAAATTTAAATCTTTAAAAAACTTCTTTTCTACAATTATTACAGGCAAATTTGTTGCTGGTTCTCTAAGTTCATTACCTGTATCTAGAAAGGCTTTGATTATAGTCTTCACATTATCAACACATATTTCAGTAGTATATACATAATTAGTTAATGAGCGTCTATCTTTTACATATACAGTCAACTTATAAATTAACATATAAATAATCATTAAAGACAATATAAGGTTTTTATAGGAAAAATTATATATCATAGCACTTGATGATAAAGATGGATTATCTTTTATTGCTATATAAAAAGACATTCCTGCAAGAAGTACAGAATACAATATAAATATTCCAGTAGCTTTTAATACTTCACCCATACATTTACCTTTAATAGATATTATCATCATCAGTAGAGCTACTAATATTTTAAAGGGCGTAGATGTAAAAAACTGTAGTTTAGGAATAACTATAGCAAAAACATATGAAGTACCAATAGCTGAACTTAGAATTAACCTACCCATTGAAACCTTCTTTTTTATAGTTTGCATAGTTATTGTTAGTAAAAATAAATTCACTAAAAAATTTTCTAACAAAAGCATATCTAAGTACACTACCATTTTATTTACCCCCTTAAAGATTATTATATAGGTTACTTAATGTAAAATTTGTAAAATCATATGGTAAAATTTCATATTATTACTAGAAAATTATGTCATTTTACGATTTTTTTTTTAAATTAAGTATCCGTTCAAAAATAAACTGTGTAAATTAAACAAAAGTCCTTGAAATAATAAAAAGGGGAATGTAATACATTTAGTTACATTTCACCCTTTGCATGGAACTTTTAAAATTTAAATAAGAAGAGGCTATTGCAAAATGATTTTTAATCATTTTGCAATAGCCTCTTAATAAAATACATAATAATCTTATATTATCTCATGCTTTTTCTTAGCCATGTAGGAACTGTAAAGTCTTCACTTTCATCTTTTGAAGATGTAGCAGTATCGTTTGATTGAGTTGCTGCTACTTCTGATTTAGAACCTTGACTTTTAATAGTATCAAAACTTACTCCACTTTCCATTTTAACTTTTTCACAATCAAATCCAGTAGCAATAACTGTTATTCTTATCTCATCATTTAAGCTCTCATCAATTACAGCTCCAAATATAATATTTGCATCTGGATCAGCTTCCTCCTGTACTATTTGTGCAGCTTCATTAATTTCTAATAAAGACAAATCAGCCCCCCCAGTAACATTTAAAAGCACTCCAGTTGCTCCTATAATTGAAGTTTCTAAAAGTGGACTTGCTATTGCTTCTCTTGCAGCATCTTGTGCTCTATTATCGCCAGTTCCAACACCTACTCCCATATGAGCAAGTCCTTTATTAACCATAATAGTGCTTATATCTGCAAAGTCCAAGTTAATTAATCCTGGTATAGTTATTAAGTCAGAAATACCTTGTACACCTTGTTTTAAAACATCATCTGCTTTTCTAAAAGATTCTACAAGAGTAGTTTTTTTATCCACAAGAGATAATAATCTTTCATTTGGAATTGTTACTAATGTATCAACTGATTCCTTTAAAGCCTTAATTCCAGCTTCTGCATGAATCATTCTTTTTCTTCCTTCAAAAGGGAAAGGTTTAGTTACAACACCTACAGTTAAAATCCCCATAGATTTAGCTATTTCTGCTACTACTGGTGCAGCTCCTGTACCAGTTCCTCCACCCATTCCACAAGTAACAAATACCATATCTGCACCTTTTAATGCTTCAATTATTTCTTCCTTACTTTCTTCTGCTGCTTTTCTTCCTATTTCAGGATTTGCACCTGCACCTAAGCCTCTAGTAAGCTTGTCTCCTAATTGAATTTTAAACTCAGCCTTAGATAAAACTAATGCTTGTTTATCTGTATTAATACCTATGAATTCAACATTTTTAAGTCCTTCTTCAATCATTCTATTTACAGCGTTGTTTCCACCGCCACCACAACCTACAACTTTAATTTTACATAAATCATCATTTTGAACATCGAAATCAATCACTTTATTACCTCCTCATTAGAGAAACTCTTTAGAATTCCTTTTAGTCTTGTTATAAACTTATTTTCTTTACTTCTATTACTGCTACTACTCAACTTTTCATTACAACTTTCACAGGAACTTTTCTCTTTATTAAATATTTCTTCTTTGCTTAAAACATCTCTTATGATTCCTGTAGCTGTTGAATATATTGGGTTTGCTGCTCCAACATAATTTGGAACACCTATTCTAACTGGCTTTCCTAATATTTCTGAAGCTATAGTCGTAATATCTCTGAATAAAGATATTCCACCTCCAACAATTACGAAACTACCAATTTGATCACTTAATTTCTCTTCTTCAATGCGCTTATTTATTATTTCAAGTAGTTCTTTAACTCTTTCACCTATTATATCTACTAACATTTCATAATTAATTTCCCCTATACTATTTCCACTAGTGTTAATCTTTACTTTATGATTTTCAGTTGAATTATCTTTCAATAAAGTATTACATTTAAATTTTAATCTTTCACTATCTTGTAATGATAACTTTAGACAAATAGAAATATCATTTGTAATATTATTACCACCTAAGGGTACTGAAAAGTAATCTAAGAATCTATTATTTTTAAAAACTGTAATTTCCATATTAGAACTTCCAATATCGATAATTGCTACACCTTTAGCAAGTTCAAGATCTTCAATTATATCCTTGCTTATACCTATGGCATTAACTACCCATCCCTTTATCTCGATTCCAGTTTCTTTTAAACATTTTTTATATCCATCAACATATTTTTTACTTAGTATAAATGCGTTGCCTTCTGATTCTAGCACCTTCCCTTTCATTCCTAATGGATTAGTAATATTCTTCATAGAATCAACTATGTATTCTTCAATATCAACTTGGACAATTTCTTGCTCCTTGCCAACACAAAACTTTGCAACTTCTCCTACATTTAATATATCCTCTTTGCTAATTTCTTTCATTTCTGGGAAAGACAAAACACCTTTAGTCTTTACGATTTCACATAAAGAAATTGGTACAGATAAGTATGCTTCTTCTAATGGTGAATTTACAATTTCCTTTAAACGCTCTACTACATTGCGTAAAATACAAGAAATATCCTCTTCATCCAACATTACATTATCCTTAGCTCCCTCATAATCTGAAGTAGTAATTCCCATAATTTGTATTTTGTTTTCTTGGTCTAATCTTCCAACTACTCCACATACCTTTGAAGAACTTATATCTATTCCAACAATGTAATTATTCATATACATATTCCTCCCACATTCTACTCCCTAAGAAGTTTACAGTGTACAAAGGTATATTCAACATGAAAAATGAAATTCCTTCAAAATAGTAGAATATTTTTAGAATATATTTATACAATGCCTATTCTCTATAATACCTTACTACCATATACAGGTAAATAACAAAATTATCCCAATATATTATAACTACGCCATTTAATCATTTATATTCTATCTATAGTATAAAACTTAATTAAAAAAAACACAATAGTTAAATTCCCTATACCATTGATATTATAGGTTTTCGAAGAAACAAAGAACTCTTTTTATAGTTCTTCTTTATCAATATATCTGATAATTTTACTTATAGCCATTTCCATAGTCTGCATACCATATTTTGATGAAGTTTCCATAGTTGATGGTATTTGATGTATTTTCCCTTCTCTAATTAAATTTTGAACTGCTGGGGTATTAACCATTACTTCAAGAGCTGCAATTCTTCCAATACCATCTACCTTCTTAAATAATCTTTGACATATTATACCTTTTAACACCGTAGAAAGCTGACTTCTTATCCTTAATTGCTGTTCTGACGGAAAATAATTTAAGATTCTATCAATTGTTTTGTAAGCACTTATAGTATGTAATGTAGAAATTACTAGGTGTCCTGTTTCCGCTGCTAGAAGTACTGCTGACATAGTTTCTAAATCTCTTATTTCTCCAACTAAAATTACATCTGGATCTTCTCTAAGTATGGCCCTTAACCCACTATCATAGCTTTCCGTATCCATTCCTATTTCCCGTTGATTAATTAGAGATTTCTTATGATTATGTAAATACTCTATAGGATCCTCCAAAGTTACAATATGGTTTTTTTTATTTGAATTTATCTCATTTATCATAGCTGCCATAGTAGTACTCTTACCACTTCCAGTTGGACCAGTTATAAGAATTAAGCCATCCTTTTTATTTGTAAATTCCTTTATAATTGTAGGCATATTTAAATCTTCTAGAGTTGGAACTTTTACTGGTATTACTCTAATCGCAATAGCATCAAAACTTCTTTCTTTATACACATTAACCCTATATCTGCCTACATCTGGTAGGGTATATAGCATATCTCTCTCCCCTGTTTCATTATATATAAAGTAATCTTCTCCAAGGATTTCCTTACTGTATTTCTTAACTATTTCTTCAGATAAAACTTCTTCTATTACATTTATTAATTCTCCATTTTTTCGTAGAATAGGAGGTGCTCCTACAGACAGATGCAAATCTGAACCTTGATTTTCAATAACATATTTTAAAAGTTCCTTTAGTTCCATTTTTATCTCCTTACATATAATAAAATACATTTCCACCCACATTGTTATATTTATAATTATCTAATTTACATTAAGTTTACTATAATTTTAATTAATATATCAATCTATATATTCGTATTAAATATATTTATATTTATATAATTCTTTAACATTAGTTAAAGTTTCTAAAAAAAAAGATATGTATTGATTTATAAACATATATGAATCAATACATATCAATACCTTTTATAATATAAATATAATTATATAGTAAATATTTAATTAATATATATTATTAGCTTTCTCCATAATTTAACTCCTTAAGTAGTTTCTTCAATGCTCTTTTTTCTATTCTAGATACATAGGATCTTGAAATACCTAATATTGAAGCTATCTCTCTTTGAGTTTTTGGTTTCCCATCTATTAACCCGTACCTCATTTCTATTATTCTTCTCTCTCTTTCTTGAAGACATGTTTCCAGTATACAATATAATTTTTTCACTTGTATCTTATTTTCCACTACCTCCAAAATGGAATCTTTATCACTACTTAATATGTCCATAAGAGATATTTCATTTCCTTCTTTGTCTAGACCTATAGGATCTTGCAAATATACTTCACTTCTAATTTTCTTATTGTTTCTAATGAGCATAAGAATCTCATTTTCTATACATCTTGCAGCATAAGTTGCTAACCTAGTTCCCTTATCCATATCAAATGAATCTATTGCCTTAATTAATCCTACTGTTCCAATTGATATTAAATCATCCACTTCTTTCCCCGGAAATGAATATTTTTTTACTATGTGTGCTACTAATCTTAGATTTCTTTCAACTAAGACACCTTTTGCTTCAGGATCTCCATCTTTTAATCTCTGTAAATATTCTTTTTCTTCTACTTCTGTAAGTGGCTGTGGAAAAGAGTTATTTCCTGAAACATATCCTGTAAGTAAGGCATATTCGCTAATTACATTCAATAACCAACTCAAGCAAAACATTTATGCTCCCCCTAATAGTGCTTATTATTATAATATGTTTACTTTAGAGGAAAAGTGACTATATGGTAATATTTATTTCAAAGAAAAATTTTAAATTTTAGGTATATTATATAATGTAAAATCTAACTTTAATTCAATTTCATAATATCACTCTTAATTAAATTTTCTACTATATCCTTAAATACAGAACATGCAACTTGACTACTACCGCTTTTTTCTTCTATCTGTGGTAAATATATAACCATTGAATAATACTTGTTATCATATTTGAAAAAACCTGCAAACCACCCATCAGAACACTTTTTATCTTTATTCAAATATTCAGTAGTTCCAGTTTTGCCACCAATTTCTATATTATCTATTTTAGAATTGCTTCCTGTACCAAGCTCATCATTTACTACACCTATCATACCTTCTTTAATTATATTAGCAGTACTTTCACTGAATATCTCTATAGATTCACTTTCATACTTCTTTAAAATTTTGCCTTCTTCACTTATTATTTTATTTATAATTTTAGGTTTGATATATTTACCACCATTAACTACTGTATTAGGAATGGATAATGCTGCTAGAGGTGTAGTTCTCACCGTTTGTCCTATAGATGTATTAGTAATAATATCTAAGTTGTGTTCTACCTTATATCCTTCTATAGTTCCACTTTTCTCATCTTGAAGATTTAGCGTCTTGTTGAATAATCCTAATCTATTAGATAATTCATATATTCTATCCATTCCAACCTTCCATCCAATCTGAGCAAAAGTATCATTAGAAGATGCTATGTATGCTTGCTCCATATTATATGCACCTAGCTTTTCAATGCTTTTGGGGAAAATCCCCTTTAAATAGAACTTTTCATCTCTTCCTATTAGTTGATTTTCTAAAGCTGCTTCATATAGTATAGTTTTAAAGGTAGAACCAAGTAAAAAACCATTTCCACTAGGTATTCCGATATTTACATTAGATATATTATCATTTTTCTGTGCCATTGATAATATATCCCCGGTGCTACTTTCCATTAATACTGCTCCAATTTGGCCGTATTCTTCATAATTTTTACTTTTTAGAATCTCTTCTACTTTTTTTTGAATATGATAATCTAGGGTTGTAACTACATTATTATTACCTTTTATGTCGCTAAATACTTTTTTAACAATATTACCACTAACATCCTTTTCAAGCTTTAATTGCTCTTTTTTATTATTCTTAATATATTCATATATTTCTCTTTCTAAGGTTCCCTCATCTTTCAGCTTTGAATTATCAGAATATTTTACTCCACTAGCTAGTATATTCTTTATATTCCAATCATTATACTTTTTATATTCAGTATATTCGTATATATACATTCCTCTTACATCTTCTATATTTTTTAACTTTTCATAGCACTCTTTATCAATTTCATATTGTTTATTTCCATTTTCAATTTCATATTGTAATAAAGAAATATCATAATCTCTATTAAAACTTCGCAGTATATAAGATACATTTTTCATTGAAATAAAAGCTGCTTCCTCGTTTAATGTATAAAAAGTTAATGGATCTATCACTACATAATATTTTAATGTACTTTCAAAAAGGTTATTGTCATTTCGATCAAGCAACTTAAAGTTAATATTATTTATATCTTCTTCATAGTAATATTGCTCATTAGCAGACACTGAAAGTGTAGCACCCTGCATTAATTGAATATGGATAAATCTAATAATTAATCCTATAAACATTAATATCATAATGGATAATAGGTAATAATTTCTCTTTGCTACCTTCCCTTTATTACTTTTTTGAAACAATAAAAACACCTCCCTTAGTATAATCTTTGACTAAAGAAAGGTGTTTAATACCAAATTTTTGAAACTTGTTTATACTGACCTATGTAATAATTACTCTTGTCTTGCTAATATCTGGTGGATATTTCCTTTAATAACTTCTATAGCTACTTTATTATGTCCACCTTCTGGTATAATAATATCTGCATACTTCTTAGTATTCTCTGTAAATTGTTCATGCATCTGCTTAACTACAGTTAAGTATTGGGTTATTACCGAATCTACAGTTCTTCCTCTTTCATTAATATCTCTTACTAGTCTTCTTATGAATCTTACATCCGCATCAGTATCTACATATATTTTTATATCTAACATGTCTCTAAGAGATTCATCCTCAAGAACAAGTATTCCTTCTACTATTACTATTTCTCTTGGTTCAACTAGTATAGTTTCTTTTTTTCTATTATGCACCTCAAAATCATACTGAGGCTTCTCTATAGCTTTACCATCAATTAAAGATTTTAAATGATTTACTAATAAGGCTGTATCGAAGGCATATGGATGATCATAGTTTGTCTTTACTCTGTCCTTCATAGTTAAATGGCTTTGGTCCTTATAATAACAATCCTGTTCTATCATAGCTATGCAATTTCCATCAAAACTTTTGCATATTTCCTTCGCTATAGTACTTTTTCCTGAACCAGTTCCACCTGTTATTCCTATTATAACTGGACGTTTCATCAAACTTCCTCCTTAGCCTTTATTATAATATCATTTTCTTCTAATTCTTCATCAACTTTAGCAGTATATATCATTTTTGAACTAGGTGCTGATTCAATTTTATTTCCTTTTTCATCATGAAGGTCTCTAAGAACAACTTGCTTATTCTCTCCTATTGGTCTTAAAACCTCTACTTGGGCTCCTTCAACTACTTTATTTCTATGCTCAATTGTAACTATTCCTGTTCCTTTATTATAATCCTTAACTATACCTATAATGTCATAATTTCTGACATATGCTGAACTATCTTGAACTTGTTTATTTTCTTCATTTAAATAGAATCCAGTATAGTATTGTCTATGACTAGGTTTATTTAAGTCTTCTAACCATCTTGGATTAAACTTATAGTCTTCTGGGGATTTCATATATTCATCTATAGCTTCTCTATAAGCTTTAACAACACTTGCCACATAGTAAGTACTCTTCATTCTACCCTCTATTTTAAATGACAGTGCTCCAGTTTCCATAAGTTCTGGAATATGCTCAATCATACACAAATCCTTAGAGTTCATTATATATGTTCCCTTATCATCTTCCATGATAGGATAATATTCTCCTTCACGTTTTTCCTCTACTAGATGATATTTATATCTACATGGTTGTGCACAAGACCCTCTATTGGAATCTCGCCCTACCATATAGTTAGATATAAGACATCTTCCTGAATATGCCATACACATAGAACCATGAACAAATATCTCTAAATCCATAGTTTCAGGTATTTTCTCTTGTACCTTTTTTATTTCTTCAAGGGACAGCTCTCTGGCTAAAACAACTCTTTTTACCCCCATCTTATGCCAAAACTCACAAGTCTTCCAGTTAACAGTATTTGCTTGAGTACTTAAATGTAACTCCATATTTGGTACTGTTTCTCTAGCCATCATAATTATACCAGGATCTGATACTATAATTGCATCTACTCTCGCTTCATATAATTCTTTCAGATAATCTTCTAAACCATCCAAATCATCATTATGTGGAAATACATTTAAAGTTACATATACTTTTTTACCTTTTGAATGAGCAAATTCTATACCTTCTAATAATTCTTCATTGCTAAAATTATCTGCAAAGGCCCTAAGGTTTAACTTGCTACCACCTAGATATACTGCATCTGCTCCAAAATTTATTGCTGCTTTAAGCTTCTCCAAGTTCCCTGCTGGAGCTAATAGTTCCGGTGTTTTCATTTTCATTCCTCCTAACTGTCAGTGCTATACCATCTCCCATTGGTATTACTGTTGTAAGTAAATTTTCATCCTTTGAGATTGTTTCCATATATTTCTTCATTCTTTTTACTATAGTAATTTTTCTTCTTATCATCAAGTCTTTACATGCAACCATACCTCTAAACAATACATTATCTGATATAATTATTCCATCCTTTGATAACATTCTTATGCAATGAGGTAAAAATTCACTATAATGACCTTTACCTGCATCCATAAAAATCAGATCATACTCATCATCTAATCCTTCAAGGATTTCCAAACAATCACCTTGTATTATTGATATCTTTTCATCTAAACCTGCTTTTTTTATATTTTCAGTTGCTATGGTTACCATTTTCTCATCTCTTTCAATGGTAGTTATAGTAACATTATTTTCCGATGCTAAGGACATTAAAATGGAGGAGTATCCTATTGCTGTACCAAGCTCAAGTATCTTTTTAGGTTTTTTTAAATTAATCATAAACTCTATTAATCTAGCAGTTTCCTTTTGAACTATAGGTACTGCATTTTCTTCCGCAAAATCTTCTAACTCTTTTAACATCCCTTTAGAATCTCCTATGAGACCTCTTAAGTACTTTTCCATATAATCATATGTAATACCGCTCATTTCTTCCTCCATATAATCCTATATAATTTAATCATTATTTATATACTCTATTTAAAATCTCTTATCTATATAATATATATTTACTATTAAGAATATAATAATTTTATAATACAAAGTTATAAGCTCAAAATTATTGAGCTTACAACTTTGTATTCAATTTTAATATCTTAGTATCCTAATTCTTTTAACTTATTCATAAAGTCTACATCATTATCAGTAAAATAATGATGTGTTTTATCTTTTTCTAAAACGTAAAATAAATAATCAGTACTTTTAGGCTTAGCTGATGCTAAAATTGATGATATTCCTGGACTAGATATAGGCCCCAATGGCAATCCATGATTTTTATAAGTATTATAAGGTGAATCTACCTCTAAATGTTTATTTAAAACAGTATCTACATGCTCACCTAAAGCATAAATAACTGTAGCATCAATCTGTAGCTTCATTTCCTTTTTTAACCTATTGTATATAACTGAGGAAACTAATGGTCTCTCTTCATCTACTCTAGTTTCATTTTCAATAAGAGAAGCTATAGTTATTATATCGTAAATATTAGTTCCTTCAGGAATAATACTATTAATTTTAGAATTAAAAGCATTATTCATAGTAGCTATAACTTCATTAGGTTTAACTCCTGGATTAAAGAAATATGTATCAGGAAATAAAAATCCTTCTAAATCATATCTCCTTCCTTCCTTTGCTGGAATATAATCAGGAGCTGCATATTGCTTTATAGCTTTTAAGAACTCATCCTTAGTAAATAATCCTTTTTCCTCAAATAATATAGCCATTTTTTCTATATCATATCCTTCTGGAATAGTTACAGATATAGAGCCTTCATTATTTTTATTCTCTAAAACAGCAATTATCTCCTGAAAGCTTAAATTACCTGATAACTTAAATGTTCCTGGTACAAGTTCTGCTGAAGTATTATGCAACTTCATATAAATCTTCATCAATGTTTTGCTTTTTATAAAACCTTGATTATCTAACCTATCTAATATGTTGTAAAGAGAATCCCCTTCATTTACAACTACGGTGACTTCCTCACCTTTTAATGGAGACTTTGTCGCATAATTGTAATAAAAACCACTGACTGTTAATATTGCTATTAACACTATTACAATTATACCTACAATTTTCTTCATATTACACCCCCATGAACGGAAATATTATTTCCTTAATGCTGCTCTCTTTCTTAAGGTTGGATCTAGTATTTTCTTTCTTAATCTTATAGTTTTTGGAGTAACCTCTACAAGCTCATCAGAAGCTATAAATTCTATGCATTGCTCTAATGACATATTAGGTACTGGTATTAATTTAAGTGCATCATCTGATCCTGAAGATCTTGTATTTGAAAGATGTTTCTTCTTACATACATTAACTTCTATATCTTCATTTCTTGAACATTCTCCACAAACCATTCCTTGATATACTGGAACACCTGGTCCTATAAATAATCTTCCTCTTTCTTGTGCATTGAATAATCCGTATCCAATAGATTCTCCAGATTCAAACACAACTAGCGATCCTCTATTTCTCTCTATAATATCACCTTTGTATTTTTCATAACCTATTAAAACATGGTTCATTATTCCATTTCCTCTAGTTTCAGTCATAAACTCATTTCTTAATCCAATTATTCCTCTTGATGGAACTTTAAATTCAAGCCTAGTATATCCATTGACAGCACTAGTCATGTTAACCATCTCTGCTTTTCTTGGACCCATCTTTTCCATAACAACTCCCATATACTCTTCTGGTACGTCCATTGTTAAGTTTTCCATAGGCTCTAAAAGTTCTCCATTTTCATGTTTGTATATAACAGATGGCTTAGATACTTGGAATTCATAACCTTCTCTTCTCATAGTTTCAATAAGAATTGAAAGATGAAGTTCTCCTCTTCCACTAACTTTAAATGAGTCTGCTGAATCAGTTTCTTCAACTCTTAAACTTACATTAGTTTCAAGTTCTTTCATAAGTCTATCCCTTAAGTGTCTAGATGTAACAAAATCTCCATCTTGACCTGCGAATGGCGAGTTATTAACTATAAAGTTCATACTAAGAGTTGGCTCATCAATATCAACAAATGGCAATGCTTCTGGGTTTGTAGCATCTGCTATTGTTTCTCCAATATTTATACCAGGAATTCCTGATATAGCTATAATATCACCAAGTTTAGCTTCTTCTACTTCAACTCTTTTTAATCCATCGTAAGTATAAACATTTGATACTTTTACATTTTTCTTTGCTCCATCCTTTGACATTTGAGCTACGGTTTGATTCTTTTTAATGGTTCCTCTTTCAATCTTACCTATTCCAATTTTACCAACATACTCGTTGTAATCTATTGATGTTACTAGCATTTGTAATGGCTCGTCTATGTAACCTTTTGGTGGGTGTACAGTTTCAATAATTGCTTCGAATAATGGAACCATATCTACAGCTTCATCTTCAAGTTCTGATACAGCAACTCCATCTCTAGCAGATGCATATATTATTTTAAAATCTAATTGCTCATCTGTAGCACCTAATTCTACAAATAAGTCAAAGATCTCATCTATAACTGCCTCTGGTCTTGCATCTTTTCTATCAATTTTATTGATAACAACCATTGGATCTAATCCAAGTTCAAGGGCCTTCTTTAGAACGAACTTAGTTTGTGGCATAGCTCCTTCATAAGCATCTACTACAAGTAAAACACTATCTACCATTTTAAGTACACGCTCAACTTCTCCACCAAAATCAGCATGGCCTGGAGTATCTATAATGTTTATTTTAACTCCATTATACATTACTGCAGTATTTTTTGAAAGAATAGTTATTCCTCTTTCTCTCTCTAAATCATTTGAATCCATAACTCTCTCTTGCATTACTTCATTTTCTCTAAATACTTTACTCTGCTTTAAAAGCGCATCCACTAAAGTTGTCTTACCATGGTCAACGTGAGCTATTATAGCGATGTTTCTTATATCTTCTCTTGTATATAAATTCATATTTTTCCTCCAAAATTTTATTTTAATAATAAACTACAAAATAAAATTGGATACTTAAGTATCCAATTTAAATTAACTATTTCAATTCTAATATTATGTGGATAAAAAGTCAATGTTATTAAAACATTATTAAATCCCAATACAGAATAGATTTATCATTAATTACTATTTGTGTAATCTTAACTTATAGCAACTAATGAAAAATGAAGCCTTCTAAACTTCCATAATTATAGGTAAAATCATTGGTCTTCTCTTAGTCTTTTCATAAAGGTACTCTCTAAGAGCTTCTCTAATTGATGCTTTTATAGTAGGCCATTCCGTAATGTGTTTTTCTTCACAATGTGCAAGAGCCTCTTTAACTACCACTCTAGCCTTTTCCATTAAATCCTCAGATTCTCTAACATAGACAAAGCCTCTTGAAATTATATCTGGACCTGCAATAACACTTCCAGTATCTTTACCCATTGTAACTACAACAGTTAGAATACCATCTTGTGATAGATGTTTCCTATCCCTTAGAACAATATTTCCTACATCTCCAACTCCAAGGCCATCTACGAAAACTTGCCCTGAAGCTACCGTACCCGCTTTTCTTATAGATGTTCTACTTACTTCAATAAGATCTCCATTTTCTCCTATATATACATTTTTCTCCATCAAACCTAACTTAACAGCTAGCTCACCATGTTGTTTCAAATGTCTATATTCACCATGAACTGGGATGAAGAATCTAGGTTTTACTAAAGAATGCATAAGTTTTAACTCTTCCTGGCATGCATGACCTGATACGTGAACTTCTGCTAAGGATTCATATACTACTTCTGCCCCTTGTTTAAACAACTGGTTTATTACCTTAGAAACCAATTTCTCATTTCCTGGTATAGGCGATGCAGATAATATTACTAGGTCTCCCTTTTGTATATTTACCTTCTTATGTTCAGAAGCTGCCATTCTTGAAAGAGCTGCCATAGGTTCTCCTTGACTCCCTGTGGTTATCATAACTATTTCATCATCACGATATTTCCCCATAGAATCTATACTTATTAATGCATCTTCTTCTATAGTGATATATCCAAGTTCTATAGCAACTGCGATTATATTTTCCATACTTCTACCAGAAAGTGCAACTTTTCTATTATACTTTCTAGCTGCTGTTATTATCTGTTGAACCCTATGAATATTAGAAGCAAAAGTTGCAACGATAACCCTCCCCTTAGCGCCATGGAAAATTTTCTCGAAACTTTCTCCAACTATGCTTTCAGACATAGTATATCCTGGTCTTTCCACATTAGTACTATCCGCTAAAAGTACAGTTACTCCCTTTTTCCCTAGCTCTGCAAATCTAGTTAAATCTGTAACCTTGCCATCTATAGGTGTAAAGTCAATCTTAAAATCTCCAGTATGAAGTACTACCCCTAATGGTGTGTGTATAGCTATAGCTACCGAATCTGCTATACTGTGATTTGTTTTAATAAATTCTACAGATACACTAGTAAGCTTTATGATATCCTTCGGCTTAACTTCTCTTAAGTCAACCACTCCTAATAATGCATGCTCTCTTAACTTACTTTCCACAATTCCCAGTGTGAGTTTAGTCCCATAAACTGGAACATTAATTTGCTTTAATACATATGGTAAGGCACCAATATGATCTTCATGAGCATGGGTTAAAAATATTCCAGTTACTCTATCAAGATTCTTAACTAGATAAGTAACATCTGGTATAACTACGTCAATTCCCAACATCTCATCATCTGGAAATTTCAATCCGCAATCAATAACAACTATATCATTCTTATATTCTATAGCTGTTAGATTTTTACCAATCTCATTTAATCCCCCTAAAGGAATTATTTTAATCTTTTCTTTTTCTTTTTTCAAAACCTACCCTCCTTTTCTACATAATTTACTTTATGCTCTGCCTAACTTTATTAATATAAAAGATAAGGTTTTTAAGCATCTTAATCTAATCTGCACATATATATATTTAATTTCAAGAGAAATTTTAATATCATATAGTATAGATTTATATAACATCTCTACTAATAATAAAGTTATTATTGTAAAGAACAATTATCACAAATTCCATAAAACTTTAAACTATGATTTTTTATTTTAAAGTTATACTTTTTTTCTATTCCCTGCTCTAACTCCTCTAAAAGATCTCCTTCAACCTCAATGACTTTACCACAATTTTGACAAATCAAATGATGATGTTGATGACTTTCATCTTCATCACAAAGTTCGTATCTACTGCATCCATCATCTAAATCAAGTTTATATAGAACTCCCATTTCTTCTAATAACTGAACAGTTCTATACACAGTTGCAAGTCCAATTTCAGGACAATTAACCTTTACTAAGTCATATATTTCTTCTGTGGTTAAGTGGCTACCTTCATTTTTAATAATTTCATCAAGTATAGACCTTCTTTGAGGTGTCAATTTATAGCCCTTTTCTTTTAGAATAAGTTTTAAATTTTCAATTTTCTCATTAGACATAAATTAACACTACTCCTTTCACCACTAGGTGAAGTATATTTATTCTATAACGCCTTCATCATATAGAGTTTCAAAAGCATCATTAACCATGTTAAACTCTTTTTCATCCTCTACTGTTGCAAAGTATTCTTCTCCATCTTCATCCTTAAGAACCTTCAATGCGATAGCATCCTCATTTTCATCATCAATAGGTGCTACTATAAAATACTCTGTATCTTCTATTTCTAACTTGGTTATAACTTCAAACTCAACGTCATTACCTTCTTCGTCAGTTAATGTTATATTTTCTAAAAAATTTTCCATAAAAATTCCCTCCTTCTACACATTTGTGGTATTTTTCTATATAGAAATTATCTATAATATAATTCTGTAAGATATAGGTACCTATTTAAATTTATACTATATACTATCTTGTTCATGATAATACTATTTACTAAGACTATCTAAATACCCCTGTAAAATATAAGTAGCAGCTATCTTATCAACCAAACCTTTTCTTTTTTTTCTTGACATGTCAGCTTCTAACATAGCCATATGTGCTGCCCTAGTAGTAAGTCTTTCATCCCAAAATTTAATTTCTATGTTTACGTGCTCTCTTAAAGCTTCACAAAATCTTTGTACCTTTTCCGCTTGCTCACCTATAGTGCCATTCATATTCTTAGGTAATCCTGAAATTATAGTATCAACATTATATTCGTTGCATATTTTTATAATTTCTTCTATATCTGCCTCTTCTTTTTTACGTCTTATGGTAGTAATTCCTTGAGCTGTGAAGCCTAGTGGGTCACTTATAGCTACTCCAATAGTTCTATCACCCACATCTAATCCAAGTACTCTCATGCTCTTCTCCTAACTGTATATTACAAATATAGGAGCTCCATTATGATAAACAGAGTTATTTACTCCCTCTGAAGGTTACTAACAGAATTCTTAGTATAAGTATTTTCGATACTTAGAATTCGTTGTCCTTTAGGGGAAATCGTTATCCAGGGTCATAGCCGCTCTTTACTCCAACTTTGAAGACGATGGGAGTATTAGAACGGGTAGTCATCGGATAAACCTCTTCTTTATCCTTATATAGGTGCTCCTTATTCTAATAATTACAAATTAATAATTATATGCTATTATAATTAACACTAATGGATAAAATTAATTTATTATTCCAACACTATATACATCTTTAACGGACCATATTACACTTTTGCCTACTACATATTATGTGTAATTTTAAAATAAAAATGCCTTAAAAGGCATTTTTATTTTATATCTAGATAAGATTTTAAAACTTCTTCTAATATCTCGTCTCTTTCTAGTTTACTTACTAATGCTCTTGCGCCATTATAGTTAGTTATATAAGTTGGGTCGCCAGATATAAGATATCCTACTAACTGGTTAACAGGATTATAGCCCTTCTCAATTAGAGCATCATATACATCAGTTAGTATAACTTTTGTCATATCTTTCTTATCTTTCATTACATCAAACTGAACTGTATGTTGTTTATCCATTATATCACCTTCTCAACCTTACTTTATTTTCTATTATACCATCATTGGATACAAAAAGTATACTATTTTACTAAAGTTTCTACTATTTGACTTACCTTTGAAATTGCTTCATCTAGTTTTTCTGGTTTCTTTCCACCTGCCTGTGCCATGTCAGGTCTTCCACCACCACCACCACCAGCGATGATAGCTACCTCTTTAATAATCTTTCCAGCATGAGCACCTTTTGCAACTGCTTCCTTACTAGCCATTACTACAAATTGAACCTTTCCAGCAACTCTACTCCCAAGAACTACAACTGCATCTGAAACTTTACTTCTAAGTTTATCACATAGGTTTCTAAGTGCATCTCCTTCAATATCATCTAGTGCAGCTGCAATTACATTAATTCCTTTAATATCTTCAGCTTTATTAATTATTTCATCTTCTATACCACTAGCTAATTTTTCCTTCAATCCTTGTATTTCTTTTTCTTTTTCTTTTAAAGTAGTAAGTAATCCATTTAACTTATTTAATAAATCTTTTTCTCCACACTTTAAAGTTGCAGATATTTCTTTTAATAATTCCTCTTTTTCATTTACATAGCTTTCAGATTTAGCACCTGTAACAGCTTCAATTCTTCTGATTCCAGCTGCTACTCCGCTCTCACTTAGAATCTTAAACAGCCCTATTTCTCCAGAATTCTTAACATGAATTCCGCCGCATAGTTCCTTACTATATTCACCTACAGATACAACTCTAACATCCTCTTTATATTTATCATCGAATAAAGCCACAGCTCCCTTTTCTTTAGCTTCATCTATAGTCATAATCTCCGTGTTTACATCATAAGCCTTAAGAATTTCACTATTTAAGCTTTCTTCTACTTCTTTAAGTTGTTCTGAAGTCATAGCTGAGAAATGGGTAAAATCAAATCTTAATCTATCCCCATCTACATAAGATCCTGCTTGATTTACATGATCTCCTAAAACTTCTTTTAAAGCTTCATGAAGCATATGAGTAGCAGTATGATTTTTGCATATATTACTTCTCACAGTGGAATCTACTAACAATTCAACAATATCATCTATCTTAAGTTCTCCTTTAATAGCTTCTACAAAGTGAAGTATATGACCTCTGGTACTCTTTTTACAATCAAAAACTTTTCCTTGGAATTTATCCGTGTATATAGTTCCAACGTCTCCTACTTGCCCCCCCATTTCTGCATAAAATGAAGTTTTTTCAGTAACAACTACAAATTTTTCCCCTTCCCCTACTTTGCTTACAAACTCATTATCTTTTATTATATATAAAACTTTACCTTTACTACTTATATTGCCATAGCCTAAAAACTCAGTAGTTATTTCCATTGGGATATTATTTAAAGCACCTTCATCATTTCCCATATAGTTTGATGTACCTCTTGCAGCTCTTGCTGTATTCCTTTGCTTTTCCATTTGTTTATGGAAAGCATCAAAATCAATTTTCATTCCCTTTTCAGCTAAAATTTCTTCGGTAAGTTCAACTGGGAAACCAAAAGTATCATAAAGTTTAAATGCTTTTTCTCCACTTAATACTTTTATTTTTTCAGCATTCATTTCATTGATATAGGATTTTAATATATCCATACCTTGATCTATAGTTTCTGCAAATCTTTCTTCTTCTAAACTAATGACCTTCTTAATATAGTCTTTTTTCTCTTCTAATTCTTCATAAGCTCCCTTTGAACTATCAATAACTACGTTACAAAGTTCATTTAGGAATGTACCTGTTATTCCCAAAACTCTTCCATGTCTTGCAGCTCTTCTAAGAAGTCTTCTTAATACATATCCTCTACCTTCGTTAGATGGTAATATTCCATCTCCTATCATAAAGGTAATACTTCTTACATGGTCAGTTATTATTCTTATAGACACATTTAAATCTTTATTTTCGCCATAGATTTTTCCGGCTTTTTTACAAACTGCATTTAAAACATCCTTGATTGTATCTACTTCAAAGATATTATCTACACCTTGCATTATGGTAGATATTCTCTCAAGTCCCATTCCTGTATCTATATTAGGATTTGCTAATCTCTCATATCCACCCTTACCATCTCCGTCAAACTGTGTGAAAACTAAATTCCAAAATTCAATTACTCTATCTTCATCACCCGCTTTAATAAATTCTTCAGTAGTTTCTATTTGTGGAAGATCTGATTTTCTATCATAATGAATTTCTGTACATGGACCACATGGACCAGCACCATGTTCCCAGAAGTTATCTTCTTTACCTAATCTAAAGATCCTACTTGGCTCTATATCAGTTTTCTTAGTCCAAATATCAAAAGCCTCATCATCTTCAAGATATATAGTTACATATAATTTATCCTTAGATATTTTTAGAACTTCTGTTATATACTCCCAAGCCCATACTATAATTTCTTCTTTGAAATAATCTCCAAAAGAAAAATTTCCTAACATCTCAAAAAAAGTACCATGTCTTGAGGTTTTTCCTACATTTTCAATATCACCAGTTCTTATACACTTTTGACAAGTTGTTACTCTTTTACTTGGTGGCGTCTGAATACCAGTAAAATATGGCTTCAATGGAGCCATCCCCGCATTTATTAGTAAAAGGCTTTTATCATTCTTAGGCACTAAAGAAAAGCTGTTAAGTCTTAAATGCTCTTTACTTTCAAAGAACTTTAAAAAGCTTTCTCTTATTTCATTTAAACCCATATTATTCATATTACATTCCTCCTAATTCTTTCTAATAACAATGACTTTTATTCAATTTTTCTAAAATAAAATAAAAAAATAAAAACTTCCATCCCTGAAAAGGGACGAAAGTTTTCCGCGTTACCACCCTAATTATACTAGATTAACTAGTATCTCTTAATTAATTATAGCTCCAAGACAGCTTCAATATGTTTCACTAAAAGTTTTCACCTACCACTTTCTCTCTAAAAGCTTCCCATATCTACTAATTCTTATCATAACTTCATATTTAATTGAAACTCGACTCACTGCGTTCGCTGAGTAAATAATTCACACCAAATCATAGATTCTCATTCTCTACTTATATGATAAATTATATTTAGCATTTCAGAAATTGTCAACAATTCTAAACTAAAATAAATAATAATCTATTTCTCCTACAACTATTTTAATCATTACCCATAGTGGAATTACAATAATCATACCTAAAATTCCACCTATACTACCACCTATTATAAGTAATAATAGTATTGTTACTGGATGAGAATCTACAGTTTCACCTAAAATTTTAGGGCATATAATATCTCCTTCTAGCTGTTGAATTACAAACAACCAAAATATAACAACAATAGCTTTCTTGGTAGATGTTAAAAGCGCTATTAAAATTATTGGAATAGCTCCTATAATTGGCCCAAAATATGGTATTATATTAAATACTGCATTTACTAAAGATAATATTAACGCATATTTTATACCACTTAACTTTAGCGCTATAAAGGTTAATATACCAATTATTCCACACAATTCAAACTGAGTTATTATATATCTTTCCATTACCTTATCCATATGATTTAAAGCTCTTCTAATGGCATATTTATTGCTAAAAGGCATATATTTCATGATTCCCTTTGAAATACTATCTCCGTCACTTAAAAAGAAATATACTAAAGTTGGTATTATAAATAACAATAACATATTTTCAGCTATAGAGACAATTTTTGATAAAAAATTCGATACAATTACCATAAAAGCGTCTTTGAATTTTTCATAGGAACTATATAACACTTCCTTAACGAAAGGACTATCAGTTACATATTTAATATCTCCAGTAATTCTTTCATAATAACTTTTCATCTCACCTATTACTTCAGCAAAATTAGAGCTTTCATTATATATCCATGGAACTAAGATAGAAAATATTATAACTACAAATAATATAATAGATAGAATTACTATTAAAGCACTTAACTTTCTATTAAGTCCCCTGTCCATAAAGAATTTATGAAAGGGTCTAATACTATATGAAATTATAAATGATATTATCACTACTCCTAAAACCTCAGTAAAAATAGGAAACTTCCACAATAAAAATATCATTATACTTATAATCAATAGAACTATTGATAACCTACCTAAGATACTCAAATTCCAATCAATCTTTTTCATAATATACATCCTTATTAGTAGCTTTTTTCTTTCCTACATTAGGCATACATTCCAAAGCTATATTAGTGTTTTCATCTGTATATAATATATAATCGTCTCCTAGTATTAAGTATGGTTTTAATAGAATACTTCTACTTTTAAACATGCTGAATATATTATAATCTTTTACTGCAAGTCCTTTTATTTTAAAGTCATCATCACCGAATATAACCTCACTTACTAAACCTAATATATTAGAGCATTTATCTATAACATGCATATTCAGAATACTTGAGAATTCTAAATATTTATCCTTAACTATATTGTTAATTACTAGCTGAGACTTATGATATACTATATTCTCTTTTAGTACGTTAAACTCTTTACCCAATAATCTATATGGACTAATTTTAAATCCTATCACTTCCCCCTTATTAAAATCAACTAATAAATCCTTTATATATCCTATCTTTTTTCCTTGGATATTCATTACATCCATATAGATGTAATCTCTACTCTTAGCCATAAAATAAACTCCCTTCATAGGAAATGATATTTCTATCCTTGCCTATTTAAAGAGAGTTTATACTAATATTAATGTGGACTATGTTGTATAACCAAAATATCATCTATTCATTGTTATACTTATCTTTCCACTTTTCAAGTCCATGAGATTCTCTATAATTATTAATAGCCTTGTGTATAGTTTGTTCAGCAAGTACGGAGCAATGAATTTTAGAAGATGGCAATCCATCTAAGGCTTCTATAACAGATTCATTAGTAAGATTCCAGGCTTCTTCTAGAGTCTTTCCAATAATAAGTTCTGTGGCAATACTGGATGATGCAATAGCAGATCCACAACCAAAGGTCATAAATTTAGCATTTTTAATCATATTATCTTCTATAATTAAATATATCTTCATAACATCTCCACATCTTACATCCCCACATTCACCTATGCCATCAGCATCCGGTAAAGTACCTACATTTCTTGGTGAATAAAAATGTTCTAGAACTTTATCACTGTAATCCATAAAAATCCCTCCTAGAATGACTTCAAGGATTGTCTTAGAGATTACTAAACTTATATCAATAAATCTAGCTAATTCTCTTTAAGACAACCCTAAAATATCATTCAATCTTTTTATTGTACTTTAAAATTATATTTAATTTACTATTTTATAACTCTTTCAATAATTCCTCCACCAACAACAAGGTCACCTTGGTAGCAAACGACAGATTGCCCCTTAGTTATAGCCCGTTGAGGAGTTGCAAAGTCTAACTTAATATGATTTTCATCTAATTGAATTAGTTTTGCAGGAGCTGGTTTAGCTGAATATCTTACCTTAGCCTCAACCATAATCTCTCCTTCTATTTTATCCATAGGAATTAAATTTATGTTTTTAGCAATAAGCGTAGTATTAAAGATTTCTGATTCTTCGCCTAAAACTACTTCATTTCTCTCTGGGATTATGTTAGTTACAAATACAGGCTTTCCAAGAGCAATTCCAAGACCTTTTCTTTGTCCTATAGTATAGTATACTATGCCCTTATGCTTCCCTAAAACTTTTCCAGTACTATCTACAAAATTTCCTGGTACAACTTCTCTTCCACTAAACCTAGAAAGATAATTACCATGATTGTTATCAGGTATAAAGCAAATTTCTTGAGAATCTTTCTTTCTAAATACTTCCAAACCTATTTTTTCAGCTATAGCCCTGATTTCTGTTTTAGAATAAGCTCCACAAGGCATCAAAGTATGTGCCAATTGATCTTGTGTTAGAGTATATAGGGCGTAGGTTTGGTCTTTTCTATCATCTTCTGAACGCTTTAATCTATATCTTCCATCTTTGAAATCTATAGTAGCATAATGTCCAGTAGCAATATAATCAGCGCCTAACCCTTGAACTTTTCTCAAAAATTCTTCAAACTTAATTTTTCTATTACATTCTATACAAGGATTTGGGGTTCTCCCACTAAAATATTCCTCTATAAAATTGTCTACTACATGCTCTTTAAAAGGAGCTTTAAAATTCATAACATAGAAGGGTATATCTAAAACATCTGCTACTCGTCTTGCATCATTAACTGCTGAAAGAGAACAACAACCACCTTCATTTTCTGCATATTCAGGATTATCTGGAGATAACTTCATCATTATTCCAGTGACATCATATCCTTGTTCTTTTAAAAGATATGCTGCTACAGAACTGTCGACGCCTCCACTCATCCCTATTACAACTTTCTTCTTCATCTAAGTATCACACCTATTCTCCATGAACTTGATCATGTATATCATCGTGTTCTTCGTAATCCCAAGGTTGTAATCCTTGTTTCTCTCTGTAATTATTTATAGCTTTATGAATAGCTTCTTCTGCAAGAACTGAGCAATGCATTTTAACTGGTGGAAGTCCATCTAAAGCTTCTGCTACAGCTACATTTGTAAGTGTCCATGCTTCATCTAAGGTTTTTCCTTTTATTAACTCTGTAGCCATACTAGAAGACGCTATGGCAGATCCACATCCAAAAGTCTTAAATTTACAATCTACGATTTTCTCATCTTCAACTTTTAAATAAACTCTCATTATATCTCCACATTTAGCATTTCCAACTTCTCCAATTCCGCTAGCATTTTCTATTTCTCCAACGTTTCTTGGATTGGTAAAATGATCCATTACTTTTTCACTATATATCATAATTATTTATCCTCCTTGTTAAAAAAGCTTTTAATTTTTCCATTTAAGAAACTGTCATATAATGGTGACATATCCCTAAGCCTTTGTACTATTGCAGGTACAGTTTCTATTACATAATCTACTTCTTCTTCAGTTGTTTTAGCACCCATTGTAAGTCTTAACGAGCCATGGGCAACTTCATGAGGAAGTCCTATAGACAATAATACGTGAGATGGATCTAAAGATCCAGATGTACAAGCACTTCCACTTGATGCACATATTCCTTTAGCATCAAGCATTAAAAGTACTGACTCTCCTTCTATAAATTCAAAACTAATATTTACGTTTCCTGGCAGTCTTCTATCTCCTACAGAACCATTAAGTTTAGAATATGGTATCTCTAGTAATCCCTTTATAAGCTTATCTCTTAAATAAGTTAATCTTTCTTTTTCTTCAGTTAAATTTTCCATAGCTAGCTCTATAGCCTTTCCTAATCCAACTATTCCAGCTACATTCTCTGTTCCAGCTCTTCTGTTTCTTTCTTGAGCTCCACCATGAACCAAGTTGTGAATTTTTATGCCTTTTCTTAGGTATAAAACTCCAACACCTTTAGGACCATAAATTTTATGTCCTGATAGAGATAGTGCATCTATATCCATATTTTTAACATCCATATCTATATGACCTATAGCTTGAACTGCATCTGTATGGAAGAAAACTTTTCTTTCTTTACATATAGCGCCTATTTCTTTAATAGGTTGTACAGTTCCAATCTCATTGTTGGCAGTCATTATAGTCACTAATATAGTACTTGGCTTTATAGCATTTTTTAGTTCTTCTAATCTAATAGACCCTTCTTCATCCACATCCAAATAAGTTACTTCAAATCCTTGTTTTTCAAGATATTCACAAGTGTGAAGTACAGCATGATGCTCTATTTTAGTAGTTATAATATGATTTCCTTTATTTTTGTTAGCAAGTGCTATTCCCTTAATCGCCCAGTTATCTGCTTCTGATCCACCACCAGTGAAATATATTTCTGCTGGATCCGCATTAATAGCTTTTGCTATTCTATTTCTTGCTTTATCTATAGCTTTTTTAGTTTCCCTTGAAATCGAATATATAGATGATGGGTTACCATAAAACTCCGTAAAGTAAGGTATCATATCCTCTAATACTTCTGGTTTTGTGTATGTTGTTGCCGCATAATCCATATAAACTGTTTTATTCATTTAGGTTCACTCCTTTAATTTTCAATATGTTAGAATAATCGTCTACAATATCCTGTAAAGTTATTGCCATTGTTACAGAATCAATACTATCCTTAATTTTTTTCCATACTATTCTAGTTGCGCAACAATCAATATTGTTGCAGCCATCACTATCTAAGCAGGTTGAAATTTCAATAGGTCCTTCTAGCACCTCTAATACTTGGTATACTGTAATTTCTTTTGGATCCTTGGCTAAAATATATCCTCCATTGGCTCCTCTTATACTCTTTATTAGCTCTGCTTTTCTTAACACTGAAAAT
This sequence comes from Clostridium sp. UBA7503, assembly GCF_002477055.1. Taxonomy (NCBI): domain Bacteria; kingdom Bacillati; phylum Bacillota; class Clostridia; order Eubacteriales; family Clostridiaceae; genus Clostridium; species Clostridium sp. UBA7503. The sequence goes on from NZ_DLNT01000017.1 coordinate 95,968, forward strand.
AACTGTTCAAGATAATATTCTGAAATATTTTGTCTACTTGAAATACTCTTAATAGATATAGGGTTTTTTCCGTAATTAATAGCTAGGTCAACCATAGCTTTAACCCCGTATCTGCCCTTAGTTGATAACTTCATAAAAATCATTCCTTAATGTTGAGTACTTTACTATGGTTTAATAATATCAAATCAGAGTATTTATGTCAACTATTCTTTTAATATCTGCACCAATAAAATATATCTTTAATATTATATAATAACAAGTATTTAATTAAGGAGGTAAAAAATGAGTAACTTTGGGGATAATCCATATCGAGACTTAGTTTATGGAGTAGATATTAAAGTCCCATTGATAGATAAATCATATTGCATAGGTATCAATTTCGATAATGCAGCTACAACGCCTCCATTAAAATCTGTAATTGATGAAGTAGTAAATTTTTCTCCTTATTACTCCTCAATACATCGAGGAGATGGATATAAATCGCAGTTATCCACCTATATGTATGAAACTTCAAGGGAAATTGTGAAATTTTTCATTAATGATTATAGTGATATGATGGATGTTATATATGTAAAAAACTGTACTGAAGCTATAAATAAGCTAGCTGGTATATTAGCTAATCAAGATAAGGAATCAATTATTCTGTCCACTTCTATGGAGCATCATTCTAATGATTTACCATGGAGAAAAAATTTTAAAGTGAAATATATAGAAGTAGATGATGAAGGTTATTTAGATATGGATGATTTAAAGTCTAAACTAGAACTATATAATGGAAGAATTTCTTTAGTTGCAATAACCGGAGCTTCAAATGTTACTGGCATTAAAAATCCTATATATACCATAGCGAATTTAGCTCATAGTTATGGAGCTAAAATTTTAGTGGACGGAGCTCAACTGATTCCTCACAGTAAATTTTCTATAGGCCTTCAACTCCCTTTAGGACCTATTGACTTTGTTGCTTTTTCAGCACATAAGATGTATGCACCCTTTGGTTGTGGTGTATTAATTGGGCCTAAAGATTTTTTTAATGAGTATGAACCTGACCATACCGGCGGAGGGACCATTAAATTCGTATCTCACAATAAAGTAATATGGACTACTTCCCCTGATAAGGAAGAAGCTGGATCCCCAAACCTTATAGGCTCAATAACTTTAGGTGCTGCTATAAATGAGCTTTCTCAAATTGGAATGTCTAATATAGATGAATATGAAAAATATTTAACTGTATATACTACAAAACATCTTCAATCTATACATTCAATAAAAATATATAGTAATTATTCTGATTTTCAAAATAAAGTTAGTATTATTCCATTTAATATAGAAGGAATACATCATACTATAGTTGCTAAAATATTAGCCTATGAATTTGGAATTGCTGTAAGAAGTGGATGTTTCTGTGCTCATCCATATCTACAAAGACTTTTAAAAATTCCTAACTCTATGATAGAAGAAATGACTCTTGCATCTAAAGATATTCAACCCGGTATGGTTAGAATTAGTTTTGGTCTTTACAATACAATAGATGAAATTGATAAATTCTTATATGCCATAAAAAAAATTGTAGATAATAAGGGGTATTACACACAAAAATATACCTCAATGAAAGGTAGCTTAATATAATTTATTAATGTTTTCGAAAATCAAACCCCCTTCAAACCCGCATAAATAAAACAACTATTTAAATAGTTTCATATTTACCTAGTTTCCTATATAAATATTTATATAGGAAACTAAGTAAAATTTTCATACTTAAAATAAATGATTTTCAATTTAAATTAGATGATTAAACTTATAATAGTTGAAATCATACTAATTAAGAAGTTTATTTATAGAAGACACATCCTTATCCCCTCGTCCTGAAAGATTTACTACTATTATTTCATTTTTCTGTAGAGTTTTTGCTAATTTAATAGTATAAGCAATGGCATGAGCACTTTCGATGGCTGGTATTATTCCCTCTAACTTTGATAAAAGCATAAATGCTTTTATAGCTTCATCATCTGTAATATATTTATAATTTGCTCTACCAATCTCACTTAAAAATGCATGTTCAGGTCCAACTCCTGGATAGTCAAGTCCAGGGGAAATAGAATAAGCTTCCTTAATATCTCCCATATCATTCTTTAATACAATGGTATTCATACCATGAATAATAGCCTCTTTTCCTTTTGTTATTGTAGCTGCATGCATTTCTGTTTCTACTCCATAACCCGCTGCCTCTACTCCAACAAGATTAACATCTTTATCTTCTAAGAAAGCTGTAAATATTCCAATGGCATTACTTCCTCCTCCAACACATGCAACTACATAATTGGGAAGTTTGTTTTCCTTTTCTAATATTTGTTTTCTAGCCTCTTCACCAATTATTTTCTGAAATTCCTTAACAATTTTTGGATAAGGATGAGGTCCCACCGCGGAACCAAGGACATAAAAAGTATCTGAAATATTATTTACCCATTTTTCTAAAGCTTCATTCACTGCATCATTTAATGTTTTAGTGCCACTAGTTGCTGGAGTAATTTTTGCTCCTAATATTTTCATTCTAAATACATTGAGCTCTTGTCTTTTTATATCTTCCTCCCCCATTACTATTTCACATTCCATTCCAAATTTTGCAGCTAAAGTAGCCGTAGCTACTCCATGCTGCCCAGCTCCCGTTTCTGCAATTACTTTATTTTTTCCCATTCTTTTAGCCAATAGAATTTGTCCTAAAACATTATTTATTTTATGTGCTCCTGTATGATTTAAATCTTCTCTTTTCAAATATACCTTAGAGCCTCCACAAAACTTTGTTAGGTTCTCTGCAAAATATAAGGGTGTTTCTCTGCCACTATAATCCTTTAAATAGTAATTATACTCCCTCATAAAGTCCTTATCTTCAATAGCTTTTTCAAAAGCTTCTTCTAACTCATTTAAAGCTTTTTTCACCTCATTTGAAACAAATGCTCCGCCATACTTACCAAAATATCCTTTCATGATAAAATCTCCTTCTCTCCAAAAATATTTCTATAATTTTCATTAAATATATTAAGCTTTACTTTTAATTCCTCGCACTTTCACTTCATACATACCACCACCTAAAACAATTCAAATACTTCCATACAACAATAAAAAGATAAAAAAACTCCGTCCTATAAAAATAGGACGGAGATACTTCCGTGGTGCCACCTAAATTGCTATTGATAAATACACTAATACAAATTTATCAATATGCCTCTTAATTTCAAGTACTTACATACTCTATCTACTGTAACGTGTAGCCTACGATATCAGGTACTTTCACCAATAATTTCCCCTTATTTCTCAAAGGTCCATTCATCTAATTCCTTCATGCTAGGATTCCACCATCCCCAACTCTCTTTATCAAAGCTAAATTAAACTACTCTTCCTTATCATCAAATTAAATTATATTTATTTTTACCATTGTATGTTTTTACTATTATATATTTTATAAAGTGGATATGTCAACACTATATTTAAAAGATTCTGTTGAAAATTACAGTGATAGAATATACGAGCTATGTTGATACACCTTTATATGATCTCATAAAACTATTTACTTAATTATATCAGTTATTAACATGAATTTTTAACATGATAGCATATTTTAACATAATATGGATATATTTCTTTGTGAGGTGTTATTTTATGAATTTTATTAAATTTACAACTAAATCAAACGTTACAACTTCAAAGCCTATAAGAAAAAAATTACTCTTTATTCTTTTTTTAAATATTAGTGATTTGCTTTTTACTTGGCTCTTTGTAGGTAAGTACAGTGGTATATTTTATGAGGCTAATGCTATTGCAAAAGGCATTGTGACTAATTTCCCTCTATGCTTCTTTTTAAAAATATCTATAGTATTATTAGTTATCCTTTACTGGAACTATAGGCTTAAAGGCGCAACCTTAAAAGGGCTTTTCATTTCAAATATCACTGCTAATTTAGTACTTATAATGTATATATTAATCAATGTTCTTCACCTATTTAATCTCTTAGTTTTATTATATACAAAAGGATTACTATCTTAAATGCACTTATAACTAATTATCCATTCCATCCTTAGTTGGTTTTTACCTGTAGCTTCATTAATTTATGATTAAACCTATTATTAATCTAATCTTATATGGCAATATCCATTAGGATTTTTCTTTAAATACTTTTGATGATATTCTTCCGCTTTATAATAATTTTCTAAAGTTTTTACTTCTGTAACCATTTTCTTTATATAGTTTTTCTGTATTTTTTCTATATTGTTTCGAATTATTTCTTCATCTAATTTATCAACATAATAAACTCCAGTTCTATATTGACTTCCTATATCATTTCCCTGTCTATTAGGTGCGGTTGGGTCTATTATTCCCCAAAATTTATTTAGTATTTCCTCTAAAGAAACTATACTTTCATCATAATCTATAACACATACTTCTGCAAAATTTGTATTCCCATAGCACACATCTTCGTAGGTAGGATTTGTTGTTCTACCATTAGCATATCCTACTTCTGTATTTGTTACACCGTGAATTCTAGAAAAAAACTCTTCTACACCCCAAAAGCATCCTCCCGCTAATACAATCTTTTTCATCTTTTTAACTCCTTTATATTTTTCTTTAATCTATATTTTATATTACCATTACATATGCCGTATATTATTATTAAAGTCTTCATATAGATTCAATATAGATTCTATATTTTCCTTTTTAACATTTTCATTTTTCCCATATACTATTAATACTTTATATCCTACCTGTATCACATATTTATTATTAATAGCTATAAATTTATTAATCTCATCATCATTGTATTGAAGATTTCTCATATATAGTTTTTGACATAAAAGAGTAGAATGGATAATCAAATCTCTTATTTCATGAATCTGCTTATTACTTTTCAAGAATTCCATACTATCTTCTATAAGCTTTTTATTCAACCTAGCAATTTTATCTATAAGTTGTTCCACTCCATCCTTTAGCCTATATTGGAAAACAACTCTATTGGCTATAACCACAATAATTACCCCTATAATCACATATACTATTCTATATAAAATCAATACATTTATATTTTCTGTGAAAGATGCTATACATATGGATGCTATAGCTGTAAATAATGATATTTTATAATATTCTTTAAAAGCATAAATTAAGTAAAGAGAAATAGTTAAAATTCCTAAAGTAACCATCCTAGAATCCACCAGATTAATGAATATTCCTGTAAATAAAATGCCTAATATATTTCCTATAACTCTCTCTCTAGCCTTTTTAATAGTATCTTCATAATAAGGTTGCATAATAGACATTATAGTTATTGCTGCCCATATTACTTTATAAAAACCTAAAAATTCTCCAATAAGTAGTGCTATAGTAAGGGTTATTGCCATTCTAATAGCAAATTTAAATCTTATAGTATTAGGTCTAAAATATTCTTTGAAGGTCACTCTGGTTTTATCTATGTCAGCTCTAGCCCACTCTTTATATACCTTATTAGAACCTGTTTTTTCTATGGAATTCAATTCCTTAATACTACCAAGAAGGTTTTCTAGTATTAGGGATATCTCTAAATGATATTCCTCACCTTTACTCCATTCTCTTATAAAGTCATTAGTAGATTCCTTTATAGTTTGAAACTCTAAATTATCTTTGCATAACTCTATTATAGCTTCTACTATTTCTTTTAACTTTTCTATATATTCCTTGGAAATACTTAGATTTTTAATACCTTCATACAGTTGAATCATATATAAATTAAAGTATTCTACATTAATAAATATTTGAAATTGAACCTTTCCTAAATTAGTGGTCAAATATCTTCTATGCCTTGTTACATATACTTTATAAGCAATATCTCTCATTATTTTAGAACATTTATCTTCTATGGTATGATCATACTCTTCCTTTAAGATATTTTTAAATTGATTATCTATTAAAATAAAAGCCTCTTGCATACTTTTTCCTAAAATGGATTTTTCATTTACTCTATTTATACAACTTGCTCCTACTACTATTAAAACTCCAAATATTACAGATAAAATTCTAAAGGGAAGTTCTCCTAATGATACCTGTGCATATTGAGTAAATACATATAGCATCATAAAGGGTTTATAAAAAGTTAAATCATAGGGCGATACTATAGTATACATTATAAGGAAGATAGCAAAAAAGTTTATAGGTATTCCCCAGAATATATTCATGGATGAAAAATATGCTGTTAAAACAATGATTAAATTAATAAGGATTATTTTAATTGCTTTATTAAAGGTCTTAACCTGAAAATTTTGTCTTCCCATAACCGTTGAAGTAAGGGCTATAGGAAAAGCAATCATTATATTCTTTACTCCAAATAATATACCTACTCCAAACAGAGTTATTACAGCTACAGAGCCATGCTTTATCATGGAATATGTATTTATGTTGAATTTCTTTACTAGTTTATTATACATGACACTAACATCCTTATTATAAATATTTATATACTTATTATTGGCTAATTTAATTTAGGTATTCCATATAATATTGTAATGATTTTAAAAAAGACATCCTAAAATTTAGGATGTCTTCTACGTAATAATTAATTTAAATATGTATCTTCCAGTGTTAAGCCCTAGAACTATAGCAGTTCTGAAAAATCCTATGGTAGCAATACCTGCAAGTATTCCTGTTAATAACCTTCTTATATTATTACTTGTCCAATAACCATAAAATTGACCAATACCGTCAATAGCTAATGGCATGATAAGTAAAATCTCAATTAAAAGATGAGGTTTTTCAGAAAATATAATATATATAATTCCAAATAAATATCCTATAAGTATTCCACTACATCTTGCACATAACGGAAACTGCTTTCCCTTATAAAAAAAAGATCTTTCAGGTATTCTATGACATAAAAACATATAGTGTAGTAATTTATCTATATATTTCATTTAATTTTAATAGTAATACATTGCATCTGATGCAAATCCTATAACAATACATATAATATAGAATACTATCCAAGCGACTAATCCACCTATCATCCAGTAACAAAGCGTTTTAGCTGACTTAGGTTTTTCATCTTTCCATAAAAAATATAAAATTATTCCTACTATCGGAAAACAACATGATGCAACACCTGCTAAATGAGATGGATTATCTACTGCTCCCGATTTAGCTTCCTTTACTCTTACTCCACACAATGGACATATTTCTGCATTATTGTCTATTTCTCTTCCACAATTTTTACAAAACATCATTTTTCCCCCCTAATGTCTAATATTGTTTCATTTTCTACATATTCTATTAATATTATATAAATTTTTTATTAATATTGCAACAAAAATTTCCAAGTTATAGTATATACTCAGGAAATATATTACTTCTTTTATGTCATTAAGTCAGTAACTTCATCTTCAGTAAGATACCTCCACATACCTTCTTCTATTCCTTCTATATTTATAGAACAAATTCTTATTCTTTTTAAATCTACCACATTATATCCTAATGCCTTACTCATTCTCCTAATTTGTCTATTTAGTCCTTGAGTTAATATAATTTTAAATGTACATTCATCTACTTTTATGATGCTACAAGGTCTAGTTTTTTCTCCTAATATATATACTCCTTCAGACATATTCATAAGAAAATTATCATCTATAGGTTTATCTGCTTTTACTTCATATTCCTTTTCGTGGTAATTATCTGAATTTAATATTTTATTCGCTAGTTCACCATCATTAGTCATGAGAATTAGTCCATGAGATTCTTTATCTAATCTTCCTACTGGAAATATATATTCTTCATAGTTTATAAAATCAATGATGTTATTTTCCACATCACTAGCTGCAGTGCATGTAACTCCCATGGGCTTATTAAAAGCTATGTAAATTTTCTTTTTAGCTATGATAGGCTTATCATCAATTAAAATTTCATCCTCTAGTTCTACCCACTGCCCAGGAATAGACAGTTCTCCATTTACTTTTACTCTTCCTTCTTCTATAAGCCTATTAGTCTCTTTTCTTGAGCAAATTCCAAGATTACTAAACAATTTATTAATCCTCATGTATTGTCCTTTCCTTTGTCCTACTAATATTTATTAAATACATTAACTTAAAAAATATGATTACCATATATCTCAACATAGTAATCATATTTAAAACAATTATATCATTTTATATTTATATTTTTCTAAAGTTTTTTAATGAAATATCAAAGGCTTTTACAGAATGCGTTAATTCTCCAGAGGAAATATAATCTACTCCTGTTTTGCCGTAGTCTGTAACAGTATCTAAGGTGATATTTCCTGAGCACTCTGTTAATGCTCTTCCATTAATTAGTTTAACCATATCCCTTGCTAAGTCTGGACTCATATTATCAAGCATAATTATATCGGCCCCTGCTTCTAGAGCCTCCAAAACCTGATCTTTAGTTTCAGTTTCAACTTCTATTTTTCTTACAAAAGAAGAACTCTTTTTAGCAAGCTCAATAGCTTCCTTTATACCACCTGCATATCCAATGTGATTATCTTTAATTAGTATTCCATCGGATAAGGAAAATCTATGATTTACTCCCCCTCCAATATTAACTGCATACTTTTCAAGAGCTCTTAAATTAGGTGTAGTTTTTCTAGTATCTAGTATTTTTGTATTAAGTCCCTCTAGCTTCTTTACATATTTGTTAGTTAAAGTAGCAATACCACTCATTCTTTGAAGTAAATTGAGGGCTATTCTTTCTCCTACTAATATATTGGCAGCATTTCCTGTTAATTTACTGATAACCATAGTATTCTTTACTAAATCTCCATCTTTAACAAACAGATTCACTTCAACTTCTCCTAAGATTTCAAATACCCTTTTAAAAATATCTAATCCACAAATTATCCCTTCCTCTTTAGCTATTAAATCAACTTCAGCCCTTTCTAGAGGAGAAACTATAGCTGATACAGTTACATCACCATAGGGACTATCTTCTTTTAAAGCCCTCTTAATAATATCATCAACAATTAAAAAGTTTAACATATTCACCATTTACCTTTCCCTTCAAATAACTAATAAACTTATACTTATATTCTTCATTTGCATTTTTAACATCACTTATAGCTTTAAGATTAATTCTTTCAACTAATTCTCCACTTAGTTTGTCATCACCTTCATCTACAAGCAAATTAATATGCTGTGCTGCTTTTCTACTGAAAACTAATCCCTCTAATAAAGAATTACTAGCTAGTCTATTGCTACCATGTACCCCAGTACAACTAACTTCTCCTATAGCATATAAATCTTTCATAGATGTTTTTGAATTCAAATCAACCTGAATTCCTCCCATACAATAATGATGAGCTGGAGCAATTGGTAATAAATCCTTCTCCATCCTATAACCACGTTTTAAACATTGCTCATAAATATATGGGAATCTATTTATTAAAAACTCCTTAGATTTATTAGTCATATCTAAAAAAACATAGGGTGTTTGTGGGGTCTTACATATTTCCTTTAAAATCTCTCTTGAAACTATATCCCTAGGTAGTAAAGGGTTTACAAATTTCTCTCCCAATGCATTTCTTATTACTCCCCCTTCTCCTCTAAGAGATTCTGATAGTAATAACTTTCGCCCTCTTACTTCTTCTTCATATAATGCGGTGGGATGAAGTTGAAGATAGGATATATCCTTCATAAGAATATTATTCTTTAATGCTATACTAAGTCCATCCCCTGTGATAGTTTCTATATTTGTTGTAGAATTAAAAATTCCCCCAATGCCACCAGTAGCTAATACTGTAGCCTTAGCATTTATAGTTATAATCTCATTTGAGTGTTCTATAATTCCACCTATACATCTATTTTTATATTGAATTATATCTAGTAATGTAGTGTCTTCCAATATAGTTATATTTTCCTTATTAGAAACATTATTTATTAGTTTTTCAATTACTTCCTTACCTGTTTCATCTTTGGAATGCACTATTCTAAACTTACTATGACCACCTTCTCTAGTATAGTTTAATTCATTAATATCCTTATCAAAATCTACTCCTAGACTCAATAATCTATTAATATTATCAGTAGAATTTTCAACTATCTGAGTAACAGCTTCCACTTTATTTTTATAATTGCCAGCTTTTAAAGTATCCTCTATAAAAGCCTCCTTATCTCCAATATCCCTTAGGGTTGAAATACCACCTTGAGCTAAATAACTGTTGCAATCTCTTAACTTATTTTTAGTTATCATTAAAACTCTAAGATTATCCTTCAAATTACAAGCAGTATAAAGGCCTGCAATACCTGTCCCTATAATTAATACATCATATTTTATATTCATTTTACTTATTAGATAGAAGATGCATATTTTCTAAAGATTTATGAGCTTTCAATCTTAGCTCCTCTTCAATATGCACTTCAAACTCCTCATTAATTAAACAATTATATAAATCCTTCATTGATATTTTTTTCATATTGGGACAAATCATTCCGGTTTCAATAGGGATAAAGGTTTTATTGGGACTTTTTTCTTTCATCTGATAAAGAACGCCTTCCTCTGTTACTACTATAAATCCATTAGTTCCATCTTGAACACTATAATCTATAAGTTCAGAAGTACTTCCTATAAAATCTCCCAAATCTCTTACTTTTTTAGAGCACTCTGGATGAACTAGCACCTTAAAATTTGGATGCCTATTCTTTAAAGTTAAAACCTCTTCCTCTTCAACTCTCTCATGAACTGGACAAAATCCATCATAAAGTATAAACTTCTTGTTCTGTATATTTTCTTGCAAATAACTACCTAGATTTCTATCTGGAAGGAATATTATTTCTTCTTCCTCTATGTTATTTAAAATTGCCTTAGCAGAGGATGATGTAACACAAACATCAGATAATGCTTTAATATCTCCATTTGAATTTATATATGTCACTACCTTTGCTTTAGGATTTCTTAATTTCATAGCTTTTAATTTATCTACTGTAGCCATATCTGCCATTGGACATGTAGTATCATTTACTGGAATTAATATTTTTTTATTAGGTGATAATATTTTGGCACTCTCAGCCATAAATTTTACTCCACAAAATACTATTATATCTTTAGAACTTTCCATAGCTTTCTTGCTTAAAAAATATGAGTCTCCTACTATGTCTGCAACTTCCTGTATTTCTGCTTTTTCATAAAGATGAGATAAAACTAAAGCATTCTTCTCTTTTTTTAGCTTTAATATGTCTTCTTTTAAACCCAAATTTTACACACCTCCGTCATATACTGTACATCTGTATATACACCTAGTATAACACCATCTTGGAGCTTGTCAATAATATGTGAAGTTATATTAGAAAATATTTAAATAAAATTAGAGCTCTTACTATCTTCCAACAAGTTGTGGCCAAATCTCACCCCATAGATTTTCCAAAATACCTCTAACATGATTTGCATGAGAATTTATTGTTATAACTGCATCTTCCTTTTCTAAAACTATACAGTATTGACCATACTTTCCATCAGCTCTATATGAATTATGTTCTCCTCGCCAAAATTGATATCCATAACCTTGTCCCCAATCCCCTCTATTATCTGTATCTATATGCTTTGAAGTAGCATCTTCAACCCACGCTTTTGATAATAACTGAGTTCCTTTCCAATTCCCTTTTTGTAAATATAATTGTCCAAATTTGCTTAGATCCGATATCTTTAATTCAAGTCCACCACCTCCAAAGTTATATCCCATAGGACATTTTTCCCAAATGGGCTTACTTATTCCTAGTGGCTTAAAAAGTCTAAGCATTAGATAATCCTCTAAAAGTTCTCCACTTACCTTTTGGACAATGACTCCAGCTAAATATGCTGCTGCATTATTGTAGATAAATTTATCCCCAGGCTTATATGGGAAATGTTGATTTAAACAATACTTCACCCAATTTTTTTCTAAAACCTCTCCCCTTGGCGTAGTTCCAAAGCTACAATCTGCCATTAAATATCCATTGCCATGACCTACTGCCATTTTTAAAAGGTCTTTAATTTTTAAGTTTATAAGATTATCTGATGGACATATTGGAGCATCTTGAAGAAAGAAATCTAATACCCTATTATCTAAAGATAAAAGTCCCTCATCCACTGCAATTCCAACTGCTGTAGACGTAAAGCTCTTAGTCACAGAATACTGAGGTCTTACTCTTTCTGGCTCCCTATGATATTCTCCTACTTTTTCTCCATGTTGGATTACTATAATACTAAATATATTAAAATCCCTCGTAGTTTCTATGTAATTTGTTAAATCTATTTTTCTCATAATTACTTTTCATCTCCTTAGTACTTCTTATATTAATTATTGTTAAATTTAAATAAAAGATAATTTCCTACCTTAGTTTATAATAAAAATATAATTTATATGAATTTATTATTCTCTTAATTTCACCACCTAGTTTTATTTTTGAATATGTTATATACTATTAATACATTTCTAATTGTTGTAAAAATATAAATATATTTGAAAATGAAACGGAGGAATAACTTTGAGTACTCAAATTATAATTGTTTTAGTTTTGAATTTTATAATTGCTATAATAGGAACATTAGCTTACTCTGTAAGACTTGTAGGTGTTAGAACAGGTAAAATAGCAATAACCTTTGCTGTATTTAATATATTATCTTTAGTATCAAGAACAGCCTTAACTTTTCAAGCCCCTCTACTAACAAAATTCGTTGAAAATAGTACAGGTGGAAGTGATGTATTAAACCTTTTTAAGTTAATTATAATAGTTTCTGGTATAGCTACTATAGTAGGCGCCTTTTTAATTCCTACTTTTCAAAGATTATTTTATAAAGGGGTTATCCGTTTTTCTGTTGATAAATCTATACCTAAGCTAATTATGCACAGTTTTTCAAAGGCAGGTGTCCATTATATGAGGGACTGTATTTCAATTCCAGTGAAAGAAAGTGTAACTAAAATTAATTTTAAAAAGTTACCTTTAAAAATAATAATTTATAATATAATTGCAGTTGCAATATTAACTGTAGGAGCCTTAGCACCAATTTATGCTGGTACCATAGTTCCTGAGTTAAGAGCAACTTGTATAACCCTATCCTCAGTAATAAATGGATTTGCTACAATTCTAATGTCTATTTTTATAGATCCACAACTATCCATTATGACTGATGATGTAATAGACGGTAAGTGTCCTGAAGAAGATTTTCGTAGCTGTGTTATTGCCATGATAGGAAGTAAAACTATTGGAACCTTCGCTGCTCTTCCACTGCTTATACCAGCTTCTTATATAATAGTATTAGTAGCTAAAGTTCTTTAATTTCTCAATGTAAAAATAGCTAGGCTTGTATGAATACAACCCTAGCTACTTTACATCTTTAGAGAATTTATTTTATTTTTTTGTACCATAAGATATAATTGTACATGGCGTTTGAATAATATATGCACTATCTTTATTACTCATAACATATTCACTTATTTTTGACTCACCATCTACGAATATTTTAGCTTCCTGCTCACTTAAACCTCTATCTATAAGAGCGTTTATATAGCCTACCTTCTCATTCTCTGATAGCTGTTTATTCCAATTCCAAGCAGCAGTAATTGCATCAAATTGTTTAGCATGTTCTTCTTTATTACCATGAGGATTAATAAATTTAACCCTATCATTCATTCGCACATCAACATTATGTAACCCTAACTCTTGCATAATTCCAGGAATTTTAACACCAACTCTATAATCTCTACCTCCATTTTCTAATTCTTTCTTATACATTTTTCGATGTAAATGTATAATTCCAAGTTCAGTGTAATCTAATCCACTAAAATATTGACCTGTCTTTTCTATTTCTAGGTCTGCTTCCATACAAACAACTAAACCACCACTTACAACTGATTGTATCATTTTATCAAGAATATTCTTTGTATTTGGAATATGTCTTAATACTGCTTGCGATATAGCTATATCATAATATTCAGTTGGTATATACTCATTCAAGTCTGCCTTTATAAATTTTGTTATATAGCCTGAATTTGCAAAAATGTCTTTTGCATCATCTAAGAGAGTATCACTAATATCAATACCTGTATATGTACTTCCTTTAGGTAATATGGGCAATAATAATAATCCAACATATCCAAAGCCACAACCAAAATCAATGATATTTACAGGCTTACTAATTTTCCAGACCTTCTCTATAAGGAATTCTATATAATCATCATTACACCATCCAGTACGTACGGCTTTTAAAAAATCCAATCTTCCATTCCAATATGACTCATTCATAATTTTACCTCCTTAATACCTTAATATAATAATGATAATGTCAACTATTCTTGCTACTCAATAAAATAACCAAATCTTCTCTTATAAATAAATTTTGCTCTATAAATTCAAATTAATTACTTAAATGGTAACATATTTTATTGTAATTATCTATAAATTAAAAATAAACTACTTCAAAATCTATTTATTTTGAAGTAGTTTACTATATTAATATAGTATAAAATTTAAACTTTTTATTAGTTTCCTTTAATCATTTTTTTACTACCAGAATAGGTTGCTAAGAAGTATCCACCATAAACTATTACTAATACCACCGATGCAACTACTATATGATCCACCATGCTTGCACCTCCAAATATAGCTACTATATCTGAAGCCAATTTTAATCCTACTATAGAGTGAACTATAGCTAAAGATAAGGGCATCATAAAGTAAATTGCTACTTGGGTTAATACAGAGTGATTTATCATAGATTCATCTACTCCAACTTTTCTTAGAAGATTATATCTTTCTGTATTATCTGCAGATTCTGATAACTGTTGAAGGGCTAGTACTGCTGCTGAAGTAATTAGGAATATGATTCCCATGTATATGGCAAGGTATGATGCTAAAGCTCCTAGCCCTGTAGACTGCTCCTTAATCTCTTCCTTAGTAATATATCTAGTATTTAAATCATCATTGCCACTATATTCTCTAATATTAACATCTAAAGCTTCTCTTATCTCACTACCATCCCCACTATAGTTTAAATTTAAATATCCCCTAGTGGGAGTTAGTCCCTCTACTATAGAATCCTCTACTAAAAATACACAAAAATTTTGCTTCATCATAGAAGAATAAGTTACTACCTCTAAAACATTACCATGATATGGTTTTAGTTTATTACCACCTACAGTAATTTCTTTTCCACTATCTACAGTTTCTTGTAAATTTTTAATCATATCACTTATATCTCCAAAGACCGCATATTCTCCAGCCTTAAGTTTTACTTCTTCTCTATTTAACATTTTCATTATTTTATTAAAATCCGATACCTTCATAACACTAATTGGTAAATTCTTAAATACAGGATAATAGTTATTTCCATCTTCTAAGCCTTTTTCACTTAAAAAATCTCTATAGCTAACTCCACTATCATATTCCTTATAGCTTACATAGTTATCTTCATATTTTGATATATCTACATTATATTTTTTTAACACAGTGTCTACATCTTCTCCTTCATTGTCCCAAAAACTCATATCGAATTGAGTTAAGTCCTCAATTTCAGTATTCATAGCTGTACTAATTCCAAGCCCTCCTGAAAGAGTACATATTGCTACAAATAACATTAAACATATAAAGGTCATAGATATAAAGGTAGTGTTAATTTTACTATTTATTTGTCTTAACACAAACATATTTAAATTTCTTAAATAAAACTTCTTACTACTTTGAACTACCTTGAGTAAGAATCCTGCAAGGGAAAAGAAAAATAGAAAAGTTCCTACAGCTCCAAGTGCAATGGCTATTAATATATTTTTATCAAAACTAGCTATTCCATTTTTAAGCACTATGTAATATCCACTGCCTATGGTTATTACACTAATTATAAATACAACTACAGAAGTCCATATGTTTTTTATTTTCATTTTTTCATTAAACTTAGCAGAAGTTAATAGATTTATTAGTTTTACTTTTCTTACTATAATGGAATTAAAAATAAGAATTATAAGGTATATAACACCGAAGCAAAGAATAGTTTTTATAAAAGCATCCATAGAAAATATAAACCTAAACCCTGTTAAATCCACTTTAAAAAGTTTTGCTGTAACTACAGATAGTCCTTGTGATAGAAATATTCCTAATATAAGACCTAATGCTAAAGAAATTACTCCTATCATCATAGTCTCTATAAATAATAAGGAGGATAATCTAGAGTTTTCCATACCTAAGGTCATATAAACTCCAAATTCCTTTTTTCTTCTTTTAATTAAGTAATTATTGGCATAGACTATCAAAAAACCTAATATAAAAGAAATAAATATTGATGCTACACCCATAATTTTACTTATTAAGTGAAACATATTTTTATGCATTTCACTAACTTCCATTAAAATGCTCTGAGCTTCAATGGAGTTAAAGGTGTAAAATATACATACCCCAAATACTAGAGTTAAGAAATATATAGTATAATCCTTAAAACTTCTTTTTAGATTCCTAGCAGCTAATTTAAAATACATCTCTTTGGTCACCTCCAAGCAGAGTTACCACTTCAATTATCTTATTAAAGAATTCCTTCCTTGAATCCTTTCCTCTAATTAACTCATTAAATATCTTACCATCCTTTATAAATAGAATTCTACTAGCATAGCTAGCTGTAAATGCGTCATGAGTTACCATCATAATAGTAGCTCCTAAATTAGTATTAAGCTCCTCTAAGCTTTCTAGTAACATTTTTGCAGATTTAGAATCTAAAGCACCTGTAGGCTCATCTGCAAGAACTAACGATGGATTTGTAATTATAGCTCTAGCTGATGCTACTCTTTGTTTTTGACCACCTGACATTTCATAGGGATATTTATTTAAGACTTCCTCTATATTTAAACTCTTAGCAACCTCTTCAACTCTTCTATTAATGTCTTTATGATTTACCTTTCCAATAGTTAATGCTAATGCAATATTTTCATAAGCAGTTAAGGTATCTAAAAGATTAAAGTCTTGAAATATAAAACCTAAATTTTCTCGTCTAAATCTAGCTAATCCCTTAGAATTTATTGAAGTTACATCCTTTCCTTCAATATGAATATGACCACTCGTTACCTTATCTATGGTGGATATACAGTTTAATAAAGTTGTTTTTCCACTACCGGAAGCACCCATTATTCCTATGAATTCTCCCTCTTCAACAGAGAAACTAATATTATTTATGGCCTTAGTTATATTACCATTACTTCCATAGTACTTTTCTATATTACTCACTTTTAATACTTCTTTTTTCATCTTCTTTCCTCCTGTTCTCTATACCTATATATTACATGTATAGAAAATATCCATCCATAGAAAAACCTAACAGAAAACTTACATTTTTGTTAGGTTAATCTTTTAATATGAACATTTTATTTATAGGAAACAAAATAGATACTGTAGTACCTTTATAAGCTTTAGACCTTATCTTTATACCAAGCCCTAATTTCTCGCAGAGATTTTTACAAAGATATAAGCCTATTCCTGTGGATTTTCCAAAGATTCTTCCATTTTCTCCGGTGTACCCTTTTTCAAATACTTTACCAATAGAGCTTTCGCCAATACCTATACCATTATCTTCTATGTTTAGAATAATGTCCTCTTCCTTTTCTATGCAGTATATTTTAATAGTGTCTTGTTTTTTATGCTCTTCACCTAATGAGTTTTCTCTACTACTCTTAGGGAATTTCATATATTTAATAGAATTTGATATAATCTGATTTAATATAAATTCTACCCATTTACTATCCGCATAAACGATTTTATCTACATTATCAATTTCAATTTTAATTCCATTTTCAATAAGAACTCTAGCATTCCTTTTTATTGTTGCATTAATACAGTTTTTAAGACTTATCTCTCTAACCATATAATCCTTCTCTATATTATTACTTCTAGTATAAAAAAGAGCTTGCTCTATATAATTTTCTACCTTATCTAAATCTTCCTCTATACTCTTTGTAATGGGAGATGGGTTATTTTCTATGGTTAATCTACTAGAGGCAATAGGTGTTTTAATTTCATGAACCCACAACTCTATATAATCTTTATATTCACTATTTTTAATGGTTAATGTAGATATTTCATCATTCATAGCCTTATCTGTCTCTTGAATTACTTCGTATAAAATTATTCCCTCTAAGAAGTTAGGCTCCTCTATAACTTCAGAAATAAAATATTTCTTATCTAGATTATTTAAGCCTTTCAAAAGATTATTATAAAATTTTCTTTTTGTAAAATAATCATATATATAAAATAAGGATGAGCCTATAAAATTCAGAACCTCCACAAAAAAAATGGCATAGATATCTACCTTTAATGCTTTTAACAATATCCCTGTAAATAGAAAAATTATTGCATTTATAATCAAAAAAACAATTTTTTCTTTTATATACTCTTTAAAACTCATTAAAATTTCCTTCCTTTAGTTTTAATTTTTCCTAATGTTTTAACCTAAAATATACCCCTGGCCTCTTTTCGTTTGTAAATAGCCAACAGCTCCTATTTCATCTAATTTTTTTCTTAGCCTATTTATGTTTACAGTTAAAGTATTATCATCTACAAACTCATCAGATTGCCATAGACATTTCATAATTTCATCTCTAGATACTATTTTTTCCTTACTTTTAATTAATGTATATAGAATTTTACTTTCATTTTTAGTTAATTCTTGTTTTTTATCATCAAACTCTATTTCACTAGTAGAAAGATTATATTTAAGTCCTCTACAAGGAAAAATCTCCATATCATTACTTCTATACGTTCTTCTAATAATTGATGCAATTCTAGCTAATAATATTTCAGTATTATATGGTTTAGTAATAAAATCATCAGCCCCTAGATTCATACTCATTAATTCATCCATATCACTATCTCTACTAGTTACAACAATAATAGGCACACTAGAAGTTTTTCTTATTTCTCTACAGATATAGTAGCCATCATAATAAGGTAAATTAATATCTAACAATACTAAATTAGGTTCTGCCTCTAAAGCCTCCTCTACTATGTTCTCAAAATTATCAGAGGTTATAATGTCATACCCATATCTATTTAAAAAAGTACTTAGCTCTCTTCTAATCTTTTCTTCATCTTCAATAATAAAAATCTTTTCTTTCATAAGTTAACCACCTCATCTATGATTATATGTATTTTGGTTTATTTTAACAAAATCTATTATGTTTTTTCAAAGAAAATTTTTATCTTATTCTAAGCTTTCCATACTCTCTTAATATCTATTATACTTTTTATATCATTAGTTTCAAATCTCAATAAATATACATCTGGATTACTTAAATTTTTCCAAAAATCAAAACCTGAAACCTTATCAAAGTACCTCATTATTAAAGAAAATAACTCTCCATGGGTTACTATTGCTACATTTTTCTCTTCCAACTTTAAAGTATCAGTTAAAGCTTCAATGGCCCTTTTAGTAGCTTCATTTGAAGATTCTCCTCCATGAAAGGTTATCTCCATATCTTCATAGGCTGCTAATAAATAAGGTGTGTAATCATCTACTACATAAGGTAGCAATAACTTTTCTCTTACTCTTTCATCAATATTTATTTCTAACCCTAAATGCTTTGCGAAGGGTGTTATTGTCTTTATAGCCCTTACATAGGGACTAGATACTATATAATTAATATTATACTTTAATAAATAGTCCTTTAATTCTAATGCTTGATCTATACCAACCTCTGTTAACTCTGCCTCAGCTGGCTGTCCATATGCCTTACAATGTCTAATTAAATAAATGTTCTTCATGCTATCTCTCCTATATTGTCATTTAAAATTACTTATTTTCATCTATTAAAATTTGAATTTGTCCTAAAGCTTTTTCCTCTTTGTCTATCCCGCATCTTGTCATTATATATATCTCATAAAAATCCCCATTAACTATTATATTATTTTTTTCAATATACTCAACTAACTTTCTGTAATATTTGCTTGTATCTTTATAATCGTCATCAAAGTTTATTGTAATATAATTTCCTGATTTTAGTATAATTACTTTTTTTTCATCTATGTCCATATTTTCATTTATACTTATCATTAAATTATTGTATGTTAACTTTTCTTGGCTTTTAAAATCTTCATAGGATGTTGGAAAAACTAACTCTTTATTAGTGGTTCCATATTTTTTTTCTATATATCCTAAGGCTTTAGATAGATTTATTTCAAATTCTTCTGTATATCTATGGGTATTACTATATTTTATAAATTTTCTCTCAGTACAATACTTTATAAAAGGCTCATTTATTCCCTCTTTTAATACTGTTTGAATTCTATCCTCTAAGAAACATATATTATTTTTTATGCTATCTAACTCTTTTATCTTTTCTTCTACTATTTCTTTTTGCTTTGTTATTATATCTAAAATAGAGTTAATAGATGTGTAATTATTTACCAATGCTTTTATTTCATCTAGAGATAACCCCATAGCTTTACATTGTTTTATCAAATCTAAAATTATAAAGTGTTTTACTGAGTAGTATCTATACTTACTCTTTTCATTTACATAGACCGGCTTTAACAATCCAATTTTGTCATAATGCCTCAATGTTTGTATAGAAATATTATGTAATTTAGATACTTCACCAATTGAAAATCTTGTATCCATATACTCTCACCCCATTATTATTATATCCTAAATTTCGAAAATAGGCTGCCCAAAATCCTTAAATTTTGGACAGCCCTCTACTGTTCTAAATTCTATGCACTTAATACTTCTTTAGTAGATACTCTTATATTAGCCACTATACTTATAGTTATAAATGTAAGGCTTTCTGATAATATTGTACCTGCCCAAATTCCATTTGCTCCAAAGACTTTATAAAGTATCATTAGTGAAATTGGCAAGTATATAACAGACCTTAAAAGACAACTTAAATTTGAGTATTTTGGCATCTCTAGGGCTTGGAAATAAACTAATGTATTTAAATTTATTCCAACGGCAAAATAACTTACACTTGCTATTCTAAGTGCTATATATGCAAGATTTGCAATTACAGGATCTGCTGTAAATATACCTATAAGTGTTGGACCAAATATAAAACATATTATAACAGAGAAACCACTAATTATTGTTGAAGATATACATGTTATCTTGAAAAATCCTAGCATTTGTTCTCCATCTTTTTTACCAAAATTATAGCTAATAAGAGGCTGTACCCCTAAAGTCAAGCCATAAAGAACCATATATATATTTGTTGTTATATAGTTAATTATACTATAGGCTGAAATTCCTTTTTCTCCAATAAACATAACTAAAACAATATTATGTATTAATACCATTATTGAATAACTTCCTTGAGCAAAAAAAGACGGAAATCCTATTAAACAAAATTCTTTTAAATCCCTTTTATTTATTTTTACATTACCAAAGGTTAAATAACCTTTCTTCATAATAAAATGTGGCAATAACACAGATACTGTAATAATTTGACCAAGGCCTGTAGCTATTGCAGCTCCCTTTATGCCTAATCCAAATTTAAATATAAATATATAATCTAAGATAATATTAGTTACTGCTCCTGCAATTGTTGATATCATGGCAAGCTTTGGCCTTCCATCATTTCTTACAAAACTACTTAGTACTATTCCTATCAAGTTAGGGATACAAAAGATTGCATAAAATCTTAAATATTCCACTGCTAATCCTTTTAAACTAGTTGTTGCTCCTAAAATAGTTACTATTTGTTCCGTGAATATAATACATGTAATACTTATAATACCACTGGCTATTAAAAGAAACTTAAATACTTGTCTAAAAATAATTACTGCTCTATCTATATTCTTTGCACCTATATTTTTAGACACTAAAGTTCCTCCACCTATGGCAAACATTGAAGCAAGTCCAAATAACATCACTGTAAAGGGAAGTACAATATTTACTGATGCCAATGCTAAATCACCGACACCTTGCCCAACAAATATTCCATCCACTACTGTATATAAAGATGATATGAACATGGCAAGGGCAGAAGGCACTGCATATTTAAAAAATTCTTTCAATCTATTCTCTTTTTCCATACTTTATTCTCCTTTGTTTTTTATACTACCTTATACATAATAAAGTCTATCCTTAGTATAGAGTCAATAGTTTTTTCATATATATCCATAAATTATATATCTATCTAATGAATATATTGTTATTATCTTTAGAAAAGACTGCAGTAAAGAAAAAGATTTCGTAAATAATCAAAGATTATTAGTAAACAGCATATATTATTATCACTTGTCAGTTAATATGAAAAAATAAATTAATGAACTTTAATATAGTTGATAATTTACTAAACACATAATAGCAAATTTTATACTGTAATAAAAAAGAAAGATGCTTTCAAAGTACATAATTACTTTTAAAACATCTTTCTTTACTATTATCACCTAAAAAATCTTAATATTTTTTAATTCATTTTCCAATATTCCAAGTATAATATTTCTTATAATTCTTTTTCAAGCATAGCCAAAAGCTCATCAAATCTATTAATAGTATCTTCTAAAGGCTTTGGTGTAGTCATATCTACCCCAGCTTTTTTTAGTATTTCAATTGGATAGTCACTACATCCAGCTTTTAAGAAGCCTTTATATTTTTCAACTGCCTCTTCCCCTTCATTAAGAATTTTTTCATAGAAAGAGTTAGCTGCTGCAAAACCTGTTACATATTGATATACATAGAAATCTCTATAGAAATGAGGAATTCTTGCCCATTCAATGTCAATTTCACTGTCCACTACCATAGTATCTCCAAAGTAGTTAACATTTAAGTCATGATAAATCTTACATAAATCATCACTAGATAAAGCTTCACCCTGCTCCATTTTTTCATGGACAATCATTTCAAACTCTGCAAACATGGTCTGTCTGAATACAGTAGTTCTAATTCCTTCAAGTTGTTGATTTATTAAATATAATCTTTTAGCTTTATCCTTTTCATTTTTTATTAAAAAGTCTATCAATAAACACTCATTAGTAGTAGATGCCACTTCAGCACAGAATAATTCATAATCAGCATAGGTATATGGTTGATTATTTCTTGAATAATAGGAGTGTATGCTATGACCCATTTCGTGAATTAAGGTAGATACATCATTCACTTGATTTTTATAGTTTAATAAGATATATGGCATAGAGGTATAGCTACCACTAGAGTAAGCTCCTCCTCTTTTTCCCTTGTTCTCATAGACATCAATCCAACCTTCTTTAACACCTTTGCTAAAGATATCAATGTACTCTTTCCCCATTGGCTCTAGAGCTTTTTCACAAAGAGCTACTCCTTCTTCAAAAGCTATATTAAACTTTGGTGCATCAATAATTGGCACATATAAATCATACATATGAATTTCATCTAAGTTAAGTAATTTCTTTTTTAACTCTACATATCTATGAAGAGAATCTATTCTTTTATTCACTGTGTTTACTACATTTTTATATACTTCCACAGGAATTTTATTAGGTTTTAAAGATGCTTCAAGACAAGAGTTATATTTTCTAATTTTACTTTCAAAAATAAAGTTCTTAACAGAAGCAATATACGAAGTTGACACGGTATTTTCATAATTCTTATAAGTTTTAAATAGAACCTCAAAGGCTTCTTTTCTGACTTTTCTGTCTTTACTTGTGATAAATACTAAATAATTTGAAGCTGTAAGCTCTACTTCGTTACCATCTTCATCCTTTATTTTTGGAAAGGTTATATCAGCATTAATAAGCATAGTGAATATATTACTTGGCGCACTTAGACAATCACTAACATTTGCTAATATATTCTCTTCTGCTTCACTTAAAATATGAGGTTTACCTTCAAATATATTTGTAATATATCTTTCATAATGTTTTAATCCAGAAGTATTTTCTATAAGCTTCTTAATATCTTCCACTTCCATAGTTAACAGTTCTGGAAGGAAAAATGAAATTATTCCACTAAATTCAGCTCCAAAAGTAGATATTTTATCCATCATAACTTGATATTTAGAGTTAGATTTATTTTCATCACTTCTTAAGTGAGCATATACTACTAAATCCTCATATAAACTTGCCATATCTTCATATTGATGTAAGTAATCTAATAGTTTAGCTCCTATACTAAGCTGACCCTTAAATTCTAAAAGACTTGGAGCTTTTTCCTTTAATTTTCTAAAATCTTCTTCCCACTTTTCATCAGTAGCATACATTTTATCTACTTTCCATTTATATTTTTCTTGAACTTCTTCTCTTGTCTTTATTTTTTCCATTGTTGCCATGTTGCACCTCCATATTACTATTTAATGATAAAATTTTCCTTAATCACTATTATACCCTAAGATATTTTTTTGTAAAATATCTACTTATTTTTGCAGAAGTTTCTAGTGTTTTTGATAACCGCTGCTCGAATTTTCTCCTTTATGTATGGATTATTATATATATGATCAGAGTTAAATTTACAACTATTCATTAATGAAATAAAAGTAATTCTTCTATTTCCTTTATTTAATCTAGCTATTGCTCTATCTATTTTTTTATCTATAGCTTGAATTTCCTTTTCAAACTTTATTTTTTCTAAAATATATCCTCTTAATTCAGGATACTTAAAAACAGTAATATTAGTAATATCAGCTACCTTTACTACACTGGCAAAAACTAATCTATCTTCCTTAGAAATTATAGTTTTTATTGCTTCATCTATGTCTAATTTATACTTACTTAAGTTATCTGCATTCTCCACATAATTATAAAATTCATTATCTTTAGTTATGTAATTTTCCATCTTAAGCTCCTTTTTAATCCTCTTATGTATTTGCTTTTTAACTTGTTATACTAATGAAAACAGCTAACAATATAGCTATTAACTCTTCATATTTTACCATGTTTTTAATCCTCTACTTAAATGACAAACCCTTGAAACCCGGATGAACAGAACAACTATTTAAATAGTTATATATTTATATAGTTTCCTATACAAATAGGTATATTTAAAAATATATTCATATTTAAATAGTTTAAATTATCATTACTAATAATCATTATAACTTATTTTATTAATACTTTAAAACCTGAATTTAATTGCAAGCTTAATATAAAAGGATATCTTAGCTTATTAACTTTAATAGCTTTAGATATCCTTTTTGTTTTGTCCGATGACTACCTGCTCTAATACTCCCTATTCTTCAAAGTGGGAGTAAAGAGCAGTTACGTCCCTGGATAACGATTTCTAAGCTTCATTGGGAGTTAATAGTCCTTCTGAAGCAAAGAACTCTGTTTATTAATTTTGATTTCCCTCATTTATATTCTAATCTTACTTACAAGGCAAATTTTTTTCACCCCACAAAACCATTTGCTCAATAGTCGGGAGTAAGGATTTCCCCTTAGGTGTAAGATAATAAACTGACTCTACTTTATTGTTGTTTATCTCTTTTTCATTATCTATAATCTCGCTGTTTATAAGAATTTCTAGCTGCTGAGATAGCATTTTTTTACTACAACCCTTCATTCGACGATTTAATTCTCCAAATCTTTTACTATCCTTACTTAGTGACCAGATTATATTAGCTACCCACTTCTTGCCTAAAATATTGGCTAAAGCTTCTACTGGGCAGTGATATTCTTCATTATTTGCTACAAACATAACTTCTCTCCTTTAGTATATACCTCTAAAAACCTTTATATAATTAAATAAGTATACGCTATTAAGTATATATTATACCTGTATCATTTTTCTTTAGCTACTCTTAATACACTTTTTTCACTAATTATTAATAGTTTTATCTATTTATTAATTCTCTCTATCATATCATCTAAAAATTCTTCATTTACTATCCCAATTCTTTCCATAGTAATGAATCCATCCTTATCAATAAAAACAGTTCTTGGTATACTTGCAACATTGTATTTATTAGCAAAGTCTAAATCCATATCATATAAAGTCAGCATATCATATTCATTATCTGCCATGAACTTTTTAGCACTTTCTACAGTCTCTCTTTGTCCATCTGTCATATTTATCATTAATATTTTAACATTATCTCCATATTTATCATTTGCCTCCTTAAAGTGAGGCATTTCACTCTGGCAAGGTCCACACCAACTAGCCCAATAATTTAGTACCACTGGTATCCCCTTGTAATCTGATAGTTTAACTGCCTTTCCATCTTCATCATATACTGTAAAGTCTACAGCTTTGGTCTTTGTATCCTCTGTCTTATCTTTCTCACCGGTGATAAGACTATCACTTATTCCTTTATTGTTATTTTTATCATTTTCCTTATATCGAGATGATAGTTCATTATATCCTAAATAAACCAATATAAAAAATATAATGAAACCTATAACCCATATAATTATATTTTTATTCTTCATAACTTCCTCCTAAAAACTTAAAATTGAAAGTATTTTATTTAAATATCCTGTCATCATTGCAATTCCTATGACTACAAGAATTATTCCAGAAATCCTATTAATTATCTTATAATTTCTTTTTATAAAATCTAAGGTTTCCTTTAGCTTCCCTATCAAAATAGCAGATATAATAAAAGGGATTCCTAATCCTATACTATAAATAAATAGCATTAAAGCGCCCTTTAAAACCTGCTGACTATTAGCAGCAATCATCAGGGCTGATCCTAAAAATGTACCTACACATGGCGTCCATCCAATGGCAAAAACTACTCCAAATAAGATTGAAGAGATAAATTTTAGAGATTTAATCTTCATATCCATTTTAAAACTTCTCTCTAAAAATGGAATTTTAAGTAACCCCATGTAGTTTAGACCAAATATAACTATTATTGTTCCACCTATTATATTAAGTAGTGTATAGTAATTTCTAATAAAGCTTCCAAAAGTCCCTGCTAAGGTTCCTAACAGTGTAAATATTATTGTAAAACCAATTACAAATCCTAAAGCATTTATTAAAGTATTATTTTTCTTTCCATCTTCTAAATTATTATCTCCTGCAAAGTAAGAAATATATATAGGCAACATTGGTAAAATACATGGAGATATGAAGGTTATAATTCCTTCTAAAAATAATAAAATATATTCCATATCTTACTCCTTTCAAAGTTATTTACACTAAATATATCAGTATATACTTAACCTTTCAATTGGTCACCTTTTAGTAACCTTTATTATGATATACCTATATGCAATAATTAATTCTTAATAATGTTAAACTTTATAAATTCATTGAAACATATTAAATAAACTTAAATACACTAATATTAAGTAATGAATAGGAGAATATTTATGAGTGATTTTAAAGGATCTTGTGTAGATTTGTATCCAGCTCTAACAAATACACAGAAAGGAAGCCTATATGGATATATCGATTCTAAAGGAAATTTTATTATACCACCTAGCTTTTCTACAGCATCAAGCTTCAATGAAAATAGATTAGCTATAGTTTGCAAATATAATAATTGTGGTGTTATTAACATTAATGGGGAATATGTAATTCCACCTATATATAATTCTATAGAGCCCTTTGTTGAGTCTAGAGCTGTATATGTACAAGGAGACATTATGGGTGTTATAGATGAAGGTGGAAAAATAATTACTAAAAACCCATATACCTTTATCTCTAGCTATAGTAATTCTCTAGCCCTTGTTAGTATTAAAACTTCTTCTGATGACCAACTATATGGTTATATAGATATGGATGGTAATGAAGTACTACCACCAAATTATTTGGAAGGTAGTGACTTTAAAAATAACTATGCACTAGTTAAATCTCGTGATGGTACCTATCAGGTCATTGATAAAAGTGGAAATGTTATTACAAACTTTCCTTATAAATTTGTAGGTAATTATAATGAAGGTGTATTTACTTTTTCCGAAAGCCTAGGAGGTCTTATTGGCTATGTAGACATATATGGTCGTGTTCTTATTAAGCCTAAATTTACATCTGCTTCTCCTGTAAATGATGGATACATGGTAGTAAGCACCGCACCTAATTATAAAGGTAATTATGGAGTTGTAACTTTATCTGATCATACTCTATATCCTTTCATTTATGACGACATAAGATATGTAGGAGATAATAAATTTGCTCTAGGCATCTATCGTGGTAATGATGTTAATACTTCTTTTAATAGTATCTACGCATTAGGAGACAGCAATGGCAATACCCTTACAGATTTTAAGTTTTTAGATATTCAAAAATTTAAAGATGGATTAGCCTCTGCTTATAATCTTGAAAATAGTTTCTTTATAGACCTTAGTGGTAGAATTGCTAGAAACCTACCTGTAGTTAAAGGAACTGGCACCTTAGAGCTTCAATGCGATATTGTTTATGCCGATATAGACTATATTCCTTATTACATGAATAAGAATGGTGATATAATCTATAAACCCAATAATCGAATTAAATTAAATGATGAATATACTATACTAAAACTCAAATATAAGCCTAATGTAGATTATTTAGTATATTATCCTCAAATTAATCAGTCTACTCCATCTACAGTAATTGAAAATATCAATTCAAAGTTAAGGGAATTGTGTGCTCTTAAGATAGTTGATCGTAATGAAGTCTTAGATTATAATCTCTATGGAAATTTTGAAACTTTATTCTTTAAAAAAGACTTATATATTCCAGAAATAAATACCTATTATTATCCTTTTGGCGCTGCTCATGGAATGACAACTAGAAGCACACCAAATATTAACTTGAAAACTGGAGAGTTTTATTCCTTATCTGATTTATTTAGTTGTACTACTCGTTGGGTAGATGAAATAAATAAAATCATAGAAAATATGATAGAAACTGATCCTCAATATTCTTATGTATATGAAGATGGCTTTAAAGGTATTACTAGTAACCAGAATTTTTATGTAGATGAAGATAATCTATATATATATTTTGCACCTTATGAGATTGCACCTTATGCTGCTGGTTTTGTTACCTTCAAAATTCCTTTTGCAGATATAGATTCTCTACTTTGTAAAGACGGAAGTTTTTATAACTCATTTAATTGATGAATAAGGATGTCTCCAAAGCCTTACCTTAAGTTTATTTTAGTAAACTTATACTTTGGAGACACCCTTTCATATCCTTAAATTTTAATGTTTATATTATTATTTATCAGTTCCAGTATATATGAATATAGCATCCCTTAAAAAAGCTGCCATTCCTGGTTGTTTAGCATCATAATATGCTGTAAATCTTTCATCATCCACATACATTTGGGCAAGTCCTGCATGGGCTTCTTTACTGTAACTGCTCCAGTAATATTCTATCCATTTGCGATGTAATTCTGCTGTTTTCTGAGCTAGTTCTCCAGCTGGATTACCTGTTTTAAAAGCTGCTACTAAAGTATTCATAATTTCTTCTGCAAGGTTTGTTACTTCCTCATATTCTTTTTCTGACATACCTTTTACTTTTGCATTAGATTTATTTACCTCATCATCACCATATTTTTCTCTTATTTCTTTACCGTATTTCTTCTCATTTTTATCTATTAGTTTTTGTTTGAACCCTTCAAATTTTTCTTTATTACTCATCTTAATTCCTCCTTTTTTGTTAGCTATGGTCTTTTCAACATTAGCTATTAACAAATCTATTTGTTTTCTTTTTTCAAGGAGTTTAAGGCGATGTTCTATAAGTGCATTAATCCCATCAAAGGAAGGTTCATTTATTATATTTTTTATATCTATTAAATTAACCCCTAATTCCCTATAAAATAGTATTTGTTGCAGTCTATCAAGCTCTGATTGCCCATAAATTCTATATCCTGATGAATTAATTCTTGCCGGCTTAAGAATTCCTATTTCATCATAGTATCTAAGGGTTCTTGTACTTATCCCTGCTAACCTACCTAATTTTTGCACTGTATATTCCATATTCTCACTCCTCCTAATATTTAATATACAGCTTTACGCAACGTGAATGTCAACAGTTTTATTAAAATTATTCCCCTTATAATTTTAATACACTTATCTCATGTCTTTCTTCTAAGTTATATTGAAAATTACAGTAATAGAGTATTTTTATAATTCACTTACTTTACTATAGCTTATTTTTTCTTCAACTAATTTGTATACAGTTCCAAATACTATACCAATTAGTGCTGGTCCCACCCATCCTAGTCCTTTAGAATAGAGAGGTAACTTGCTAAATAAATTCACAATAAAGTTCCATTGCATTCCAACTTGTCCTAATGCATCAAAAACACTTACAATTCCTGTAAATAGTATCGTTAATCCATATACCACTGTACTTCCATTAAAAAACTTATCTAGCATTGCAAGGATTATAAGCATTATTGCTATTGGATAAATTGCATTTAATACTGGTACTGATATAGCAAGAATTTTTGTTAATCCCATATTGGCAAGAATCATACTAGAAAGTGATAATATTCTAACCCAATTTTTATATGATAATTTACTAGTTAATGTGGAAAAATATTGACTACAGGAAGTTATAAGTCCAACACAGGTTGTAAGGCAAGCTAATGTAAATATCACTGCTAACAGTACAGCACCTGGTTTTCCAAATATATAAGTCATGATATTTGTTAAAGTTTGTGCTCCATTTTCTGTAGCTCCAAATCTTCCTCCACTAGTTGCTCCTAGATGTGCCAGTATAGAATAAACTACTAATAATAATCCGCCTGCACCTACACCAGCTTTTACAGATGTGGAAAAAATTACCTTTTCATCCTTAATTCCTTTGGATTTTATAGCCAATGCTATAACTATTCCAAAATTTAAAGCTGCTATGGTATCCATAGTTAAATATCCATCTAAAAAACCTTTAACAAAAGGTGAGTTTACATAATCTTCTGTGGCTACTCCATAACTACCTAATGGTCTGAAAATTGATGCTATAAAAATTAGTGAAATTAGTACTAATAGGATTGGTGTCAAAAACTTACCCATCCGATCCACTAATTTAGCAGGAGTTAATGAAAGCCAATAGGCTACTGAAAAGAATATTAAAGTAAATATAAAAAGTGCCCAAATTTTTGATATGTTTTCTGGCAAATATGGTGCTACAGCCATTTCAAAAGGTAAACTTCCAGCTCTTGGAATACCTAAACAAGGACCAATAGATAAATATATAAGTACTGTAAATATACCTGCAAATAACGGATTAACTCTTTTAGCTAAATTATGTAGTCCCCCTGATTTCGCCACTGCAACTACTCCTAAAATAGGAAATCCTACTGCTGTTATAAAAAATCCTACCATTGAAATCCAAGTTGCTCTCCCTGCTAATTGCCCTAGAAATGGTGGAAATATTAAATTTCCGGCTCCAAAGAATAATGAGAAAAGCATTAAGCTTATTAATACTAAATCTTTTTTTGATAAGTTGTTCATTTTTATTCCCCCTCGTTTATGCTGTGAATTTTCTACTAGCTAATAATATCACCTGGAATATCCATAATATTCCCCCTTTTCAGTTTATTAGCGCCTTAGTTCCTTTCTTTTAGCACTGATATACATCCAAAAGATCTTCTATGCCTTTACTTATTTACATTTTTAATTCTAATGTAAAATAAAAAACCCGTCCCTTGAAAAACAAGGGACGGGTTAAACCGCGTTACCACCCTAATTCTGTAAACAAATCTAAAAAAATACATTAATAGATTCAATTACAACACTTAGATACGTATCTAACAATACGCTTTTCTTTTAACGGTGAAAGACTCCGGCAAAACCTACTAAAATATTTCGGCGTTGCTTCTCAGAGATGATTTTCAGTTGTACATTGAACATTGGCTTTCAGCAAAATACCAACTCTCTTTGGATCAAAAATACTACTTACTTTTTCTCTTCATAGAATTTCTTGAATTTATATGCTATTAATATTATATGCATATTGAACCTCTGTCAATACTTTTTAATAACTTTTAATTATTTTTAATTTAGCCTATTACATATTCCCTATACTTTTCATAATCTATATTGGAACACTCAATAGATAGCTCAGTACCATCATTTCTATATTTTCTATCTATAACTCTTGCATTATCATTTAAATAAGATAACAAATCTCCTTTGTCATAAGGTATAAACATATTACAATTTATATAATTATTAAATACCTTAGTAGATATAGTTTCTACAAGTTTATCTATACCTAAATTTTTCTTTGCTGATATATAAACTCCATTTTTTTCAGTTAAATAATCATCTACTAAGTCAATCTTATTATAAACATAAATCATAGGAACTGATTCTGCTCCTATCTCTTTTAAAGTTTCATTTGTTACTTTAAGATAATGTTTATAATCTGGACTAGAAATATCTACAACATGGAGTAATAAGTCAGCTTCACAAACTTCCTCTAGGGTAGATCTGAAAGCCTTTATTAAATTGTGTGGTAAGTTACTTACAAACCCAACTGTATCTGACAATAAAAATTTTTTATTATCATCTAACTTTATGCTTCTTATAGATGTTTCTAAGGTTGCAAACAGCATATCTTTTTCAAAAACCTTTTTTTCTTCACTATCTTTAAATGTATCTATCATACTATTCATAATTGATGATTTCCCTGCATTAGTATATCCAACTAAGGCTATTTTGGGTACACTAGACTTTCTTCTTAAGTTACGCTGTGTTTCTCTTTGATGTTTTAACTCTTCAAGTTCCTTGTTTAAGGCAGCTATTTTTGCCTCAATCTTTCTGCGATCAAGCTCTAACTTTTTCTCTCCAGTACCCTTATTTTTTGTTCCTACACCTCCACTTTGACGACCTAAATTTTCATTAGCCCCAATTAGTCTTGGTAATAAATACTGAAGTCTTGCTACCTCTACCTGAAGTTTTGCTTCTCTAGTTTTTGCTCTTTCAGCAAATATATTTAGTATTAGTGCAGTTCTATCAATAACTTCACATTCAATAGCCGTTTCTATATTTCTTAATTGGGATGAAGATAACTCATTATTAAAAATTACTATGTCTACTTCTTCACTATTTACTAATGATTTCAATTCATCTAGCTTTCCACTTCCAATATAATGTGCCTTATTGATTTGTTTTGAATTTTGTACAAGTTCTCCTATAACTTCAATATCACAGGCCATACATAAATTCTTAAGTTCAACCATAGATTCTTCAAATCCATTTTCATTATTTATATTTATTCCTACTGTTATTCCCTTTATTTCCATTTCCATAATCTCCTTTAATCATACTATTTTAATTTCTATAGTACGGATTCATGATTATAGAATTTTAACTTTAAAGTTAACTTCTTTAAAGAAGTCTCCATGATATATACGGAGTAAATTCTACTATCTAAATCATATGTTTAGATAGCCACATTTAAGATAACTCATAAATCCACCTTTTAACCTCTTAGTCTAACACTAAAAATTCCACTATTAATTCTCATCTTACACGCCTCCATAATCTTAAATAATATAACAAAAAATACCTTGGCATAGAAAATTATCCATTTATCTGCCAAGGTATTATAATTACTTAATTAAAATATTATAAATTACATAAATAAAGCCTTAAATAACCTTATCATTATGAGCAGTATGGATTTTATTAAATTTCTTTAAAACTATAAATAATTTTTTCATTTCATACCGCTCCTTTTCTTTGTAATCATTTACTAATAATATAGCATACATTGCTTGAATTGTAAACATTATAATGAATTATTTTATTTCTTTGGTCTATAAAATTTATATTTTATATTTCTTACTAATCATCATTTAAATCAATTATTAATTGCAAATCACTTTCATTTTATGTATAATACATGTTAAATAACCATAAACTTACCTGGAGGAGGTAATAAAATGTCAGTATATCAAATAACTTATTATATAGCTGAAATTCATAACCATGAATGTGACCATGATCACCAGCATGATGAGAATTGCAACCACGAGCATCATCACCACCATAGTAATCTGCCTAGAAAAATTAAATCTTTAGGGGCTTGGGCAAACATTATGCCAACCACATTTCTTTTACATACTGAAATGAATTCTAAGGATATAAAGCTAGCTTTAGATGAAGTAAAAGAAGATAATGAAATATTTTTTATTTCTCAAGTTACTTTGGATAGTGATGGTTCTATGCATCCAGGTGCCCTACCTTGGATTGAATCTCGACTTAAATAAACAGATTTCTTAGCTTCTCTGAAGCTTACTAACAGACTTCTTAGTATCAGTATTTTTGNNTTGATACTTAGAAGTCGTTGTCCTTTAGGGGAAATCGTTATCCAGGGACGTACCAGCTCTAATACTCCCACTCTAAAAAAGCGGGAGTATTAGAGCTGGTAGTCATCGGATAAAAAAATATATACTAAATTAAGAGGTCCACTAGAATATTAATTTTAGTGAACCTCTTTTAATAGTTACATATTAGGCTTAATTATATATTTATTTTTTTAATTACATTTCCATGAACATTTTCATATCATCTTCTACGTTAGTTATTCCACCTATTCCAAAGTTTTCAACTAAAACATTAGCTACGTTTGGAGATAGGAATGCTGGAAGTGTTGGTCCTAAGTGAATGTTTTTTACTCCTAAGTGTAGTAGAGATAATAAAACTATTACAGCCTTTTGCTCATACCATGCAATATTAAATGCTATTGGTAATTCATTTATATCTTCTAACTCAAATACTTCTTTTAATTTTAAAGCAATTAATGCTAGTGAGTATGAATCATTACATTGACCTGCATCAAGTACTCTTGGAATTCCTCCAATATCACCTAAGTCTAATTTGTTATATTTATATTTTGCACATCCTGCAGTTAAAATTACTGTATCTTGTGGTAATGCCTTTGCAAAGTCAGTGTAGTATTCTCTTTTCTTTTGTCTACCATCACAACCTGCCATCACAAAGAATTTCTTTATAGCTCCAGTTTTTACTGCTTCTACAATTTTATCAGCTAAAGCTAATACTTGATTGTGTGCAAAACCTCCAATGATTTCACCATGCTCAATTTCTATTGGAACTTCACAAGTTTTTGCTAATTCTATCAATGCTGAAAAATCTTTATTCCCTTTTTCATCAGCTGCAATATGTGTACACCCTGTATATCCTGCAGCACCTGTAGTAAATACTCTTTCTTTGTAGCTATCTTTAGGTGGTACAATACAGTTTGTAGTCATAAGAATTGGTCCATTAAAGCTCTCAAATTCTTCTGTTTGCTTCCACCATGCATTTCCATAGTTTCCTATGAAGTGTGAGTACTTTTTAAATGCTGGATAGTAGTGAGCTGGTAACATCTCTGAGTGAGTGTATACATCTACTCCTGTACCCTCTGTTTGAATTAGTAATTGTTCTAAGTCTTTTAAGTCGTGTCCAGACACAAGAATTCCAGGCTTATTACTTACTCCAATATTTACTTTTGTAATTTCTGGATGTCCATAGCTTTCAGTATTAGCTTTATCAAGTAATGCCATACCATCTACTCCAACCTTACCAGTTTCTAATGTTAATGCTATATATTCGTCTATTGTTATCTTATTATCTGCTGTTGCAGCTAAAGCTTTTTGCATAAATGTACATACAGCTTCATCATCATATCCCAATGCATTAGCATGTTTAACATATGCAGCTAATCCTTTCAATCCATAAGTTATCATTTCTCTTAAACTTCTAATATCTTCATTATCAGTAGACAGTACTCCTACTAAACCAGCTTTACTATTCATTTCAGCTTCTGTTTTAGCTGTCCATAATGCAGCGTCACTTAAATCTTCTTTATTACTTAATTTTAAAAGTAATTCTTCCTTAAGATTTAAAGTTTCTTTAACCATTTTATAAAATACTGCATCATCAAAATTTGCATTCGTAATTGTAGTGAAAAGGTTCATAGTAACAGCTCTATTTATTATATTAGAAACAGTTACTCCTTCTTCCCTAGCTCTTGTAGCTACTTCTGATAATCCTCTTGAACTGTATATTAATAAGTCTTGAAGTTTTGCAAGATCAGGAGTCTTACCACAAACTCCTCTTACAGTACATCCGCTGCAACCAGCTGCTTCTTGACATTGAAAACAAAACATCTTATTCTCCATATTTAACTCCCCTTTATTTCTTAATAATATTTTTTACTTTGTTGATTTAATAATTAAATTCATTTGAACTATGGTCTTATTGTACCTAAAAAAAATACAGGAGTCCGTAACCTATGTTACGAATTCCTGTAATAATATATATTTCTTAAAATACTTTTATTTACATTGTCATGTATTCCATATTTATTAATACTTACCTTTTATATAATGTTTAATTAAACATTTCTTCCTCTAAAGCTTCTATATCTAATATTTTTATATTGCTTCTATCAAAATCTATATATCCCATATCCCTGAGATTTATTAACTCTCTTGACAATGATGGTCTTGGTATTCCTAACGCTGCAGCAATACTTTCTTTACTTTCTTTTAATTTAATTACACTATTCTTCTGTAGTTTCATAGTTTCTAATATGTAATTTATAACTCTATGTTTTATATTCTTAAAGGATATATTTTTAATTTTAGAATTTAACATTAGTACTTTATTACTAAGAAGTTCTAAAAAATTCTCAAGAATCCTTTTTTCTCTTGAAAATAGTTCTAACATATCTATCTTATCAATGTATAATATACTGCATTGACTTAGTGAAATAACTGTTGCTGGATAGTTCTCCTGCTTTGAAAATATTATGGCTTCTCCAAATACATCACCAAGGGTAAGTTTATTTAAAACTATATATTTACCACTTGGATATATCCTTTGAAGTTCAATAGTTCCTTCTAATATAAGCCCTATAGTACTGCACTCTTCTTCTTCATGGGCAATAATTTCCCCTTTGCCATATCTATTAATATGATATTTTGTTTCCTCATAAATTTTTTTTAGATTCTCAGAATCAATTCCTTTAAAAAGGAAATTGCTTTGTAGTAACTTTAATATATCTTTCATTATTCATCCTCTTCTTTTATTCTCGTATATGATTACCTAATTTATTTGACCTTAATACTACTCTTCCTACCCATAGAATTACCCCAATAATCCAAGGTATTATAAAGTAATATAGTCTAAATAAAAGCGTTATAGACAAAGCTGAGTTAGGCGAAAAACCTAGAGTCTTTAATCCTATTATCGCTACTAAATCAAAGGACCCTACACCTCCTGGTATAAAGCTTATAAGTGCAGCAATACATGCTAATATATTTACTCCTGTAACTGATACAAAACTTGCATCACCCTTAAAATATTTAGCTATGGTAAAAAACATCATGCTTCTCACTATCCACTCACATGTAGATAGAAGGGTTAATTTTATCTTTAAATTTATGCTTCCTTCAAAGTATAAATTTAATTTTTCAAGTTTATTGCTTAACCAAGTAAACCTATCTAGAAAATAATATATAGGTAGAAAAGCACAAAATATTACTATTACTATCCAAAGCCACTTTTGGCTATGTAACAGTGGATATATTTTAAATACGTCTAATACACCTAAATAGCACATAACAGATAATCCCACTATAGTTGTAGGTATTAGTATCATATTAAAATTTATCATGTCCTTAGTATCAATATTTTCATCTTTAAATAAAACAGTTCTAAGTGTAGCTCCTGTAAGCCCTCCAAACCCTATTATGTCATTAAAGCTATGAGCAATCCATGCAACTACAAATACCTTAAACTTATTTATATTGTATCTATAATGATCAGCTAGTACTACATCATAAAAGCATAAAAATGATATAGATATAATTGCAGATATTAAGAATATTACAAGATATGTATTAGGTATATTTCTTAATATATCTAGAACCTGATTTATGTCTATCTCCTTAAATATACTCCTAGCTTCATAAATTACAAAAAGCATAATTATTATGGGAATTAAAATCTTTCCTCCACTTTTCACTTTACTTTTTCTTTGATTACCACTCACATTATGTCCCCCTAATCCAATTTGAAAGCTAAATAAAATATATATATTTTACTTAGCTTATATTTTCAACATATTACCATTCTACTACTTATATGCATCAAAATCTATATTTTAGATTATATATATACTTTTATTTATTTTATCTCCTTGGAGGAGAGACTTTAGATCTCTCCAACTTTTGTTTTACTCGAGGATTTTTCTTAGTATCGCATGATACTCATTTAAAACCACATCGAGTTTTTGGCTTGCGATGATTACTTCTGGATCTAGTAAATTAGTTTTTTCACTAATTAACTTTTGTAAATTTAGTCTCATTTCACAAACCTTTTTATCCATTTCATCAATTTTTCCCATATCGCCCCTCCTTTCGCTATAATTATAGCAATAAGAGGGTTAATAACTTAAATATAAAGTTAACTTTAACACTTATTTAAAATTAATTGTTTTATCTGGTTATAAGTGTTAAAACAAATAAAGCAAATCTACTTATTTATAAAGTAAATTTGCTTTCCTCAATATATAATAATTTCAAAATACTAATCTTCTAATGTGTTATAAAGATATCCTTCGCCCTTTTCTATGGAATTTTCTATAGACTCCTTGTTCCTCTTTGTATTTGCTTCACTCTTTAATTCATTGTCATTAACCTTGTTTCTTACTTCCGTTCCAAGGTCTCTTTCTATAGTTCCTGGATTATTATTTAATAAAGAATGATGTTTACTTTTTAAAGTCATAATTTTACCTCCTAAAATGTAATTTATATTATTATCTTCATTAAATAAGATTATATACTTATTTATATAATGGAAAAACTTAATTGTTATCTATTCTTTGTAAGTTATTTTCAATATAAAAAATTAAAGGACTTAGCTATAATAAAGTATGCCCTAAGTCAAGTATATTTTTAAAAAAGCTCTAAGATAAAAGATGATTTCTGTATTGAACAGGAGTCACCTTTTTTAAGTTTCATTGACCTTTATACTTATTATGATAATCGATGTAATCCTCAATCTCACATAATACATCTTCAAAGGTTTCACAATGCTTTAGATTTGTTTCATCTTTTAAATGACCGAAAAATGACTCCTGCGGAGCGTTGTCCCAACAATTTCCACGTCTAGACATTGATTGTCCTATATTGTTTTTACTTTAATTTTTATTGGAATATTGGGCTAGTATAATGAGCACCTTGATCAGAGTGAGTAAATACATCCTTACTGAGTAAATGCTTGTTCGATTTCACCAAATTATCAATTGTTTCTGTAACAATATCAATTTTTAAACTTTTAGAAATGTTATATGCTAAAGCTTCATTGGTAGAAGCATCTAAAATAGTTGACAAATAAGCCTTTTGACCATTCTTATAAAATAAATAAGTTATATCTGTTAACAACACCTTACCAGGTATTTGTTGCTCATATTATCACTCCTAAAGCTATATATTAATTTATATATTAATTGTATTACACATAAAAATACCCTATATAATAGACTTTTTTTAAAGTGTCTATTATATAGGGTACATTTTAAAGTAAGTGCTTAAATTTATTTTATGCTTTCCACCTTTTGCCACAATTCTGACAAACTGCTTCACTATGTGTTTTGGATTTAGTTTTACTATTAGTTATTAAAGGTATAATTATTATTAAACCCAAAGTACAAATAGCTAACATAATCCATATCAACCACCCTAAACAACCTCTATGTTTTGTTTTCGTTGTTGTAACTGCTTGAACTGTAACATTCTGACTTCCACATTTAGGACATTTCATAATATGTAACCCCTTCCCCTATGTAAATATAAATTAATTATACATTATATAAGGAATAAATTACAATACTTTACTACCATCTCCACCATTAAGTAGAATTTGATTAATTTCATCAAGCTTTTCTTCTTCATCCTTGTTAATAGGTATCTTATATAAGTTTTACATCTTTGTATAATGTGCCTTTTGTTCATTATCTTTTATTTTATTAATATCCATAGCACTATAACCCATAATTTTAACTATCTCATTATCCTCTTTAAGCGCCTTGAACATGGCTTTAAACCTCTACCAATGTAATTATTACAAATATATGGTAGCCTGTAGGGGGATCGAACCCCTGTTTCCACCGTGAGAGGGTGGCGTCTTGACCACTTGACCAACAAGCCTTATCAACAGTTTGATTACTTCTTTTCTCTACCTGTTAATAATATCATACAATTTAATTTAATTCCATATTATGAATTATTTTATTATACAATAGATTTCTTAATATCTATTCAGATTTATAATTAAATAACTTTTTTAAAATTTGTAGTTTTACACTAAAGCAATTTCCTTATCTATATCTCTATTAATATCTTTAGGATTGATATTAAGTTCCTTATGATCTAATTGTTCCTTTGCAATGGCAAGCATAAGTTTAATTCTATTTTCCTGATTTACTCTAGTAGCACCAGGGTCATAATCTATAGGTACTATATTAACATCATGATGAATGTTTTTTATTTTTCGTACCATTCCCTTACCTACTATATGATTTGGCAAACACCCAAAGGGTTGAGTGCATATAATATTTTTATATCCTAAATTGTTCAACTCTAACATTTCTGCTGTAAGAAGCCATCCTTCACCCATATTATTACCATATCCAACTACACCCTTAGCTAACTTTTTAGTTTCTTTAAAGGATGAAGGTGGTATAAAATCTGAATTTTCCTTTACTGAAGCTATAAGTAAACTCTCAATTTTAAATAGGTAATTTATAAATTTTTGAACAATAAACTTAACTACCTTACTTCCACCATAAAGATTTATATTGTCTATTCTTTCATCTGTGCAATAAAATACAAATCCAAGAATTCCTGGTATCATAACTTCACAATTCTGTGTAGCTAAAAATGCTTCTAAATCATTATTGCCTAAGCTTGCATATTTAATATATATCTCTCCCACTATACCTACTTTTACTTTAGGAGTTTTTTGAATTTTTATATTTGCAAAGTCTTTTGTTATATTATCCATATTGGTCTTAATTTTTTTTAGAGAATAAGCCTTATTATTTTTAAATTGCAAAGTTAACTCTTCAATCCATTTGTTTATTACTTTATCACTTTCACCTTTACTTATTTCATAAGGTCTCACTTGATTGCTCAAATGCATTAAAAGATCTCCATAAATAACTCCTGATAACATTTTATGAACCATAGGCAATGTTATTTTGAAGCCACTATCTTTTTCCATTCCAGCTAAATTAAAAGAAATAACAGGAACCTGTCCATATCCAGCCTTTTTTAATGCCTTTCTAAGTAAGTATATATAGTTTGATGCTCTGCATCCTCCTCCAGTTTGAGTGATAATTAAAGCTGTTTTATTAATATCATACTTTCCACTGTTTAAAGCATCTATCATTTGACCTATAACTAGTAAAGCCGGATAGCAAGTATCGTTATGAACATATTTTAGTCCTGTTTGTACTACTGATTCACCTTTATTAGTTAATAGTTCTATGTGATATTTGCTATTTAGGAATACATTTTTTAAAATTTCAAAATGTATGGGTGCCATCATAGGCATTAATATAGTATAATATTTACTCATTTCTTTAGTAAAGGTTACTTTATTTTCCTTATCCATTACTTATTCACCCTCCCCTTGATGGATTGCTGCAAATAAACTACGAAGTCTTATTTGTATCGCTCCTAAATTAGTAATTTCATCTATCTTAATTTGGGTGTATATCTTATTTGACTCTTCTAAAATTTCTCTCACCTCATCGGTAGTTATTGCATCCACACCACAACCAAAGGAAACTAACTGAACTAAATTCATGTTAGGCTTGCCTGCTATATACTTAGCCGCCTTATATAATCTAGCATGATATGTCCATTGATTTAACACCTGAAGGTCTACCTTATCTATCTTAT
The DNA here is from genome assembly GCF_002477055.1 of Clostridium sp. UBA7503. NCBI lineage: Bacteria > Bacillati > Bacillota > Clostridia > Eubacteriales > Clostridiaceae > Clostridium > Clostridium sp. UBA7503. Next base: position 137,705 of record NZ_DLNT01000017.1, read on the forward strand.
GAGAAATCACATCTTCAGATATAACTGCAGCTCCATAGCTATTAATATACTTATCAATTCCATGATTAATTTCACTATCTATATGATAAGGTCTACCAGCAAGAACAATTATATCTTTATCCTCCTTTTCTGCTTTCTCAATAATTTCTTCACCCTTTATCCTTACTTTTTTTAAATATCTATCATATTCTTTGTAAGCAAGAGTAGTTGCTTCCTTAACTTCTTTTAAAGATATGTCCTCAAAATATTTTGCCAATATGTTATGCATCTTCTTTGGAAAATCCTTAGGTCTATGAATTCCTATATAATCATAAATATAGGTTACCTTTGAAACATCTGACATATTCCCTTCAATTACTTCAGAGTAATATGCAACTACAGGGCAATTATAACAGTTATCAGCTGAACTATCCTGTATATTATAGGTCATGCATGGATAAAAAATTGTATCTACTCCACCATCTATTAATGACTGTACATGTCCGTGAATTAATTTTGCCGGAAAGCATACTGTATCTGATGGTATAGTTGTTTGTCCCTTCAGATAAATTTCTCTTGAAGATGGCTCAGATTTTTTTACTTCAAACTGTAAGGCTGTAAAAAATTTGTACCAAAATGGGTATAATTCATACATGTTTAATCCCATAGGAATTCCAATTTTTCCTCTTTTACCTGAAATTTTAGGATAACTATCTAATAAACTTCTCTTATACTCATATATGTTGGACACTTCTCCATGATTTTTATTGCTTATAGGTCTATCACATCGATTTCCACCAATATACTTTCTGCTTTCTCCAAAGGTATTTATAGTTAATCTACAATGATTATTACAAAGCCCACAGTTAGTCATTTTTACTTCATGATTAAAATTCTCTAATTCACTCTTACTAAGAATAGTACTTTTATTATTACTTTTTTCCTGAGCATACAAAGCTGCTCCATAAGCACCCATAAGCCCAGAAATTGTAGGTCTAAGGACTTGTACATTTAATTCTTGTTCAAAGGCACGAAGTACAGCATCATTTAGGAAAGTTCCTCCTTGAACTACAATATTTTTTCCTAGAGACTCTGAATTACTGGCACGAATTACTTTATAGAGTGCATTTTTAACTACACTAACAGATAATCCTGCTGATATATCTTCTATGGTAGCTCCATCCTTCTGCACCTGTTTTACAGAAGAATTCATAAATACAGTGCATCTAGAACCTAAATCTACTGGATTTTTAGAGAATAATCCTAAGTTAGCAAATTCTTCTACTGAATATCCTAATGCATTAGCGAAGGTCTGCAAGAAAGACCCACAACCAGATGAACAAGCTTCATTTAAAAATATATTATCTATAGCTCCATTATGTATTTTAAAACATTTTATATCTTGTCCTCCTATATCAATAATAAAGTCAACATTATTCATAAAATGTTTGGCTGCTGTAAAATGAGCTACAGTTTCTACCATACCATAATCTACCTTAAAGGCATTTTTTATTAATTGTTCACCATATCCTGTTGCTGCAACTGCTGAAATTTTAACTTTGGGATATGTATTATATAAATTTTCTAAGTATTCCTTAACTACCTCTACAGCATTTCCACTATTAGGTCTATAAATTGAAGATACAATTTCTTTATCATCATTAATAGCAACAATTTTTATAGTTGTAGAACCAGAATCTATTCCTATAGTTATTGGTGATACAATATCAATTTCATCCTTGATAAGCACCTTACTTTTTTCATGTCTAAGCTTAAATTCATCATACTCTTCTTTTGTTCTAAATAGTGGTGGTGCCATAGAATAAGTTTCATCTTCACGATAATTATTTAAAGTAATAATCAAGTTATCTATATCTATCTTTTCACTAGCATAATAGGCTGCTCCTAAAGCTACATAATATAGAGAGTTATCTGGACACTTTCCTGTTAACTTTAAAGTTTTGTCAAAGGCTTTTCTCAATTCTGAGTTGAAGCTTAGTGGTCCTCCAAGGTATAATACATTACCTTTTATAACTCTACCTTGAGCTAATCCTGCAATAGTTTGATTTACAACAGCAAAGAAAATACTTGCTGATAAATCACTTTTTACAACTCCTTGATTTAAAAGAGGTTGAATATCTGACTTAGCAAAAACTCCACATCTAGAAGCAATAGTATAAATCTTTTTATAATCCTTAGCAGCCTCATTCATTTCTTCTAAGGACATATTTAACAAAGTAGCCATTTGGTCAATAAATGCTCCTGTTCCACCTGCACATGAGCCATTCATCCTTACTTCCATACCATCCTTTAAAAATAGTATTTTAGCATCTTCTCCCCCTAATTCAATGATAACATCCACATCAGATTCTAAAGTAGTTGCAGCAATCCTTGTTGCATAAACCTCTTGAACAAAGGGCACCTTCCATTTTTCGGCCATTCCCATAGCAGCAGATCCAGAAATGCTTAGTTCCATGGACTTCTCCCTTGGATACTTATCTCTAATTTTCTTTAGCAGTTCTGAAGTTTTTTCTTTTATCTTACAATAATGACGTTCATATGATTGATAAATAACTTCTCCAAAGTTATTTAAAACAACAGATTTAATTGTGGTTGAGCCCACATCAATTCCTATTTTCATAGTAAATCCTCCTAAATAAATGCCATACTATATAGCTTTTACCCTCTTAAAAATAACAATTAAAGATTTAGTTTTATAAATCTTCTATATATTATCTAAACACCATATTATACCATATCATTTACTAAATAACATATATTTAACTATTATTTAACATACCGTAAACAACTATTTCTCTATCTTTAAAAATTATAGTTTTTCAATTTAATAAATATTACTTTATTATTAAATATATATAAATATATAACCATATACTTTAATTTATATTACTTATACAAATTATTTTCAAGTTACTGTTAATGTGCTTTAAGCCGTTATTTCATGATATTTATAATAAAAAACAAGATATAGAATAACTTCCTTTCTATATCTTGCTTAAGCTCTATTCATCCATTTTCATCCAAAAACTTTCTATTTCTCTTATATCATTAGTTCTATTTTTTATAGGGAGGGAATCAAACACTATATTTTTATACGGGCTATTAGACATTTCACCAATTCTAGAATCTAAGATTGCCACTATACCCTTATCATCATGCTTTCTTATTAACCGTCCTACCCCTTGCCTAAGTTTTACTATCATTAATGGTACACTTACCTCCATTAAAAAATCTTCTGATAAAGTCCTTTTATATTCTATAATTGGATCTGGTACCGGAAATGGTAGCTTAAATATAATTAAATTCGATAATGATTTTCCAGGCACATCTATTCCTTCCCAAAATGTTCCTGTAGCTAATAATACAGAATTCTTATCCTTTTTAAATTCTTCAAGTATATCATCCTGAGAGGACATATGTTGCTGTTTTAAAAGCCTATATTCTAAATTTTTATGTTTTAATATCTCATAAACTTCCTTTAGATCACTTTTAGATGTAAATAAAATTAAGGCTTTTCCCTTTGTAATATTCAGAAGCTTTACTATTTTTTCTGCCCCCAATTTTATAAACCCTTCTCTCTCCTCTACTGGATGAGGCATATTTTCTGTATAATATATCATGGCATTGTAATTGTACGGAAAAGGTGATGGTTTTGGTGTTGATAAAAATCCTGTGCTGGTTGGAAATCCTGTACTTTTAATAAAATACTCATATCTCTCTTCTTCACTACCTTGACTCTTATCTGCAATAGTTGCTGAAGTTAATATAGTAGTTTTTAACTTATCAAAGTATAAAGAATTTATCTCCTTACTTATATTTTTAGGACATGCAAATATATGAATATCATTAAAATTTTCTAACCAAAATAAATCCCTGCTCTTTATAGATATCAAACTTTTTATAAAATCTTGAAGATTCTCTAGCTCTTCGAATACTTCTTCACATAAATTATCATCACTATAAAATTGTACTTTATAATTTATTAAATCAATTTTACTATTTAAAAGTAAAAGCTCTTCTCTTATTTCATCTATATTAATAAAAAACTTTTCCATTTCTTCACCCTTAAGTGATGAGTTAATTTGTTTTTTTACTTGATTATTTAGTTTATTAAAAATAACATTCAAAATATGAGTTATATTATTAAAATTTTCGTAACTCTCTCTTCTTATAGCTGATATTTTTATGGTTTCAATTACATCTCCTAAAATAGATTTTATTTTATATTTGTTATAGCTTTCTATTAAAGATGCTCTAACTTTTTCCTCCAAATTATGAGCTTCATCTATAACAATTAAATCTATTTTCTCATTTAAAAGCCCCTTTTGACCTTTTTTTAACTTTTGAAAATGTACAGTTAATAAGTCTTGATTACATAAAATTATGCCATCAGTATTTAACATATCTCTTCTTAGAGACATAAAACTGCAATTATTATAATGTTCACACCTATTATGATCTGTTGCCTTTACATTCACATTGTCCCATATATTATTATCTACATCTAACTTTATATTTTTTCTATCTACTACCCCATTATTTATGTAATTACATAGTATTTCTAAATTATCATTAAAATCTTTACTATTAATTTCTTTAAAATATTTATCAGCTCTACTTTTACATGCAAAATGAGTCATTCCTTTAGCTAAAACTATTTCTGGTTTATGATTAATATAAGAACAAATTTTTTTTACATCCTTAATGAGTTGCTCTTGTAGAGCTATAGTTGACGTAGCTATTAATACAGGTTTATTAAAAAGTTTATTATAATAGAGTAAGGGAACTATATATGCATAAGATTTTCCTATTCCTACTCCTGCTTCCACTATAGTATGTTGTCTGTCCGCTATAGCGTTACATATATCTAACGCCATATCTTCTTGACCCTCTCTTTGTTCAAAACCTAATTTGGGGATTTTATTCATAAAAAAATTCCATACTAGCTGCTGTAATTCATCTTCTTTTGAAATATTTTTATCTACCTTCTTACTATCTTCTGAAAACCAAAACATCTATATCCCTCCTCTTATTAAGATTTTTAGTAACATAGCTTTATTTTCACATTTTTCTTCTTAAAATACAACCGTAGATTTCCATATTTAATTCCTTAAACATAGAAAAAGATGTGACTAAATAGATAAATCCATCTAATCACATCTTAATGCCATACTCTCATCTGTATATTTATTTATCAAGTAAATATAAGTACTCTTCATATCCTTCTTCCTTCATCTTATCCTTTTGAATAAATTTAAGTGAAGCTGAATTTATACAATATCTTAATCCACCTAGTTCCTTAGGTCCATCACAGAATACATGACCTAAGTGGGAATCTCCATTTTTACTTCTCACCTCGGTTCTAACCATTCCATGACTTTTATCTATATTTTCTTTAATAAAATCTCTATCTATTGGCTTAGAAAAAGCTGGCCATCCACATCCTGAGTTAAACTTATCACTAGATATAAATAAGGGTTCTCCTGTTGCTATATCTACATAAATACCTTCTTCGTAAAAGTCAAAGTATTCATTTTTATAAGGTAGTTCTGTACCATTTTCTTGAGTTACCTTATATTGCTCCTTGGTTAATATTTTTTTCAACTCTTCCTTACTTCTTTTCATATATTTATTATTCATAGCATATACCTCCAAAATAAAAAAGATAAGCTTATGGGATTTAATCAATAAAGCTCATCTTTTTTATAAATTTGCCATAAGATTTTTTAATTGTTTTTATCTAATATATCTTTTATAATTGCTATTCTATCTTCCTCTAGAATATTTGCAATCTTTATTTCAACATCGCCATTTTTAAAGAATCTTTCTACATTGGAATCTACAATTTTAATAACCTTATCTGATAATTTTTCATAGGTCATTAAATCATCTCTGTATAAATCTACAATATCTCTTAAACAAGCACCTAATTCCTTAGGATTTTTATAAATTGTTCTCATGCTATAATCCTCCATAGTTTTACAATAATAAATATAATGTTAATATATTAGCAAAAATTTATTTGTCAGCTATTATATTTACAATATACATATTATACCCTACATTATTTTTAATTACCAAGGTTATTTTACATAAAAATATGGATTATATCATTAAAATATAAGCCATATTAAAAATATTAGATTTTCTTGACTTATCTAGATGAGGTAAATATATTTTTGCCTAAGAATATTATGATTTATACAAATATTTTTATACATATTTTTTCTCATATCTATCTTACATAGTCCTCTATTAATTTTACAACTTTATCTCTAGAGAATATAATTCCTATAAGCTGTTCTTCAACTTTTCCTAAATTTATATCCTCCAAAGTGTCTGAAAATATTTTAGCCTTTACTATTTTTCCTGACTCCACTGATAAATTTATGTCTATATTGCCTATGACAGTTTTTTCTTCGAGAATTACATCATATTGTGGACTCTCACCATAATTCCACAACCTACTAGAGTATTTATCATATAATTTAGGTACATAGCTACCCATATTATAAATATATGAGTTTTGTAAATCTCCATAAACATTATTAAAGGAACTTACCAATGACTGAATTAAATTGTCTACATTTAATTCACTACAAACCTCTATTAAATTTATAACCCTACTTTTTACTGATTCTATGCCTTTAGATTTTAATTTCAACTTAGATGGAGTAAGAACCTCTTCAAGTTTAGTAATATCTACATCAATCATAAGAGTACCATGATGAAAATAATTACCATCTTCACAATAAAATGCATGTCCTGAAAACTTTCTATTATTCAAAAGCAAATCATTTCTTCCTGAAAACTCAACCTTAAAACCATAGGACTCTACAGCACCTTTTATAACATTAAGTTGTTTATCTAAATTACTCTCAACTTCCTTTGTTATAAAAGTAAAGTTTAAATTTCCTAAATCATGAAAAACTGCTCCACCTCCAGATATTCTTCTAGCTAATGTAATATGGTTTTCTTTCATATAATCTAAATCACATTCTTTATAAGGATTTTGATTTCTTCCAATAACTACAGTATTTTCATTTTGCCAAAGATATAATATGGTTTCTTCAGACTTTATATTTCTTAACAATTCTTCTTCTAGGGCTAAATTATAATAAGGATTAACTTCCTTTGAAATAATTACTTTATTCATTATAATGTATTGCTCCTATAGATAATCCTAATACTGCTTCATGTATACCTTCACCTGTAGTTGGATGTGCAAATACAGTTTCTGCTATGCTCTCTTCTGAAATATTCTGCTGAATAATAAGAGTTAGAGTACTTATCAGTGATGACGCATCTGGACCTATTATTGATCCTCCAACCATCTTACCTGAATCTAAATCTTTTATTATTTTAATAAATCCATACTCTTGACCCATAGTTAAGGCTTTTCCATTGGCTGCAAAAGGGAACTTACTTATTTTTATATTAATATTTTTATCAATACATTGTTTTTCAGTAAGACCAACTGAAGCAATTTCTGGAGCTGTAAATATTACATTAGGAATACATTCATACTTCATTTCTTTATTTTCTCCTAATATATTATCTACTACTACAATTCCTTGATGTGAAGCTACATGGGCTAATTGGATCTTGCTATTAACATCTCCAATAGCATATATTCCTTCCACATTTGTCTTTAAATTACCTTGGACCTTTATACCTCTATTCCTATCATTTAGTTCTATATCAGTATTTTCAAGATTTAGTCCTTCCATATTAGGCTCTCTTCCAATTGCAACTAATACCTTTTCTGAAACTAAAAGCTTCTCATTACCTTCATTTTCAAATATAACTATACCTTCACCTGATTCAGATTTTTCAATTCTAGTAACCTTTGAACTTGTATATATACCTATGCCCTTCGATTTTGCTATATCAAGTATTTCCTCACAAACATCTAAATCCACCATGTTAAGAATTCTATTTTCGTATTCAACCACGTTTACTTTAACTCCAAAATTTGAATAAAGGAATGCAAATTCCATACCAATAACTCCACCACCAATTATAGTAATTGATTTTGGTAATTCTGTGTTGATAAGAGCTTCTGTACTATTTAATACAAAAGGTAGTTCTATACCTGGGATACTTATTTTTGATATTTTAGAACCAGTAGCAATAATAATATTTTTAGCTTCAATAGTATACTCATCTTTACCTTTTTTCACTAATACTTTATGGTTATCTATAAAAGATGCTTCTCCCTTAATAAGTCTTATATTATTTTTATTTAATAAATAGTCTATGCCACCAACTAAATTATTTCTAATTTTATCTTTTCTAGCTATGACCTTTTTCATGTCTAGGTTTATATCTTTTATTTCAAATCCAAATTCTTCTCCATTTAATGCTTCATTGTATGCTTCAGCAGATTTAACTAGAGATTTTGTAGGAATACATCCTACATTAAGACAAGTTCCTCCTAAATTATCCTTTTCAACTATTATAGTTTCCAAACCTTTCTTAGCTCCATATATAGCAGAAACGTATCCTCCTGGTCCTGCACCTATTACTAAAAGGTCTATATTTAAATTTTCTTTTTTACCCTTTATTAAGCTACCAAAGTAATCAACTTTTTTAGTTTCTTTTGCTAAAACTTCTCCACTTACTATAAGTAATGTATCTCCAACCTTTACCTCTTGTCCCTCCGTAACCTTTATTTCTTCAATTTTATAGCTTCCTTTAGCTTTTACAGGTGAATTTCCTTTACTTGTTTCTAGCTGAAACAATACATCATTTAACTTAACCTTATCCCCAACTTGTATATTAATTTTGCCTACTTTAGCAGATTTACTTTTTCCTGATAGACTTTCCAACTTAATATCCATTTCAACCTCTCCTTTAATACCAAATATATATTAGTTTAAGATTCTGGATTTAAGACCCTGAGTATAATACTCAAGGTCTTAAATTTAAAATCTTATTTAGTTAAAATCTTTTTCAAATTCATCAACGGCATCTTTTAATAAAGTTACAGAATATGCCATACTAGGACCTCCACCAAAGGCAACAGATACCATAGCAGCTTCTATTATTTCAGCTCTAGTTGCTCCCGCTTCTAAAGCTTTGTAAACGTGGAAAACTATACAATATTCACATCTGTTATATGCAGCAATTCCAACGCTAATTAATTCCTTTGTTTTAGTATCTAATGCACCCTCTTCATAAGTCTTACCTAACAGTCCCATGAAAGCGTTAACATTCTCTCCATTAGTTTCGCCTAATTCACCAAGTCCGTTCATAAAGTCATTTAACATTTCTCTTACATCTTTTTTCATATCTATACCCCCATATCATTTAATAGTTGCTAGTGCAATAGTTAGCACTACAAGTATTTATGATATAAAAATACCACCATGGGGTGGTATTGTCAATAGCTAACATATATTATCTGTCATCCTTTGCAAAACTTCTTTAAAAATCTCTAAATTTTCTTTCGATATTCCCTTTAATACATCATCTTGGAACTCTTGTCCTCTAGGCATAAGTTCTTCTTTTAAAAACTTACCTTTATCAGTTAATATTATCTTTGTTATTCTTCTATCTTCTGAATCCTTTCTTCTCTCCACTAACTCTTCCTTTTCCATTCTATCTATAAGTCTTACCATTGAAGACTCTTTAATATCCATATAATCCGAAAGTTCTTTTTGAGAAATTTCTCCTGCTTTACCTATATAAAATAAAGCTATCCATTGTACTCTAGTTGTACCATTCTCTTGTAATCTTCTATTAAATTCGTCAGCTAATTTCTTTGCACTTTTATTTGTTATAAATGCAATACAATCATCTAAATCAAACATATATAATTTACATTCCCTTCTATATCTATTTTAAATAGCTAAATCAATAAAACCTATTCTTTATAATTAATTATCTTACTAAATATATAAATAATGGAATAGTTATTACGGATAAAAGTGTAGTTATAAATACACACTGTGAGCCATACTTACCATCTCCACCAGCAGATAATGCAATTACAGGTCCTACCACCGCTCCTGGCATAGCCATAAGTAAAGTGCATATAGCTACCAACATTGAATCTATATTAAACATATTCATAGTAAAATATGTTGCTATAGGAACTAAAATTAGTCTAACTATAGATAAATAGTATAAACTAAAATCTCCTATCATTTCCTTTATGTTAGAACCACAAAGCATAGAGCCAATGATTATCATAGATATTGGAGTTGTCATATTTCCTACACTTTTTACCGTTGAGTTAATGGCAAAGGGTAGTTTAATTTGACCTACAAATATTACAATTCCTATAATTACAGCCCATATAGATGGATTCTTTAAAATGCTTTTACTAGCTTCCTTCATAGATATTTTCCCTGTAAACAAAGATACACCTACGGTCCACACTAAAGCAGTGAATACCATAGTAAAAATTGAAGCATAAAACACTCCTATTTCTCCAAATATGCTGTTTAATACTGGATAACCCATAAATCCACAGTTGGAAAAAGATGTTGTAAATATAAGCAGTGGTTTTTTTCTATCATTAGCCTTAATATAAATATATCTTGATAAAATAAGTACCACCAAATGTATAACTATGGAATAGAAAAATATCTTTATAGCATTTCCCATAATAGCTTTATCAAATTCTAAGCAAAAACTATTTATTATCATTAATGGTAAAGTTATATTGATTAATATTGCACTTAATCCCTTCTCTACTCTATCATCTATAAAGCCTTTCTTTCTAGCATATATTCCTATAACCATCATAATGGATAGAACTAAAACTTGATTTACTGCATCCATTAAATTATCCCCCATACATAAAAAAATTAAATTCCATACTAATTATACTCTATTTCCTTTGGTTTTTAATTATTATTTTATTGTTACCTTAATACTATTTTAATGGTCAAACCTCTTAAACCCGCATGAACACAACAAATAGTTAAATAGTTATATAGTTTTATAGCTAAATATTATACTAGTTTTATGTGTATATAGTAAAATAGTCTCATTCTTAAAGATATTTATCATACTATTTTTCACTTCCCATTTAGTAAAAGTTTTAACTCGACAATATATTTAACACTATTAACTAATTCTTCATAAAACAGCTCATTCCCTTCTAAGTTATATTCAAGTTTAATATCAAAATTCAGGGATTTAGTTATTAAAATCTTTTATACCATTTAAGATAAAATTTACATGGAAATACTTTTAAATCTTTTTATATAAAACTAAGATAACAAATTAATTCTATGGTATCTATAATAAAGAAAATCCCAGTATATTAAGTATACCGGAATTTTCTTTCTAAATCTTTTAATAAATATATATATATTTCAACTATAGGACAACCATTATCGATATTTTTTTATAATTATCAATGATACAATAACTATACCTAAAAGTGATAATATAATAATCATTAATAATATTAACAACAATACTTTATATTCTTCTACATTTTGTGGAAAATAACTTAAAAATATAATTGCTATTATAGTACTAACAATCGCAACTGCGAATAAAATTGAAAATACTATATAACAAACCTTCTCTCCTCCTGTTAATTTTTTATTAAGTATCCCAATTAAAAACATAGCGTATGAAGCTGCTAATAAACCTATGATAATGGGTACTGGTACATTCTCTATTCCTAAACCTCCAAGTATAAGTTTCGATATAATAAAGACAGCTATTCCTACTACTGCATATATACCTTTATTATTGCCATTCATCTTTCATCTCTCCTTATAAAGCTCTAATCAAACTTCTTAATTATCTTTGTAGCTCCCCATTTAACAACTTCTGTACCTATTACAATACCTAAACCTACACTAGCACCATATACCCATACTCCAATTTTAAAGATATAAAAATAATAAAGGTAAAGTTCATAAAATTTTCTATGTTCTTTACCTTTATGTAATATATTATTTATTTCTTTACCATATTAGTTTTCTTTGCAATAATTAAAAATATTACTACTCCCAAAATTGCTGAAGAAATTCCACTACGCATTATAAACCTCCTAAAAACGCTCCCGAACTTTATTAATTTAATATGTTTTGGGGAATTTTTTATCCTTAACATTATACAAATAGTTAGATATTCCTATGATATAAACAACACTTAAACATACAGTAACTCCTATCAAAAAAATACCTGAAATAAATTTATCTACATTACCTTCTTCAATTATTATTGGACTAGAGTCTATAGCTTTAGCAATTGTTAATAATATTGCAGTTACAATTAATGAAACACTTAAATCTCTCTTTACATATCTTCCATGGGTACCTTTTTTAACACTGTTAATATAGTCTTCATTTTTTACTATTATTCTTTTGTAGAAAAAATATAAATTTACTAATATATAGTTAGAAAATATTATTATTTTTGTAATTGAACTTTCTAGTGTTAAACAATTTACAACTTCTAGATATAATGATAATACTACTAGAATTCCTTGTATTGGCATTAAAATGTAAACACTTTTATATATTGGTTTCTTATTAACGTTTAATACTATATTTATTACATTCAGTATTAAAGTAAGTACTAATAATACTGGAGCTATACTATGGTACACTTTATCATCACTACTTAATATCAAATTAAAAAGTATACTTCCTAACATACATCCTATTGAAATAAAAACATTTAATTTCTTTAAATCTTTAACTTCCATCTCATCTGCTTGTTTAATTTTAGCTGATTTCATTTTCTCCTCCTTCTAAAATCCTGATATAACCGAGTCCTTTAATTTACCTATATCATCTTCATAATATTTTGCTACTCCATAACTAATACTAGCTGCTAAAAGAGCAGTCCCCCATAATGGAGCTGTTATTCCAAGGTAAGCTACTCCAATTGCTATCAATGTTGCTGTTCCTGCTACCAACCCTAATGCTCCAATGGCATAAGTAGCTAAACTACTAGACAAAATATCTGCTCCAATACCTAACGCTATAACTTCTAAGTCTACCACGTCTTCTCTTCTTTAGCTCCTTGTGATATAGCTAATTTGCCCATATTGCCATATATGTCTTGCCGATACTTTTCCTATTTTTATTATTACTCACAGAATATACACTATTATTACTTAGTTCATCACTTTGTATTTCTAATGACATAGTTTTTTATGTTCTTAAATTCAAGCCATTGATTTGACTTGAATTAACTTTCCTAGATCAACTCCATATTTTTATAGATAATATGGCTTTTCAGTTCTTATTTTAATAAAAAAAGTGATAGCATTCAATCATAGAATCACTATCACCTTTTTACATATACTATTTATTCCATTTATCCAGTAATTCCTTTATTCTTACATCTATAAAAACATCCGGATTATCCTTTGTTCTTTCATATGCGATTCTTACTATATCTCTATATCCTTTTACTTCATAGCTAATAACCATATCATAAGATACCAAAACATTAGACCTCAAGATTATACCTTTATTTAATTTATATGGAAGTACTGTAACTATAGTTACATCTTTCCAATTCATCACTTCTTTTTTAGTTCCAAATCTACGCACACGAGTAATTTTATCATCATCTATAGTAAAATATTCAAATAATGCAAATACATATATAACTGACGATATAATAACTCCTATCATAAGAAATATCTTATACCCAATTTCTTTAGTGTACCAGCTAAGCCACAACAATCCTGCTATGAGTGCTAATCCAATAACCAACATAATTTTTTTATATCTATAAATCATAAAATTCTCTACTCCAATCCAAATTTTCTATATAACATGTTTTGCCCATAAGTAATTGCTTTACCTGCAACATAATCTATACCAAGCGCACCTACCACACTAAGAGTACCTGGAATTGGTCCAGCAGCCATTCCAGCTGCAACCAATGGTCCAGTTATAAATTGACCTACTAAATACGCAGCTCCTACCCCCAATACTTGTATTCCTGTTTTTAATGCCTTTTTTTCTAAAGACATATTAGAATCCCATGTAGAAACAATATCAAAACCAGTTGATGCTGCAGTTATCATAGCTGATGACTTTTTTGCTGCTGCTGCATATGGTTTAATTTTTTGCATTATACTTGATGCAGGATATAAATTAATACTACCATTATATAAATACGCCTTACAAGTTCTTGTTACGTTTTCTACAGCTCCTAAAACTGTTCCTACTATTGAACCCATTAAATTAGGTATTGAAAAATAAGTTCTTTCTACCTCACCACTATTTGATGGAGTTGATGTATAGCTCCCTCCACTAGCTCCTTCAGTAATACAACCGGAACGTAACCCATTATCATCTCTTCTATTTACAGGACTATTTAAACAATAAGCAAACATATTATAACCAATGAATCCTTGTCCTGTAGCTACTAACCCATCCGCATTCAAGAACCTTCCCCACTCAGGATTATAATATCTTGATTGCAAGTAGTAATATCCTGTTTCAGTATCATATCTATAGCCTCTATATCTATAGGGATTCTTTTCTCCTAAGGCTTTATCTCCTGTTATAGATATTAACTTACCCCAAGTATCGTAGGTATAAGAAACAACTTGATTTCCAATAGAGTTTATTATTCCTATAATATCACTTTGAGCATTCCTAATGTAGAAATATTCTTCAGTATCATTTAACACGAAGCCTACAAGACCTTTATCTCCATAGTTATATAAAATTTTATCTGATAGCTATTATCCCTAAGTTTCACTAAGGGTTACTACACCCCTAGATAACGATTTCTAACCTTCTGTAAGAAAAAAACATTCTCACACAAGCTAAAAACTCTGTTATTCTACACAAATTCCATTAGTTAATTCTTTATAAAATACATCATTTCCTTTTATTCATATTAGAGTCCTTCCACATTCCCTTTTAAAGGTATATCCATTATAGACTTTTTCATTTCACCACTATCATTCTTATATATTATATCAAAAAGTGATAATAACCTTATTTAGATTATTATCACTTTTAAAACTTACTTTAATTTAGCTCTTTAACAAACCTTAATTACTTATCTTTAAATTTATTTTTTTTATATTTATAGAATCCTAAACTATATACAGTTACTATTAGACTTAAAAATATGATTGCCATTAAAGTTACAAATATGGGCTTGTATCTATAAGAAATATCCTGGTATTTATTTTGTACGGTTACTGCAACTACTAATATAATTACTAGTATTGCAGCTTGTATGGTAATAACTAATAAATATATTCGTTCTTTTTTATCACCTTTATACTTAAAAACAAATATAAATAAATATAAAATAATCAATAGTAATATAGCAAAAATTATTGGTTGTGGTATATCATCTATGCCCATAATCCTAATAAATGCCATTATTATAAGAATTATTATAGTAGCTAAAATATTTTTCTTACTTATCATATAAATTTCCTACTTTCTCAATTTTATGGTATCACAATCTAATCTCTACCCCACAGATAATTCTTACCTACTTCTGCACCAATTCCTATTGCCATACCTAGTCCTATTCCCCATCCAACTGGAGTAAAAAATCCTACTCCTATTGCTAAAGCTGCTGCTCCTACATCTATTGCACTTCTCCAAAATGCTTCTTCTTTACTGTATCCACTATGATAGTTACCCCAAACTGCAACGCCTGTTAAAACTATTCCAATTCCTCCTACACCTTCAACCTTTCCTATAGCTCTTGCAGTAGATGAACCTTTTACTGGTATTGCAAGTCCTCCATGTCTCCTTTCTACTCTATTCGCATAATAAACAAAATTATCAGGAATACTTGACAACAGTGAACCTATTCTACCTTCAACAGCTCCAATTATTCCACCTGTTACTACCTCTCTTGCTTGATTACTAGTTGGCATTATACCCCCTACAGAATTACTTTTTCTAACTGAGCTTGAGTTTGACGTTGATCTAGAAGTATAAAATTCCTCCATAGCCTTATATGAAGCTCGTCTCATCGCATCTGTTTCTTCACCTTGAGTGTATATAGGTCTAAACCCATTAGGGTCTTTACCATTTACAGGATTATTATTGCAATAAGCAAAAGTATTATGTGCTAATAATTCACCTATACTTCCACCAATAGCATCCGCATTTAAGAACCTTCCCCACTCAGGATTATAATATCTTGATTGCAAGTAATAATATCCAGTCTCTGTATCGTATCTATAGCCTCTATATCTATAAAGATTCTTTTCTCCTAATGCCTTATCTCCTGTTATAGATATTAACTTACCCCAGGTGTCATAAGTATAAGAAACAACTTGTTTACCACCGAAATCTATTATATCACTCTTTAAATTTCTTATATATAAATAATAAAATATCCTATNNATAGGATATTTTATTATTTATGTTATTTATTTTTATTTTTGCACATTATTTTAACAATTATACATACACTAATAAAAACTATTAGCACTAATACAAGACCAACATAAAATAAAGTTAAATTATTTATATATAGTCCTATAGCACACATAATGAATGGGATTAAGAAAGCTACTAAACCCATTGTAATTCCGTAATGTTTTTTCAATGTATAATATACAATCAATACCATTAAACCCATTATTACCAATTCCAAAATGGTTATCGTAAACTTTTCATTTGCTTCCCCCCCATATTTACTGCTTATATATCTTCCTATTAATATTACTAATAACGATGGGGTAATGTATCTCCACTTGTTATTGCTTTTCAACTTTACTACCTCCCATAAATTTCATCTTTCCATTTCTCAGCTCCAATATTAATTAAAGCAGATATACCCATACCAATTAATGTACCTCCTACTCCAACTAATATAGCTGGTGCTCCTAATGCAATTATTGCTGTTGATGCTGCTCCGATTCCAAATCCTACTCCAACTCCAGCTGCTGTAGCTCCTAAATCAATGAATCCACCTGCTATTTCTCCTTTATTAAAGCTTTCGATTGCTCCTACAACACCCATTCCTACTCCAACTATTCCAAAGCTTTTCTCAACACGTCCCATGGTCCTTAAGGATGATGCACCTTTTACTGGAATTAATGTTCCTCTATGTCTCCAAGCTTGCCTATTGACACAATATTCAATATAATCCGGAATTTCTTTTAACCCATCACCAAAGCTACCTTCTAGAGCTCCAATTATTCCTCCTTTTATTGCATCCTTTACTGCAGTACTTTTGGGCTTTGGATTATGATATTTAGTACCATAATATTGGTTCATAACCTTATATGAAGCATCTCTCATTGCAGCTGTTTCTTCACCTTGAGTGTATATAGGTCTAAATCCATTAGGGTCTTTACCATTTACAGGATTATTATTACAATAAGCAAAAGTATTATGTGATAATAATTCACCTATACTTCCACCAATAGCATCTGTATTCAAGAACCTTCCCCACTC